>NZ_CP026105.1:1237320-1546650 GCF_002902965.1 Paraburkholderia hospita | reverse complement strand
GATGCTCGCCTTGCAGCGGCATGGGCAGCGCACGCTGGAGACGGTGGTGGTCGCGCTCATCCTGTTCGTCGGCCTGTGCTTCGTGATCGAGCTGGTGCTCGCGCGGCCCGACTGGCGAGCCGCGCTGACGGGCGCGGCACCCAGCGCCGAACTGCTGCGCAACGCCGGCATGGTGTGGCTCGCGGCAGGCATTCTGGGCGCGACGGTGATGCCACACAACCTGTATCTGCATTCGGCGCTCGTCAAAACGCATGCGCACTCCACCAGTGACGCCGACATCGCCGATGCGTTGCGCGGCGTCAACTTCGGCACCTTCAGCGCGCTTTCATTGGCTTTCGTGATCAATGCGGCGCTGCTCGTCGTGTCGGCGGCCGTCTTCCACGCGAGCGGCCACCGCACCGTGACTGACCTTGCCGATGCGCATCGGTTGATCGCGCCCATCGTCGGTTCGCACTGGGCGGCTATCCTGTTCGCGGCTGCGCTGCTCGCGTGCGGCCTGAGCGCGACCGTGACGGGCACGCTCGCGGGTCAGGCGGTGATGGAAGGCTTCCTGCAGATCCGGCTGCCACGCTGGCAACGCGCGCTACTCACGCGCGCATTGGCGATCGGCCCGGCGCTCGTCGCCGTCGGCCTGTTTGGGCCGCATGGCTCGGCGCAGTTGCTGGTTGCGAGCCAGGTGGTGCTGAGCCTGCAACTGCCGCTCGCCGTCGTGCCATTGATCCGCTTTGGGTCGGACAGCCAGCTGATGCACAGCTGGCGCGTGCGCGGCGTGCCGCTCGTGCTCGCGTGGATATGCGCGGCGGGCATCATTGCACTGAATGGCGCGTTGATCTGGGAAACAGCGACCGGTTGAATGGGCGCGTCCAGATGCATTGGAGTGCCGCCGGTTCACTGCATGCGCACGTGCAGCTTGCGCTTTGTAAGTCGTCTTTTACAATGACTTGATCGCGATCTGCGTCGGCTCGCTGCATCGATCCACTGCACGCGATTGCGCGGCGGCATGAAATACGTTGCGGACGCGTACCGCGAAGTGCAATGCAAGGCAATGCATACGAAGCTCGTTGCACGTCGCGTCGTCGCCGGTTCTGCAGCGTGCACGATCGTGCCAGGCACTGGGTGCATGAAGTTCGCTGCCGACAAGCCGCCGACAAGCAATAGCAAAGGACGACCGCTCATGCCATTGAACGCCTTGTCTTGCCGCTTCGCCTCGCTTGCCTGCCTGTCGCTTTCCTGTCTGCCATCCTGGTTGCATCACGCGATCACCCGTATCGTCCGCATCCGCTTCGCCTTTGTCGTATCGATCGCGACATCGCTCGGCCTTACCGCGCCTTGCGTGCACGCGACGACGTCGATGCTCGCGCCGCTGCGTGAAGCCGCGTTCGACGAACCGCTGTCGATCACCCTTCTCTGCTCCGCCGACGACAACGCGCCGCTCGACCTGACCTTGCCGGCGACGATCCGCGTCACGCTCACCAACGGCGACATCGCGCCGCAACCGCTCGAACTCACGCGCGAGCCCGGCGTGTCCGACGCGCTGCATCTGTCACCCGGCCAGTTCCGCAAGGTGCGCTACTCAGCGCCCTGGCCTGCGTGGGCACGCGGTGAGGTGCGTATCGATCCCGTTGGCTTCGACGCATCGCCCACGCTCGTCGCGATCAACCGGGGCCCGCGCGAAGAGAGAATCGTGCAGGCCGAGCGCGCGGAAATGCAGGCGGCAACGCCCGCGCAAACCGCGAGCGCGGCCGCCGCGGTGACGCCGGCTTCGAGCACGGAAGTCGCCTCGCCCGCCGCAGACGCACTGATGAACGCGGGCCGCGCCGCGCTCTCCCGCATCTCGTACTACGAGCCGATGTACTTTGCCGTCGGCCACAACGGCGACACCAATGCGCGCCTGCAACTCAGCTTCAAGTACCGGCTGCTGTTGCCCGACGATCTTCGTTCGAAGCGTTTCCTCGACAACCTGTATTTCGCATACACGCAGATGTCGATCTGGGATCTGTCCGCCGAGTCGCGCCCATTCCGCGACACGAGCTACATGCCCCAACTCTTCTACTACATCCCCGACACGGGAGTGCGCTCGGAGTGGTTCACGCGCATGGGCATCGCCGCGGGTATCGGACATGAATCGAACGGCCTCGCAGGCGACGATTCGCGCAGCCTCAACACCGTGTTCGTGCTGCCGACATGGGAATTCGGCGACCTGAACTCGACGCACCTGGAGGTGTCGCCGAAGGTCTACTTCTACCTCGGCACGAGCAACAACCCGGACATTGCCGATTACCGGGGCTACGTCGACCTGCTGATCAAGTACGGGAGCCCCGACGGCTGGCAACTCGCGACGACGCTACGCAAGGGCACTAAACATTGGTACGGCAGCGTCGACACGCAATTGACCTACCCGTTGGCCAAGCTGCTCGGCAGCAGTGCATGGGGTGGCTATCTATGGGTCGGCTACTTCAACGGCTACGGCGAGGACCTGCTCGACTACAACAAGCGTCAGCACTGGATGGCGCGCATCGGCTACAGCATCGCGCGATGAAGTTCAATGCATGTCGGCCAAACGCGAAATGGGTGCCGGAAGCCGACTGCGCTTTTGGTTTACCATAGCGGACCGCACGCATTTCCCGTTCAAGGTATCTCGATGTCATCGAATCTGCACGACCTTCCCGACAGCCCCTGCATCGGCGTCTGCTCGACGCTTTTCGACGAAATCTGCAAAGGGTGTGGCCGCACGGCGACGGAAGTGTCGAACTGGGTGTTTCTGACCGATGAGGAAAGGCGCTCCGTCTGGACGCGCATCGAGCGCGAAGGCACGGCGATGCGGTTCAAGTTCGACAAGCTGTGATGCATTTGCCTGTTGGGCGGACGCACCGCTTGACTGCACATGCACTGATCCGATAAGCAAAAACGCCGGCTCATGACGAGCCGGCGTTTTTCATTGCATGATCGTTGAGACGGAAGGCGATCAGAACTTCATCCCGACACCGACGCCGACGATCAACGGATCGATATGCAGCGTGCCGAGCGATGCGCCATTGAGCGATGCATCCGTCTTCATCCAGACCTTCTTCACATCGACGTTGGCGAACACCGACTTCGTCAACTGCACGTCGACGCCCATCTGCAGTGCCGGACCAAAACTGCTGCGCTTGACCGAAATCTGCTGGTCGCCCGCATGCAGGCCGTCGTTGTAGAAGTACGTGTAGTTCACGCCCGCGCCGACATACGGCCGAACCTGCCCCTGATGATTGAAGTGATACTGCAGCAACAGCGTCGGCGGCAGCACGTTGACGCCGCCCAGGTCGCCGAGATTCGAAGTCAGTTGATGCCGCGACGTGCCGAGAATCAGTTCCACGCCGATGTTGTCGCGAATCATGTATGTGAAGTCGATTTCAGGCACGATCGCGTTGTTGACGTCGACGTTCAGCGCGGACAGCGTGTCGCTCGTACGCACCTGCGGCATGATACTGATGGCGCGCAGGCGCACGAGCACGTCGCCGGCATGAATGCCTGAGGTGTCGGTGTCCGCGGCGAATGCGTGCGAAGTCATCAGCGCCAGCCCGGCTGTGCACAGCGCGACCCCGATCGATCGAATTTTTTTGTTCATAAGCTACCCTGATTTTCTTGTGTGGTTGCGCGAGGTGCGAAGCATCGTGCGCGAGAGCATTGTCGAAGTTCCCCTACACGCGCTCTTTGACCCCCGTCAACCCAGCGAAAACGCAAGACGCCCTGCGACAGCCGGTCGCGCCACGCCTGTCAGCAGCAGTTCGAGAAGATCGCGCACGCTGCGGATTGCAGTGCCGAACGGCAATGCTTCGCGTCCACGAAAAAACAGGCCGTTGTTCACGTCACCGCGCAGTGCAGCCGCAAGACGCGTATCGATGCAGAAGTGACCGAATTTTTCAATGCCGTCGCGCAAACCGCATGCACTCAGGCATTCGAGTGCAGTCGGACATGCGCGTTTGAGCGCACCAATTTTTGTGCGGATGCGCGACTCGTTGCGCAGATAGCGTTCGAGCCACGGCGTCTTCACGGCGCGCGCCGGCAAGCCCGTCACGCTGACGAATTCGACGATGTCGTCCGGCGTCGCATCGGCCAGCACGCGCTTGAAGTTCGGATGGGCGTCACCCTCTTCGGTGACGGCGAACGGCGTGCCGATCTGCACGCCGTTCGCGCCGGCTTCGAGACACGCGCGCACCGCTTCATGACTGTTGATGCCGCCTGCAACGATCACCGGCACTTCACTTCGGCTGATCTGCAGCGAAGTGAAGATCTCGTCGATTTCCTGCAGTACTCGCGTGAACTCGAAACGCGCATCGTGCATGTCGTCGAGATTCGTCACGCCGAGATGACCGCCCGCGTGCGCCGGGTGCTCGATCACGATTGCATCGGGCAAGCGGCCTTTCTTCATCCACTTCCTGAGCACCACGCCGACGCCCCGGCTATCGGACAGAATCGGGATCAACGCAATATCGCGCCCTTGTGTCAGGTCGGGCAGATCGAGCGGCAGACCGGCTCCCATGACGATCGCGTCCGCGCCCAGCTCGCAGGCGATCCGCACATAGTCCGCATGCGCGTTGACCGCCTTCATCACGTTGACGGCAATCATGCCGCGCCCTTCGCTGAGGGTTCGTGCGGCACGGATCTCACGTGTAAGCGCGACGCGGTTCGCGTCTTCGAGCGTCGCGCGGTCGGGGGTCGCGCGGCAACGTTCGAGCAGGTCGGCGTGGTGATGGCGCAAATCGATGCTGGCGATCGTGCCGAGCGCGCCTTCGCGCGCCACGCTGCCCGCAAGCCGGTGCGCCGACACGCCGACACCCATGCCGCCCTGCACGATGGGCAACAGCGATCGCCCGCGAATCACGAGCGGCGCAAACGGATGGGAAGGAAACATGAGAGGCCTCCGTCGTCGGTGGGATTCGACGAAAAGCCTCGATGGTCGCAACTGGCCAATGCAGCATCTTGCGTGAGGTCAAACAAAAAGCGCGTGCCGGTTATCGACACGCGCTTTCGTTGCGCTTCGTCATCGGTTGTGCACGTCGCGTCGACATGAATTGCCCCCGCGTCGCGCTCATGCAAATCTATGCAGGCTTGTTCACCTTCAATTGCATCGACTTGTACTCGAGGTATTCTTCGAGCCCGTATGCGCCGTTCTCGCGGCCGTGTCCCGACTGCTTGTAGCCGCCGAACGGTGCAGCCATGTTCCATGCGCCGCCGTTGATATCGACCTGCCCGGTGCGGATACGTCGCGCGACGCCCATCGCGCGCTCGTCGCTCCCCGCCCATACGGCGCCGCCGAGTCCGTACACTGAGTCATTAGCGATGCGCACGGCTTCTTCTTCGTCCTTGTAGGTGAGGATGGTCAGCACCGGACCGAAAATTTCTTCCTGCGCAATCGTCGCCTTCGGATGCACGCGGCCGAACACAGTCGGTTTCACGAAAAAGCCCTTCGAGATGCCATCCGGCATGCCGGCGCCGCCCGTGACGAGTTCCGCGCCTTCTTCGATGCCACGCGCAATATAGTGCTGCACGCGAGACTGCTGCGCAGCGGAAGCCAGCGGACCCAGACGCGTCGTCTCGACGCGAGGATCGCCTGCGACAAATGCTTCGGCTGCCTTCTTCGCCAGTTCGCGCGCTTCGTCATAGCGCGATTCGGGCACGATCATGCGCGTGTGCGCCGAGCACGTCTGCCCCGAATTCAGAAAGCATGCGCCCACCGTGCCCTTGATCGCCGCAGCGAAATCCGCGTCGTCGAGAATGACCGACGCCGATTTGCCGCCGAGTTCCAGTGCGACACGCTTCACCGACGCGGACGCCAGTTCCGATACGCGCTTGCCCGCGCGGGTCGAACCAGTGAACGACACCATGTCGACGGATGGGTGACTGGCGAGCACTTCACCGACCACGGGGCCATAGCCGCTGACCAGATTGAACACACCGGCGGGCAGCCCCGCTTCATGAATCGCTTCCGCGAGCACGAAGGCATTCAACGGCGCCACTTCCGACGGCTTGAGCACGATAGTGCAGCCAGCCGCAAGTGCGGCTGCCACCTTCAGCGTGACCTGGTTCAGCGGATAGTTCCACGGCGTAATCGCGGCGACAACGCCGACGGGCTCCCGCACGACGAGCGAATTGCCGACCTGCTCTTCGAACTGGAATTCACCCGCGAGCTTCGCATAGGCATTCCAGTTGTAGACGGGGCCGCCGACCTGAATCGCGCGTGCGAGCTTGATCGGCATGCCGACTTCGCCGCAGATGTAGCCCGCGAGTTCATCGGTGCGCGCCTTGAGATTGTCTGCAATTTTTTGCAGGTAGGCGCCGCGCTCCCTGGGCGAGGTCGCGGCCCAACCGTCGAAAGCAGCGCGGGCAGCGGCAATGGCCGCCTCGGCATCGGCTTCGACGCCCTCGGGAATGCGGCCCATCACTTCTTCCGTGCCCGAGTCGATCACGTCGATCATGCCTGTGCCGCACGGCTTGATCCATTTGCCGTCGATGTAGAAGTGCTCGAAGGTCTTCATTGTTTTGCGTCCTGTCTCCTGGATAGTCTGTTCATTTTACTCGTGGGAAAACGACGCAATCGGACGCAGACAAGGGGAATCGGCGCGAGAGCGCAAAACGCATCGGCAGCAGGCAACAAAAAACCCGCTTCGCAAGAAGCGGGTTTTGGTCGGAACCGCGGCGGTAACGCTTACTGCACGCCCTGGCTCGAAAGGAAGTCTTCGTAGTTGCCGCCGAAGTCGCTCAGCGTCCCATCCGTCTTCACCTCGATGATCCGGTTCGCCAACCCGGTCACGAATTCACGGTCGTGAGAGACAAAAATCAGCGTACCGTCGTACTTGTCCAGCGCGATCTGCAGCGATTCGATCGACTCCATGTCCATGTGGTTCGTCGGCTCGTCCATCAGCAGCACGTTATGGCGGCCGAGCATCAGCTTGCCCCAGATCATGCGGCCCTTCTCGCCGCCCGACAGCACCTTCACCGACTTCCTGATGTCGTCTGCATTAAAGAGCAGGCGGCCGAGCGTGCCGCGCACCATCTGCTCGTCGTCGCCTTCCTTGCGGTACTGGTCGATCCAGTCCATCAGCGTGACGTCGCCCGGGAACTCTTCGTACGTGTCCTGCGGCATGTAGCCGATGTTCGCGTTCTCCGCCCACTTGATCGAACCGTGGTCGACGCTCAGATTGCCGAGCAGCGAACGCAGCAGCGTCGTCTTGCCCGCGCCGTTTTCACCGATGATCGCGATGCGCTCGCCCGGCTGCACGCTGAGGTTGAAATTGCTGAAGATCGTGCGGTCGTACTTCTTCGTGATGCTGTCCGCGACCACTGCAATATTGTGCAGCTTCTTCTCGTACTCGAAGCGGATGAACGGGTTCTGACGCGACGACGGCTTGAATTCCTCGATCTTGATCTTGTCGATCATCTTCAGACGGCTGGTTGCCTGGCGTGCCTTCGACTTGTTGGCCGAAAAGCGGCGCACGAAATCCTGCAGGTCGGCGACACGTTCCTTCGCCTTCGCGTTCGCGGCCTGCTGACGCTCGCGCGCCTGTGTGCTCGCGAGCATGTAGTCGTCGTAGTTGCCGGGATAGACTTTCAGCGTGCCGTAGTCCATGTCCGCCATGTGCGTGCAGACCTGGTTCAGGAAGTGTCGATCGTGCGAGATGATGATCATCGTCGAGTCGTACTCGTTCAGCACGTCTTCGAGCCAGCGGATCGAGTTGATGTCCAGGTTGTTGGTCGGTTCGTCGAGCAGCAATACGTCCGGCTTCGAGAACAGCGCCTGCGCGAGCAGCACGCGCAGTTTCCAGCCCGGCGCGACGTTGCTCATCGGACCATTGTGCAGGTCTATCGAGATACCGATGCCGAGCAGCAGTTCGCCCGCGCGCGCTTCGGCCGTGTAGCCGTCGTACTCGGCGAACTTCGCTTCCAGTTCGGCCGCGTGCATGTAGTCGTCGTCGGTGGCTTCCGGATTCGCGTAGATCGCGTCGCGCTCGGTCATCGCCCCCCACATTTCCGTGTGGCCCATCATCACGACGTCGAGCACGCGCACGTCTTCGTACGCGAACTGATCCTGACGCAGCTTACCGAGACGAACGTTCGGCTCGAGCATCACATTGCCTGCACTCTGCTCGAGATCGCTGCCCAGGATCTTCATGAACGTGGACTTGCCGCAACCGTTCGCGCCGATCAGGCCGTAGCGGTTGCCTCCGCCGAATTTGACCGAGATGTTCTCGAACAGGGGCTTCGGCCCGAATTGCATGGTGATGTTGGCAGTAGACAGCACGGCGCGTCCCTTTGAATGATAGATCGGCGAAAAACCCAGTATTTTAGCAGGTTATCGCCTCATGCGCGCCGCGCTCCGGACCACTGCCAGCGCCCTGCTACCCTTTTTTACGTGTCGTCTGCAACACGTCGATGAAACCGGACAAATCTGCATCCGCCAGTCCCATGGCTGCACCGAGACGCAACAGTTGCTGCACCGTGCCCGAAACCGGCATTGGAGTGCCCGTTTCGCAAGCCGCGGCGGCAATCGTGTCCACATCCTTCTGGAACGTGCTCAAGGCGCCGATCGGCGGCTGACCCGACTGCGTCATGCGCGGCACGAAGGTCTGCAGCAGCACCGAGTCGGCCCAGCCGCCCGCGAGCGCCTGCGTCAGCCGTGCGGCGTCGATACCGCTGCGCTGCGCGAGGCTGACAGCCTCGGCGATGGCCGCCACCGTCGACGTCACGATCGCCTGATTGCACAGCTTGGTGGTTTGTCCCGCGCCCGCCGTGCCCATGTGCGTGACGCGAGCCGCATAGGCCCCGATCACGGGCGTGACGGCGGCAACATCGGCTGCCTCGCCGCCCGCCATCACGGCGAGCGTTCCGGCAATCGCGCCCGACACGCCGCCCGAGACGGGCGCGTCGATCCAGCCGAGGTTCGCTTCCGCCGCCCGTGCGGCGAACGCGCGCGTCGCCGACGGCGGGATGCTGCCGTGATCGACGATCCAGCGCACGGGGCTGTCGCCGTTCGCCTCGAGCACGCCTGGCACGATGCCGTTCGCGCCGAACACGACTTCTTCGACAGCCGCCGCGTCCAGCACGCACAGGAAAATTGCTTCAGCCCGGCCGACGAGTCCAGCGGGTGTCGACGCGACCGTCGCGCCGTCCGGCACCAGTACCTCCGCCTTCGCCCGCGTGCGATTCCACACCTGCACTGCATGACCTGCACCAAGCAGATGCCGAATCATGGGCGCACCCATCAAGCCCGGTCCGCAAAAACCGATCTCCACTTCTCTCTCCTCCATTTGATGCACTGCACGCATCGGATTGCACCCGCCGGCAGGCGACGGCATGCGAACTGTCCATCATACCGGCCGCATCGCGTTGCAGCATGCCGGGCACGCCATGTGCGGCATGCATTCGAGTTCGTCACGCAACAGCCATTGCCTATACTTTTTGGACCATCAGGAGGTAAATCATGAGCGACCACGTGTACAAGCAGATCGAGCTAACAGGTTCGTCAACGAAGTCCAGCGATGACGCGATCCGCTGCGCGATCGAAAAAGCCAGCAAAACACTGCGCAATCTGCACTGGTTCCAGGTCATCGAAACGCGCGGTCACATCGAAGACAATAAGGTCTCGCACTGGCAGGTAACGCTGAAGGTCGGATTGCGCATCGACGATTGAAGCGGGCGGCATCGCGTGCAGCGAGTTGCATAACGCATGCGGCCCGCCGTCTGCGCGATCCGCGCAACCATGAAAAAAGCTGCATCCGGCACGAAACCGAATGCAGCTTTTGGCGTTTGCGCATGACGCGCAAACGCGTGCACTACGCGTTAACCGCGGAAATCAAATCCCGCGTGAACCCCGCGTGCCGCACGCATTTCAATGCAGTGCATCACTTCGGCAGCGAACCGTCCACGCCTTGGACATACCAGTTCAAACGCTGCAGTTCAGGATCGGCAAGCGTCTTGCCAGCCGGCACCTTCACCGCACCCGTCTGGTCCTTGATCGGGCCTGTGAACACATCCCACTTGCCGCTTGCCAGTTGCGTGCGCTTCGCGTCGACATCCTTCATCGCGTTGGCCGGAATAGCCGACGTGTTCATGTCTTCGAGATTGACAGCCTTCTGCGGAATGCCCCACCACACGGGATCGTTCTTCCACTTGCCGTCCAGCACCTGCTGGATGGCAGCCGTGTAGTAGACGCCCCAGTGCGCAACCACTGAACCCAGGTGCGCATCAGGACCGAACTTTTTCATGTCCGAGTCCCAGCCGAATGCATGTACATGCTTTTCAGACGCAGTAGCCAGCGTCGCGCTGGAATCGGTGTTCTGCAGCAGCACGTCCGCGCCCTGGCCGATCAGCGTTTCGGCTGCCTGCTTTTCCTTGCCCGGATCGAACCAGCTGTTGATCCAGATGACCTTCGTGTGCACCTTCGGATTCACCGAGCGCGCGCCGAGCGTGTAGGCATTGATGTTGCGCACCACTTCAGGAATCGGCACCGAAGCGACGAAGCCGAGTGTGTTCGTCTTCGTCACGTAGCCGGCGGCGACGCCTGCCAGATAGGCACCCTGATACATGCGAACGTCGTACGTGCCGAAGTTTGCTGCCTTCTTGTAGCCCGTCGCGTGCAAGAAGACGGTGTCCGGGAAATCCTTCGCGACCTTCAGTTCGAAGTCCTGGAAGCCGAAACTCGAACCGAAGATGATCTTGTTGCCCTTGTTCGCCAGATCGCGGAACACGCGCTCCGAGTCGGCGGACTCGGGCACATTCTCGACACGCGTGATCTTGATCTTGTTGCCGAACTTCGCTTCCGCTTCCTTCGAGCCCTGGTCGTGCGCGTAGGTCCAGCCTGCATCGCCGGGGTTGCCGAGATACACGAACGCGACGCCGGGCACATCGGCGGCCTGCGCAGTCTGCGTCAGCGCGCCGCCCGTCGCCAGCGTCGCGGCGGCCAGCGCCAGTGCGCTCAGCATGGTTCTTTTCTTCATGTTTTCTCCTGTCGTTGAATCAGACGTTTTTACTTGATGAACTGGCATGCACTATCATTGATCGCTGGACGCCGCGCTCAGCCCGCCGCGAAGAACGGCTTGCCGAGCGACGCGGGCGCATTCAGGCGAATCGTGTTCGGATTGCGCGAAATCAGCACGAGCACGACGACCGTCGCGACGTACGGCAGCATCGCGAGGAACTGCGTCGGCACGGGAACGCCGATCGCCTGTGCATAAAACTGCAGACCCGTCACTGCACCGAACAATAGTGCACCGATCAACAGACGCCCCGGACGCCACGTCGCGAACACCACGAGCGCCAGCGCAATCCAGCCACGACCTGAAGTCAACTGCTCCTGCCACAAGTGCAGGTTGACGATCGAGTAGTAGCCGCCCGCGAGTCCCGCCATCGCGCCGCCGAACAGCGTCGCACCATAACGCACGCCGATCACGGGAAAACCGACCGAGTGCGCGACCTGCGGCGACTCGCCGACCGAGCGCAGCACGAGCCCGGCGCGCGTGCGGTACAGGAACCAGCCGACGACGCCGAACATGATGAACGCAAGATAGTCGAGCGGTGTCAGGCTGAATAGTGCAGGTCCGAGCACGGGAATCTTCGAGAGGCCGGGAATCACCCACGTGCCGATCGACTCGCGCACGGCCGCCGACGTGTATGGCTTGCCGACATAGGCCGACAGGCCGATGCCGAAGATCGTCAGCGAAAGCCCCGTGGCGACCTGGTTCGCGAGCATCGACAGCACGAGGAACGCGAACAGCAGCGACATCGCGATGCCCGCGATGATCGCGGCGAGCACGCCCAGCCAAGGGTTGCCCGTGATCGCTGTGACCGCGTAGCCCGTCACGGCGCCCATCAGCATCATCCCTTCGACGCCGAGGTTGAGCACGCCCGACTTCTCGGTGACGAGTTCGCCGACGCCCGCGAACATCAGCGGTATCGCGGCGACGACGGCACTCGACGTGAGCGCGCTAGCTTGTTGAATATCCATGAGATTTGATCTGAATCCGGCGGTTTTACGATGCCGCGATGCCACGACGGCGCACGCGATAGTTGACGAACAGGTCCGCGCCCAGCAAACAGAACAGCAGCAGCCCCTGGAACACGCCCGACAACGCCTGCGGCAGTTGCATCGACGTCTGCACCGCCTCGCCGCCGAGATACAGCAAGGCCATCAACAGACTCGCGAGCACGATGCCGACCGGGTGCAGCCGTCCGACGAACACAACGATGATCGCGGTGAAGCCATAGCCCGGCGACCACGTCGCCTGCAACTGGCCGATGGGTCCGGAGATCTCGCCCATGCCGGCGAGTCCCGCGAGGCCGCCGCTGATCAGCAGCGACGTCCAGATCGTCTTCTTGTCCGAAAAGCCCGCGTAGCGCGCGGCCAGTGGCGCAAGACCGCCGACGTTCATGCGGAAACCCGCAAAGCTCTTGCGCATGAACAGCCACACGAGCGGGATCGCGATAATCGTCACGAAGATCGACGCGTTCAGCCGCGTACCCTTCAGAAACTTCCAGTGCCAGTCGCCGTAGAGCGTCGGATACAGTGCGTCGCCTGAGAACATTTCGGAGAGCGGGAAGTTCATGCCCTGCGGATCGCGCCACGGTCCGCTCACGAGATAGATCAGCAACTGCGTGGCGACGTAGGTGAGCATCAGGCTCGTGAGAATCTCGTTGGTGTTGAAGCGGCTCTTGAGCAGCGCGGGAATCGCGGCCCACGCCATGCCGCCCAGCACGCCCGCGATCATCATGGTCGGCAGGATCCACCAGCCGGTCGCCTGATCGAAGTAGATCGCGACGCCACTCGCCGCAATGCCGCCGAGCAGCATCTGCCCTTCCGCGCCGATGTTCCAGACGTTCGCGCGGTAGCCGATGGCAAGGCCCAACCCGATCAGGCAGAGCGGCGACGCCTTGAGCAGCAGTTCGGCCCAGCCGTTGACGCTCGACAGCGGCTCGATGAAAAACGCGGCCATCGCCTGCGCCGGATCGCGCCCGACGAGGCTGAAGATCAGAAAGCCGATCACGAGCGTGAGGAGCGCGGCGATCAGCGGCACGGCAAGCTGCATCGTTCGCGACGGCGACGTGCGGGCTTCGAGTCGATACGGAAGAATCATTGTGCGTGTGGTGGATGTTGTCTCTGCAGTTGCATTCGGGAGCACTTCAGTTCATGCATGACATTTCATGCATGCGCCGGATGCCCCGCCGACGGCGGTGCGCCCTCGCGGTCGCCGAACAGCCCGGCCATCCAGCGGCCGATCTCTTCCGCGTTCGTGTCGCCCGTCTTGCGTGTCGGCGACATGCGTCCGCGCGCAATCACGGCGATGCGGTCGCAGATGTCGAACAGTTCCTCGAGTTCTTCGGAGATCACCAGAATCGCGACGCCGCGCGCCGACAGATCCAGCAACTGCTGGCGGATGAACGCGGCCGCGCCGACGTCGACACCCCAGGTCGGCTGCGCGACGACGAGCACCTTCGGCGCCTGCAGAATTTCGCGGCCGACGATGAATTTCTGCAGGTTGCCGCCCGACAGACTCTGCGCGAGCGCGCCGTCGCCGCCGCAACGCACGTCGAACGATTCGATGCAGCGCTTCGCGAACGCGCGCATCGCGCCTGCGTTGATCCAGCCCGAACGCACCATCTGTTGCCGATGCGCCGTCAGCAGCGCGTTTTCCGCGAGCGACATGGCGGGCACCGCGCCGCGTCCCAGCCGCTCTTCGGGTACGAATGCAAAGCCCAGTTTGCGGCGCGCCGCTGCGCCGAGCTTGCCGGCAGGTTTGCCGCAGATCGTCACGGCATCGGCGCGATTGCCCTTGTGCTCGCCCGAGAGCGCCGCCAGCAGTTCCGCCTGCCCGTTGCCCGATACGCCCGCGATGCCGAATATTTCACCTGAATGCACGCTGAACGACACGTCGGCGAGCGACGTGCCGAACGGATCATCGCTGGCAGATGAAAGATTTTTCACGTCGAGCAACACGTCGCCCGGTGTGTGCGCGCGGCGTTCGTAGTCGGGCAGCGAGTGACCGACCATCAGTTGCGCGAGCGATGCATGCGTCTCGTCGCGCGGCGTCACGCGGCCTGTCACCTTGCCGCCGCGCATCACGGTAGCCGTGTCGCAGAGTTCCTGGATTTCGTCGAGCTTGTGGCTGATGTAGAGAATGCTGCAGCCTTCCGACGCGAGCCGGCGCAACGTCGCGAACAGCTTGCGCACGGCTTGCGGCGTGAGCACCGAGGTCGGCTCGTCCATGATGAGCAGACGCGGATTCTGCAACAGGCAGCGAACGATTTCGACGCGCTGCCGCTCGCCCACCGTCAGGCTGTGCACGTGGCGCTGCGGATCGATGTCGAGCCCATACTCCGCCGACACTTCTCGAATGCGCTTGCCCAGTACCTTCAGGTCGAATGGCTCGTCGAGCGCAAGCGCGATGTTCTCGCCGACCGTCAGCGTCTCGAACAGCGAGAAGTGCTGGAACACCATGCCGATGCCGAGCTTGCGCGCTGCCGCCGGGTTCGCGATGTCGACGAGCTGGCCTTCCCAGCGGATTTCGCCTGCATCCGGGCGCACTGCACCGTAGATGATCTTCATCAGCGTGCTCTTGCCCGCACCGTTTTCGCCGAGCACTGCATGAATTTCGCCGGGCGCGACGATCAGCGTGACGTCGTCGTTCGCGCGAACTGCAGGATATTGCTTGCTGATGCCTGTGAGTGCGAGACGTGGTGTGGCGCCGTCGCTACGGTTTGCGCCGTTTGCGTGTGTGCTGCTGCCCGTCGGGCCGCCTGTAGGTGTGTCGCTCATGTTGTTCCGTATTACGCGTGTGGCCCGCGGCACGCGGCGTCGCGCGCGCTCCCCGCTTGAGTCCTGCTCGAATCCCGCTTGAATCCCAAGCGGCTCCCGTTCGAAATTCCGGCCCCGGACGCGCGCGTCGTGCTACCGCAGCCGATCGACAATACCGAAATCGCCCCTCTCAGTCGAGCCGCCAAAATTCCCGCAGAGCCGCGCCGCTGCGCGGTTTGCGGGTATCCCACCCTTGACGGCTCTTTATCTCTATATTAAAACGCATATACCCCCAAGCCCGTTCGATCAGCCAAAACATATATTTCGGAGAAGTCATGAGTCAGCAACGCGAGGCGATCGACACTTACCTACTGCGCGTCTTGCACACCCTTCTGATGGAGCGCAGCGTCACGCGCGCCGCCGTCAAACTGAACCAGTCCCAACCGGCTATCAGTGCCGCGCTGCGGCGGCTGCGCGACATCACGGGCGACCCGCTGCTCGTGCGCGGAAAATCCGGCATGGTGCCGACCGAGTACGGACTGCGCCTGCTCGAACCCGTGCAAAATGCACTGCGCGAAATCGAACGCATTAAATTTCAGCAGCACAACTTCGATCCGGCGACGTCGATCCGCTGCTACCGGATCGGCTGCCCGGACTACCTGAACGTGCTGTTCGTGCCGACCGTCGTCGAGCGCTTCCGCAAGGCCGCGCCGAACGCGACGCTCGAGTTCCATTCGCTTGGCCCCGCGTTCGACTATGAACTGGCGCTCGAGGACGGCAAGCTCGATATCGTCGTCGGCAACTGGCCGGAACCGCCCGAGCAACTGCACCTGTCCAATCTGTTCGTCGACCAGATCGTGTGTCTGATGAGCAACACGCATCCGTTCGCAAAGCGCGGCAACCTAACGCTCGATCAATACCTGAACGCGCCGCATCTTGCGCCGACGCCCTATTCCGTCGGCCAGCGCGGTGCGATCGACGTGCATCTCGCGCGCGAGCGCCTGAAACGCCATGTCGTCGTCACGCTGCCGTACTTCAACCTTGCGCCGTACGTGCTGATCAAATCCGATCTGATCTTCACGACCACGCGCCTGTTCGCCGACTACTACGCGAAGTTCCTGCCGCTGACCGTCGTGCCCGCACCGCTGGATTTCCCGCCGATGCAGTATTACCAGTTGTGGCATGAGCGCGTGCATTACTCCGATGAAGTGCGCTGGTTGCGCAGCCTCGTCGCCGAAGCGACCAAGACGCTGATCGCGAAGTAGTTCACCTTTCACGCGACAAGCAAAGCACTATCTTTCAGGCGGCGGTTTCGAACCGCCGCCTTGCTTTCATGCCGCGCGCTTATGCTGCACTTTCATACAGCGTCCGCGCGAGACTGTTGTGCCGCTCGATCACCGGACCGAGATCCACCGTCGTCAGCACGCCGTCCTTCACCACGACCTTTCCGCCAATCACGCTCGTCGATACCTGCGACGGCGCGCAGAACACCAGCGCCGCGACGGGATCATGTAGCGCGCCCGCAAAGAGCGGCTGCCGCAGATCGAACGACACGAAATCCGCCGCCATGCCGGGCGCCAACGCGCCGATATCGTCGCGATTCAGCACTTTCGCGCCGCCAAGCGTCGCAATCTCGAGTGCCTCGCGCGCGGTCATCGCATCCGGTCCAAAGCCGACCCGCTGCAACAGCAGCGCCTGACGCACTTCGGCGACCATCTGCGCGCCGTCGTTGGAAGCCGATCCGTCGACACCCAGGCCGACGGGCACGCCCGCGAGCCGCATCTTCTTCACGGGCGCGATGCCCGATGCGAGCCGCATGTTCGAACACGGACAATGCGCGACGCCCGTTCCCGTACGCGCAAACAGTTCGATACCTGCATCGTCTAGCTGCACGCAGTGCGCATGCCATACATCGCGGCCGACCCAGCCGAGGTCCTCTGCATATTCGGCCGGCGTCATGCCGAACTTCTCGCGGCTGTAAGCAATATCGTTCACGTTCTCGGCGAGGTGCGTATGCAGCGACACGCCGTAATGCCGCGCCATGGCAGCCGATTCGCGCATCAGATCGCGGCTTACCGAGAACGGCGAACACGGCGCGACAACGACGCGCAGCATGGCGTAACGTCCTTCGTCGTGGTACGTCTCGATCAGACGCTGGGTGTCTTTCAGAATGTCTGCTTCTTTCTCGACGACGGAGTCCGGCGGCAGGCCACCGTCCTTCTGTCCGACGCTCATGCTGCCGCGGCTCGCATGAAAACGCATGCCGATGCGGCGCGCGGCGGCGATGCTGTCGTCGAGCCGGCTGCCGTTCGGATAGATGTACAGGTGATCGCTCGACGTCGTGCAGCCCGACAGCAGCAGTTCGGCCATCGCCGTCAGCGTCGACACCTCGATCATTTCCGGCGTGAGATTCGCCCACACCTTGTACAGGCTGGTCAGCCAGCCGAACAGTTCGGCGTCCTGCGCGGCAGGAATCGCGCGCGTCAGGCTCTGATACATGTGGTGGTGCGTGTTGACGAGCCCGGGAATCACCAGATGGCCCGTCATGTCGAGGATTTCGTCGGCTGTGTCGGGCAGTTCACTCGTCGGACCCACCGCGACGATCCGGTTGTCTTCGATATACAGGCCGCCGTCGCGCAACTCGCGCCGCTCGCCGTCCATCGTGACCAGCACGTCCGCATGCCTGACCAGCATCGTCTTGCCGCGCTGGCCGGTCGTTCGCGTCACGCCGGTTGAACTGGTTTGCATCGTCATTCGTTTCTCCAGTGCTGCCCTGTGTTGCCGCAGATGAGGCCGCCGCACGATGCTGCGCCGTTGCGCTGCTCTGGCCGCATGTAGCCGCTCAAAGCTGCATCGTTCTGCCGTCGCCGCAGCCTGCGGTTGTCCGGGCAAGTGCAAAAGTCGTTCGAACGCGATGTCGGCGGCACGCCACCGTGCCGTCGCGTCCGTTCGAACGCAGTTGGCCCGGTTACCCAGCGTGTTCCGCCGTCTTCGGGATGCGCGGCACCGCCGCGCATGGACGTAACCTTCGGGCGACAAAATTGCGCTGGCAACTCGCGCCGCTGCGATACCGAAGTTCACACCGCGCATATAGTCGTCATTTTTGGCGCCGGTACGATCGGAACCGTGCAGCACCTCCCGTCGAGCCTGCATCGGACTGCCTGTCCGATACCCGCCTGCGGGGCGTCATGCGGTAGCGATTATCTTTCCTATCGCTGGCGCGCGAAGGTGAACAATGTTTCTACAATGGATGTCACGGCGCTCGCTTCAAACCGCCGACGGGTATGTAGCCACTGACGTGGAGCCTCGATCCGCCGCAACGTGTAATGGATCGGGCCGCCGCTGATACCTCGCATCCACACAAGGACAATCGCGAATGGGCAAGCTCACTACCCACGTGCTCGACACGGCAAACGGCCGTCCCGGCGCCGATATCAAGGTCGAACTCTTTGCGCTCTCCGGCGACACGCGCCGCGCGCTCAAAACCACCACCACCAATCACGACGGCCGCTGCAACGAGCCGCTGCTCGAAGGCGATGCACTCGCCGTCGGCGAATATGAACTGGTGTTCCATGCAGGCGACTATTTTGCGTCGATCGGCACCAAAGTGCCTGAACCGCGCTTCGTCGATCGCGTCGTGCTGCGTTTTGGCATCGCCGATGCAGGTGCGCACTATCACGTGCCGCTGCTGGTGTCGCCGTGGGCGTACAGCACGTATCGCGGCAGCTGAAGCGATCGGCGTCGCGTGCACGATCGTGCGCGTGCGTGCATTTCGCAGATGACATGGAGACATTCGCGAAGCGCAAGCCAGAAAGCCGTGATCGATCGGCACCCGATTTCATCCGATTGCCGTTGCATGCACTGATCCAATAGCGGACATGCACCGGCGCAACAACCCCGCATGCCGCGCAACACCCAAGATGCTGCGCGAACAACGAATCAGGAGTGGAGGAGTTTCATGGAAGGCTTTATCACCGACTGGCTGAATCTCGCGATTCGCTGGTTTCACGTTATCGCCGCGATTGCATGGATCGGCGAGTCGTTCTACTTCGTTGCGCTCGACAACAGCCTGAAGCCGCCTGTGGACCCGAATCAGCGCCGACGCGGCGTGTTCGGCGAACTGTGGCACGTGCACGGCGGCGGCTTCTACAACATGCAGAAGTACACCGTCGCACCGCCCGAAATGCCCGACGACCTGCACTGGTCGAAGTGGCCGTCGTACACGACCTGGCTGTCCGGCTTCGGTCTCTTCACGGTGTTGTATCTGTTCGCGCCGAACACGTATCTGATCGACAAGAACGTGCTCGACATGGGCCCCGTCGTCGCGATCTTCTCGGCGCTCGGCTTTCTCGCTGCGGGCTGGATCGTGTATGACTCGCTGTGCCGGCTGCTCGGCAACAAGGACAAGGTGCTCGGCATCTGCGTGGGCATCTATGTGCTGATCGCCGCGTTCCTCGCGTGCCACATCTTCGCGGGCCGTGCGGCGTATCTGATCATGGGCGCGATGCTCGCGACGATCATGTCGGCGAACGTGTTCTTCGTCATCATCCCTGGTCAGCGCAAGATGGTCGCCGCGATGCTCAAGGGCGAAACGCCGAACCCGATCTACGGCAAGCGCGGCAAGCAGCGCTCAGTCCACAACACGTACCTCACGCTGCCCGTCGTGTTCGCGATGCTGTCGAACCACTACGCGATGACGTACACGCATCCGTACAACTGGGCGGTGCTGGTCGTCATCATGCTGGCGGGCGCGCTGATCCGTCAGTTCTTCGTGATGCGTCACCGTGGCCAGGTGCTGTGGTATCTGCCGCTCGCCGGCATCGTGCTGATGTTCGGCGCGCTGTTCTGGACGATGCCGAAGCCCGTCGTGCCCGTGGCGGAAGCGGCGAACGCGCCTGTCGTGAAGACGGCCGATATCGTGCCCGTGCTGCAGCAGCGCTGCGTCGCCTGCCACTCCGCGCATCCGACGATGATGGGCAGCGCACCCGCTGGCGTGCTGCTCGATACGCCTGCAGAGATTTCGACGAACGCGCAGCGCATCTATCAGCAGGCCGTGACGCTGAAGGCGATGCCGCTCGGCAACGTCACGCACATGACCGACGAGGAACGTCAGAAGATCGCCGCGTGGTTCCAGGGCGGTGCGGTGAATTAACGAATGAGGTGTCGATGACGGGCGCAAGCCCGGTTCTTCGAGGTTAGCGGGCTGTTCGCGCAAGCGGCAGTCCGCATTTTTTTATGCCAGTGACGGTGCGCAAAAATCGTCACACGTGCTCATCGGTCCACGCGAAAGCCGCGGCTGGAGATCGACACGGAATTGCCGTCCGGGTCTTTTGCATTCGCAAAGCTGTAGCCGTCCGTGCGATGCGTCGCGCCGAACACGAGTCCGTCAGTTGCACAGTGAGCCTTAAACGCTTCCACGTCCTCTACGTCGAATACCAGCTTGACGGTCGCTTGCCCTGCTTTGACGCCTTTCGCGGCAGGATGAATCAACAGGATCACGCCGCCGTGCGGCGAAGTCAGTTCGACGATACGGTCGTCGTTATCGCGCGTGGCCGTGAAGCCGAAATAGCGCTGATAAAACGCACACGCGCGTTCGACGTCCCTCACATACAGCAAAATCCGGTTCAGTGACGCTTGCATGTTTTTCTCGCGAATAGGTTGTGCTGTCTATCATCAAGGCCGCCAGCGATTGTCCGCGATTTCATATGCCACGCACAACACGCGCACCAAAGCAAAAGCCCATTGCGACTTCCATCGCAATGGGCTTTTTCAACCACAACCAATCACACTACCAAACCGCGCAATTCAAACATAAACACAGCGCGCAAGTATCAGACGACAACCGCATTCATCGCCTCTTCCGTCAACCACTGCGACTCGCGCAAATTTTGCTCGTTGAGATTGTGCCCGTCGCCACCACGATCCACGACGATGAAATCGCTCACCTCGCCCAATGCGAGCAGCGGATGGTGCCACACGCCTTTCGCGTAGTTCACGCCTTGCCATCCGCTCGTCACGAACGCGCGAATCTTCGATTCATCCAGCTCGCCAGCAGGCGCAACGACAACCAGATACGGCTTGTCGTTCAACGGAATGAACGCTTGCGAACCCAGCGGATGCCGCTCCATCATCGTGATTTCGAACGGCAGTGCGCGCGGTTGTCCACGGAACAGATTGACGAGCGTGCGGCCGCCTTCGTCGGTGATGTCGACATTCGCGAGATCGTGGTAGCGGATCGTCGTGCCGAGATTGATCGGGATCTGCTTCGCGCCTTCCAGTTCGATCACGTCCCCGAACGGCGCGAATGCTTCGCGTGTCAGCGGTTCGATAGCGAGTGTCTTCATGATGCGAGCGTGCCCCACAGACGCAGGCGCGACACGCCACCATCCGGAATGATGTTGAAGCGGATATGCGTGACGGGCCCGAGCGCCGCGATCTCGTTTTCGAAGAAGTGCTGTTTGTCCATCTGCAGCTTCTGCTCGCCGAGCAGCACGGGCCAGAACATCGCCTGCGTGATCAGCGAGCTGTCGGTGCCGCCCGTCACATACGCGGCCTGGATCGAGCAGCGGTCCGGATAGTTGCCCTTGAAGTGCGCGGTATCGACTTCGATCTTCTTGATGACGCCCGGTTGCGCGAGCCCGACGATTGCCCAGTCGTTGCCCGGCTCGCGGCGGCGGCGCGTTTCCCAGCCGTCGCCCATGTTGACGCCGCGGCCCGGCATCAGCAGCGTCGATGCGGCGCCGAAGTGCTGGTTGTTCGCGCCGACCAGATACGCGCCGTTTTCCATCGCGGCGAGGTCGAACAGATCGGTGCGGCTCGCACCCGCCCAATCGACCTGCGGCTGGCCGTACACGCGCAGACGCGCGATGCCGCCGTCCGGATAGATGTTCACGCGCAGGTGCGTATATGCGTTCGTGTCGCCCACTTCGAGGTAGTGGTGGCTGTTGCCTTGCAGCGTCGTCGACGGCACGATCTCCGTCCATTGCGTCGACTGGTTCGGCGCGCCGTCCACCACGCGCGCCGCTTCCACCGATGCCGCCGGCGGGAAGTTGCCCGTGAAGTGGCTGGTATCGAGATCGAGGCCCTTGATGACGCCCGGACGCGCGAGCTTCACTACGCACCAGTCATAGCCCGTCGTGCGCTTGCGGCGCGTTTCCCAGCCGTCCATCCACTTGCCGTGCTCGTCGTACTTGCCCGGAATGAACACGGCCGGCTCCGGATTCAGCATGCGGTCTTTCGGCGCGAAGAAATCGTCGCTGGCTTCGAGCGCCTGTGCGCCAAGACGCGGGTCCGCGAGGTTCACGAAACGGCGCGTGAATTCGGGGGCGTTGGGATCGAGAATCGGGAGTGCCATCGTTGTCTTCCTTGCTGTCGGGTTGTTGCTTTGTGAGTGCGTGAATGCGTGCCGGTGTTACGGCTATCAGGCGACGATCAGGCGCTGATCAGATCGTCGAGACGAAAACGCGCGATGCGATAGATCTGGTCGAGGCTCGCGCGCAGTTCGTCGGCGCGGCTGTTGTTCACGCGCGCTTCGAAGTTCGCGATGATGCCGTACCGGTCATAGCCGCGCACGGCGAGAATGAACGGAAAGCCGAACTTCTCGCGATACGCCGCGTTCAGGCGCAGCAACTTGTCGAACTCTTCCTGCGTGCATTGACCGAGGCCAGCGCCGCTTTGCTCGCGCGTTGATTCGGCCGTCAGTTCGCCGCGCACGGCCGCCTTGCCCGCAAGTTCCGGGTGAGCGTTGATCAGCGCGAACTGCTTCGCTTCGCCCGCGGTTTCGACGGCGCTCGACATCGTCTTGTGCAACGCGTCGATGTTCGCGTACGGACGCTGCGCGGCAGCCACTTCGGCGACCCACGGCGAATGCTCGAAGATGCCCGACAGCGCCGCGACGAACGCGTCGGTCGAGATGCTGTTGAGTTGGTCCAGTGTGTATTGCATCGCCTTCATGCCGCAGCCCCGCGGTTGTCCTGTTGTTGATAAGGATGATGCTCACGCCAGTGACGCGCGATATCGACACGCCGTGTCACCCAGACGCGCTCGTGCTTTTCGATGTGATCGAGAAAACGCTGCAGCGCGCGCATCCGCCCAGGGCGGCCGAGCAGGCGGCAGTGCATGCCGATCGACAGCATCTTGGGCGCTTCGTCGCCCTCTTCGTACAGCACGTCGAATGCGTCGCGCAGATACGTGAAGAAATGGTCCGCCGTGTTGAAGCCTTGCGGCGTGGCGAAGCGCATGTCGTTGGTGTCGAGCGTGTACGGCAGGATCAGTTGCGGTACTTTCGCGCCGCCCGTCACTTCGACGTCCATCCAGAACGGCAGGTCGTCGCCGTAGTTATCCGAGTCGTACAGAAAGCCGCCGTATTCGGCGACCAGCCGATGCGTATTAGGACTGTCGCGGCCCGTGTACCAACCGAGCGGCCGCTGGCCCGTCACGCGCTCGATCGCTTCCATGCCCAGGCGCATATGCTCGGCTTCGCGCTCGGGCGACATGTCCTGATAGTGAATCCAGCGATAGCCGTGACAGGCGATCTCATGGCCCAGTTCGACGAAAGCGCGCGCGAGCTCCGGATGCCGCTCGATCGCCATGCCGACGCCGAACACTGTCAGTGGCAGACCGCGCTTCTCGAACTCGCGCAGGATGCGCCACACGCCCGCGCGCGAGCCATATTCGTAGATCGACTCCATGCTCATGTGACGCGCCGGATACGACGCCGCGCCGACGATTTCCGACAGGAACTGTTCCGAGCCGGGATCGCCATGCAGCACGCAGTTCTCGCCGCCCTCTTCGTAGTTGAGAACGAACTGGACCGCGACGCGCGCGCGTCCTGGCCAGTTTGCCTGCACGGGGTGGCGGCCGTAGCCGATCAGGTCGCGCGGATAGTTCGGGTCGAATGACATGATGTGAATGGCGCAGCGGTTGACGTGAGCGTTGACGGGTACGCACCGGCGACGTCGTAAAAGCGGGAAAACACGCTACGGCAGGGCCGGCAGGGTTGAACCAGTGTAGCGAAAACACCCGGGTGCGCCCATACACCCGGGCAGATAGTGCATGTCAGACTGAGTGTATGTGCGGTGCAATATTAGCGGCGGGGTCGGCGCGTAGCGCACTCGAGTTCACCCGCAGCAGCGCTTCCCCGGCGCCTTGCTGGGCGGCAGGCGCTGCGGCTGGCTGCTCGCCCGTCGGGCTGAAGCGCGCGAACTCGCCGTCATAGCGCTTGGCAAGCGGGCGCGCGTAGTCGCCCCGCTTGGCCGTGGCCAGCCGCAGCGAAACGAGCGCTTCAACCCATTTCACAGCCGCCGTCACGCCTTCGACGACGGGCGCGCCCAGCGCATCCTCGATCTCCCGGCACAGCTCTGCCATTCCCGCGCAGCCGAGCACGATCGCGTCCGAGCCGTCCTCGTCGAGTGCGCGCCGGCATTCGTCGAGAATGATGCGCCGCGCGGAGGAGCCGGGCTGATCGAGTTCGAGCACGGCGACATCCGTTGCGCGCACGTTGCGGCAGAACCGCTTCATGCCATAGCGCTCGGCCAGATGCCAGGCCATGCCGCAGGTCCGCGAGAGCGTCGTCACCACCGAGAAGCCCGGCGCCAGCACGCTCGCCGCATGCATCGCCGCCTCCGCGATGCCGATCACCGGGCCGCGCGCCAGTTCGCGCGCCGCGTAAAGGCCAGGATCGCCGAAACATGCAATCACATAACCATCGAAGCCTTCGCGCTCGCCCGCTTCGATTTCCGCGAGCAGGCCCGGCGTGGCGAGCGCCTCGTCGTAATAGCCTTCGATCGACGGCGGGCCCATCGTCGGGCTCACCGCCACCAGCTCCGTTCCCGGCGCCACGACGTCGCGCGCACAACGGCCCATGGCCTCCGTCATCCGTTGCGTCGTGTTCGGGTTGATCAGTTTGATACGCATGTCGACTCCTATGTCGACCGGAGTTGGCGCTTTAGCGCTTACTC
Organism: Paraburkholderia hospita; assembly: GCF_002902965.1. Classification (GTDB taxonomy): domain Bacteria; phylum Pseudomonadota; class Gammaproteobacteria; order Burkholderiales; family Burkholderiaceae; genus Paraburkholderia; species Paraburkholderia hospita. The sequence continues at coordinate 1,521,924 of NZ_CP026105.1, read as the reverse complement.
CGGTCCCATGCAAGTTATTGCGTCGACCGGAGTTGGCGCTTTAGCGTCTACTCCGGTCCCATGCAAGATATTGCTTGCATCCTTTGATGAACTTTTATGCACCGCGCGGCAGATTGCGAGCCAGCACGCTGTAGAACACTGCACCGAGTCCGGCGCCGATGAACCACGAGAAGTTCGCAAGACCGTCCAGCGACGGTACCATCACGCAGATCACCGCGATCACTGCAGCCGGCAGCAGCGCACCGACGGCACGATAGTTCACGCCGTTGTGATACCAGTACAAACCCTTTTCCGACACCGTGTACAGATCGTCGAGCACGACCTTCTGACGCTTCACGAGGAAGAAATCGATGATCAGGATGCCGTACAAAGGTCCAATGAAGCTGCCGAGCACGTCGAGCGTGTAGTGGATCACGGCCGGATTGTTGAACAGGTTCCACGGCGTGATGAAAATGGATGCCACTGCAGCGAGCATGCCACCTGCACGCCAGCTGATCAGTTTCGGTGCCACGTTCGAGAAGTCAAATGCAGGCGACACGAAGTTCGCGACGATGTTGATGCCAATGGTCGCAATCGTGAACGTCAGTGCACCGAGAATCACGGCTGTCGGGTAGTCGATACGGCCCACCGTTTCGACGGGATCGGTGATGAGTTCGCCGAACACGGGCAGCGTCGCAGCCGTCGTGACGACCGTCACCAGCGAGAACGCGAGGAAGTTGACGGGCAGGCCCCAGAAGTTGCCGCGCTTGACGCTGCGGAAGCTCTTGCCGTAGCGCGAGAAGTCGCCGAAGTTCAGCATCGGGCCGGAGAAGTACGACACCACCAGCGAGATCGCCGTGATCATCACCGGGATCACTTCCATGCCGTGATACTTCACGCCGCCCAGATTGATGCCGATGTTCTTCCAGCCCGCACGCCAGATCATGTAGCCGGCGAGAATGAACATCACCACGTACACGGCGGGACCGGCGAAGTCGATGAACTTCTTGATCGTCTCCATGCCGTTCCAGAACACGAGTGCCTGCAAAACCCACAGCAACATGAAGCCGGCCCAGCCGATCGTCGACAGACCCATGAAGCCGTGATGATGCACATCCGCATAGGGCAGCAGTTGTGGGAAGAACTTGAGCACGACGATCACCAGCGCGCTCGACGCGAGATACGTCTGGATGCCATACCATGCAACCGCAATCAGGCCGCGGATCACGGCGGGCACGTTGGCGCCCAGCACGCCGAAGGTCGCACGGCACGCGACGGGATACGGCACGCCGTTCTGCTGGCTCGGCTTCGCGATCATGTTGCACAGCACGTTGACGAATGTAATGCCAACGAGCAGCGCGATCAGCACCTGCCAGCTCGTCAGCCCGAGCGCGAAGAGACTCCCCGCGAACACGTAACCGCCGACGCTGTGCACGTCCGACATCCAGAACGCGAAGATGTTATACGCGCCCCACGTCTGATGCTTCAACGGCGCGAGGTCTTCGTTGTACAGGCGTTCGCTGTAGCCTGCGGGCATCGCGTGAGCGCCTTGTCCGCTGCTCTCGTAATCGGGGATTGCCGAACTATCCGGTGCTGCACTGAACTGAGCCATGGATTCCTCCTAAGATGGGAACGCCGACGGGAATCGACGAGCATTGCATCGTGTATGCCAGGCGCGCGGCCGGCCCACTATGTGGCTGGCGCGTATGCGCATCGCTTACAGGTTGCCGCGGATGTCTCCGTACTTACGTACTTGTTTTGATGACCTTGCAGGCTTTCCGCGAACGCCTGCAAGGCTTCGCCGTGTGAGCGTGGTCCGCCTGATGGGCGTCCCTCGCCGTCCGGTCTTTCGGTCTCGATACACGCCGGGTGCGGCGTGTATCGGATGTGATAGCGATCGACCTTTGGGTCGACTTTCTGGTCAAGCTCCGTTCACTTCAGTGCAGCGCGCACCGCCAGCGAGCGCGGGCGTGCGTCAGGCTTGCACTTCGACAATCTTCAGCCGGCTGCGGCCCTGGGCGCGCGCATGCCGAACACTTCGTGCAGATCGGTCCCACCGCTAGCCGGCCGATCCAGCATCTTCAACTCGACGCTCTGCAAGTGGCGCGACATCAGTGCGCCTGCTGTCTTCGCGTCGCCGCTGTCGAGTGCGGCGAGAATCGCTTCGTGGTCTTCGAACGAACACGGGCTGCGGCCCAGCGATTCGTACAGCGCCGAGATCAGCGTCGAGCGCGCGACCAGTCCGTTCAGGCAATCGCACAGCACCGTGTTGCCCGTCAGTGACGCAAGCTCCGTATGGAACTCGCCCGACAGCCTGATCCACGCCGGAAAGTCGCGCGATTCGAACGCCTTGCGCTCCCGCGCGATCATCCCGCCGATGTTCTTCAACCGCCGCGAGCCCTGGCTCGCGCAAATCTTGTCGACGACGGCCAGTTCGATGATCCGGCGCATCTCGAACACTTCATGTACTTCCTGCAGCGACGGACTCGCGACAAACGCGCCGCGGTTCGGCTCCAGATCGACGAGGTGGTCGGTGGACAGCAGAGCGAGCGCTTGACGGATCGGTCCGCGCTTGACACCGAATACTTCGCACAACTGGGCTTCCGTCAATTTCGCGCCAGGCGCGAGCCGATGCTCGAGGATCGCGGCGCGAATGCGCTCGGCGATCGCTTCGGGTTTCGTGCTGCTCGCGGTGACGTTGTGTGTGTCGGACATGATGGGCGTGCTGTTATGTGGTCCATCTTAGGACGGACATAAATATTGTCAACAATTTTGAGGGCGGATTTACGACAATTCTGGTTTGGACTGAAGTGCTCAAAACTAACCCAAACGCTCCGAAAGCGTTATCAGTGCTCGATTTCAGCGCATACGCACGGTTCGATCGCCGCCTTCCTTGCAGACTATTTTGTCAACAAAATCCGGCCGTGCGCCGACGCGACGGCACTGGGAGGCATCAAACGCGCCAGACAGTTAGTTGCATTAGACGCTCAAAAACAAAGGCGAGCTGCCTCGCCTTCGCCGGATGTGAAACAGGGACCCAACCGTCATTCGAGCACGGGATGCCCTGAAACGGTCAGCTTGAACCCGCGCGCGCCCGCAACGAGACGCGCTTCGGCGCCGACGGGCAGCGTCACCATATCGGGAATATGGCCGAACTGCAGCCCCGTCACGATCGGAATGCCGACCACCGACCTCACCTGCTCGACCATCGCGCGCAGATCGTATCCGTTGTCGTAGTCGAACGGCTTGCCGCCCGAGAAATCCCCCAGCACGAGCGCCTGTTGCCGCTCGAGAATGCCCGCCAGATGCAACTGATAAATCAGCCGCTCGATCCGGAATGGCTGCTCGTTCACGTCCTCGACAAACAGGATGCCGCCTTCCACAGGCGGCATGTACGGCGAGCCGACCAGCGATGCGATCACCGCCAGATTGCCGCCCCACAGCGTGCCCGTTACGTCGACGGTTTGCGGTTGGGGAGCCGTACTGGAAATCGTGAACGTCTCCGAAGTCAGCGCCTTCCAGAAGTGTTTCATCGTGAAATCGCTGACGCTTTCGGCGCCGAAGTCGACGGCGAGCATCGGGCCGCCGAAGGTCTTCACGTTCGCCTGCGACAGCAGCGCAAGCTGCAGCGCCGTGAAATCGCTGTGTCCGCAGAAGGCGATCGGTTGGTCGCCCAGGCGGCGCTGCAGGCCGCGATAGTCGAGCCCATGCAGGATGCGCACTGCGCCGTACCCGCCGCGCACGGCGAGCACGATATCCGGCAGTTCGCGCGATGGATCCGCGAGGCGATTGAGTTCAGCCGCGCGCTCGCCATCCGTGCCGGCGAACCGCTGATAGCGCCGCTGCGTCGCGTTGACGTTCTCCACGTGATGTCCTTGCGCACGCAAACGCTTCAGCGCGAGATGAATCGCGTTCGGATCGTGTGGATAGCCGGAAGGCGCGATCAGTTCGATGGTGCGGTGCTTGGCCATATGAAGTGGCAAGTCAGTGGGTCTGATTAGTGTCCGCACGCGGATCGGCGGCATCCGATGCGTTGTTCAATGCGGCTGCAGCGCGCGCTTCCCGCGCGGCGCGCCGGCGGTCGGCGAAAAACGAGCGCAACGCAGCGCCGCACTCCTCTTCGAGCACGCCGCCCGTCACTGTCGTGTGATGGTTCAGTTGCGGATTCGCGAAGGCATCGACGACGCTACCGCACGCGCCCGTCTTCGGATCGCGCGCGCCGAACACGACGCGTGCGATGCGCGCGTGCATGATCGCGCCCGCGCACATCAGGCAAGGCTCCAGCGTCACATAGAGCTCGCAACCCGGCAGCCGGTAATTTTCGAGCTTCTGCGCAGCGGCGCGCAGCGCGGCCATTTCGGCGTGCGCGGAAGGATCGTGACCGCCGATCGGATGATTGAAGCCTTTTGCAATCACTTCGTCGCCACAGACCAGCACCGCGCCGACAGGCACCTCGCCAACGGCGCGCGCCTCTTCGGCGGCAGCCTGCGCGAGCGCCATGAAGCGGCGATCGCGTTCGGTAATCGGGGCGGGTTCGGGCGCGGGAGTGTCGATGGTAGCGCTCGTCTCGTTCGCGACGCTGACGCCCGAGCAGGACGGGATGATCAAATCTTCAGACGAAACGGAGTCGGCAGACGGCAAAACAGCCGGATCGACGCCGGGGTTCACGCCGGCCCCGCGTCGGCGGTCGGCTCTTCCGCGACGCGCTCGTACAGGCGCTCCGCGATCCGGCGACAGTACTCGCGCGGCATCACGAGCGGCCCGCCGCGCAGCGATTCCAGTGCCATATCGAGGGCCAGCATCTTCGCTTGCAGGCGGCAGCGGCTGCTGCGGTCGCTGACGGCATCCAGCTCGTTCTGCAGGTCGCGCAGCGCCCGCAATTGTTCGACGGCGGGCGGCACGAAGCCCGCATTCTTCAGAATGCGGTTCGCTACGCGAACTTCCTCGGGCACCAGGGCGTCGTCATCGAGAACCTGCGGCGCGCCGGTTCCCGGCAAATCATCGAACTCGCCGCGCGCAGCCGCGGCGGCAATCCGTTGTTCGACAAGTGCATCAAGCAATTTCATTTGCAGTCCACTACGTTGCGGCTCTGGCATTTTATCAGGACGCTGAGAAATGGATTTGTCAGACGCCTAGAGGACACACCCAGGATTAGGAATTGTCGTATGGGCTGGCATTCCAGGCCAAGATATGGTTGTCGGTTTTTCAGCGCTTCCGGCTTCGTCATGCCTATCGAAATTTCGCTCCCGCCATCGTGTCAATTCACCCGAAGCGTGCCGCCGCCCGCAGTTCGCGGATGCCGGGCGCAAATCGCCGCCGCGTCGTCTCGTTCGCGAGGGTGTTTGTAACGGGCGTTGCACTGTCGCTAGCGTTGTCCGGCTGCGGCGTGTTTTGCAACATCGGCGGCGGCAGCGGCGGAGTTGGCGGTAGCTGCGCCATTGGCACCGGCTTTCGCTTCTGACCTCCTCGCTTTTTTCAACCGTTTTTTCACCCGCCTCCCACCCGCGCGTCACTGTTTCACCAGGCGTTTTTATCGGACGCGCAATTTACATACTGTTACGCAGGCCGCGCATCACTAGCGATGCGCGTTTCCCTATACTCGTCGCGGTCCACACCTGGTGGCATCACGACAATCACGTAACATGACCCACACCCGTTTTGCTCGCCCTCTCGTTCGAACGACGTTGATCGCGCTCTGCGTTACGCTGCCGCTCGCAGGCTGCGTCGTCCCTGGCAATTCGCCGTACGGCGCGAGCTATGGCTCGACCTACACCACGCAACCGGCCTACGCACAACCGGCGCAACCGGTCTATGCGCAGCCTGGCTACGCGCAGCAGCCGCAGTATCAACAGCCCTATCAGCAGCCGTATGCGCAGCAGCCGCAGTATCAACAACCCGGCTACGATCAGCCCGATGGACAAGACTACCAGGCTTACCAGCAGCCGCAACAGGGCTATGGATACGGCGAGCAATACGGCGTAGTTTCGTCGATCCAGCCGCTTGCGAATCCAGGCGCCGTGACGGCGGGCGGCGTCGCAGGCACCGTGATCGGTGCGGTTGTCGGCGGCGTGATCGGCAACCAGTTCGGGCGCGGCCATGGACGCGATGCGGCGACTGCGATCGGCGTGCTGGGCGGCGCCGTCGCGGGCAACCAGTTGGGTCAGCAGGCAGGCGCGTCGTCGCCGGGCGGCTACCGGATTGCGGTGCAACTGAACGACGGCTCCGTGCGCGCTTTCGATGTCGGCTCGCCCGGCGACCTGCATCCTGGTGATCGCGTGCGTGTTGCGGGCAACCGGCTCGACCGCTATTAAGCCGCTCAAGCCATCACCAGGCCACGAACTCGACGCGCGCACGCACTGCTAGCACCGAGCGCCGCGCGCTGCTTCGATCACAAGCAATCGAAGCAGCGCGACAACATTCACTCCGGCTCGACCGTTCTCCCCGGCTCATAAAACATCGCGAACAGTTCGGACTGCGATCCGACGCCGAGCTTCGCGTAGATGTGCTTCTTGTGCGCGCGCACCGTTTCGAACGAGATCGACAGCTTCTCCGCGATCGCACGCGACGAGAACCCGCTCAACGACAGCATCGCCACCTCGATCTCGCGCGCAGTCAACGCGCCGCGCCCGTTCTTGCCTGTCAGCATGCCGAAGCGCGCATGCAGATCCGCCTCTTCGTTTCCGGTCGCGCGTGGCTCTTCTTCCCCAACGAACTTCTCGAAACGCAAGCGCTGCTGCATCAACGCGAGCACCCACGGCGAATACAGCGTGAGCAACGCGATCTCGCGCTCGTCGTAGCGGCTCGTCTTGCCGAGTGAAAAGCCCATCGTATGATCGCGATCAATCACGACATTGAAATGCACCTCGTCGCCGACGATATTCTTCTTGAAGTAGCGCTGGTAGTACTCGGTCATCCGGAAGTTGTCAGGCGCAACGTCGGCGAGCGTGTAGAAGCCCGACGCCCGCGTTTCGAACGCGGCGAGATAGAACGGATCGAGCTGATAGAGCGCGGCCAGATAGTCCTGAAACATCAGGTCGATCTTGCCGTCGGGCATAGCCTGCTCGGCGAGCACGAGCGGCGCGGCATCGCGCTTGAAGCGCAACGCGACCCAGCTGTCGAAACCGACATGCCTTTCGAGCACGCGCGTCAGGCGCGCCCAGAAATGCGGACCATCGAGGGCGTCGATGGCCGAGCCGATCTCCCGATGAAAAGCGAGATCTCGCCATTCGAAGTCCATCGTGTCCTCCGGTGAGGGTAACCCTCGTGGGTAATTTCAGGACAAAAATAATACCCTGATAATCCGCCTCAATACGAGGAGCGGGCGACGTACGCACTGTTCCGCGCGGCGCAAGAATGGCAGGAAATACGGATGCGCAACGCACATCGCGCACCGCTGAAAGGCATCTGGAAGGAGGCAACACCATGCAGGTTGAACTGGCGCAAGTCGCGCTGATCGACGGCGACGTCGCGCACAACACGCGCAAGGTCGTCGAGACGATCGGACGCGCCGACACAGCGGGCGGCACGAAGCTGATCGTGTTCCCGGAAACCACGTTGTCGGGCTTTCCGACGCGCGAAAACGTCGCCGAAGTCGCGCAGACGCTCGATGGCCCCGCGCTGACCGCCGTGCGCGACGCCGCCAGGCAAAAGGGTGTCTCGGTCGCAGTGGGCCTCGCCGAACGCGACGGCAACCAGTTCTACAACACGACGGTGCTCGTCGACGAACGCGGCGACATCGCGCTGCGCTATCGCAAGACGCATCTGTGGGCATCGGATGTGGGCGTGTTCACGCCCGGCGACCGCTTCGAAACCTGCATGTGGAACGGCCTCACCGTGGGGCTGCTGATCTGCTACGACATCGAATTTCCCGAATCGGCGCGCGCCGTCGCGGCGCTCGACGCCGATCTGCTGATCGTCACCAACGGCAACATGGACCCGTTCGGCCCCGTGCATCGACGCGCGATCACTGCCCGCGCGATGGAAAACCAGATGTTCGCGCTGATGGTGAACCGCTGCGGCTCCGGCGACGACAACCTGACGTTCCCCGGCCTCTCCGCGCTGATCGATCCGTTCGGCGAAACGGTGCTCGAACTCGGCGGCGAAGAAACGGTGACGAAGGCGACCGTCGATTTCAAACGGCTCGAAGCGAGCCGCGAGCACTACAACTATCTGCACGACGCACGCGTGCCGCTCGGCCTCGTGCCCGTCGAACAGTCGGATGGCCATCGCGCGCTGATGGTCGAAGCGCGCCGCCGCCGCACCGACTGAACGCTTTTCCAGCAGTCTGTCCGGGACGTACCGCACGGGGCCGAGCGCGCCCTGCGCGCGTACGCCCACGCCCGTCGAAATGCCAGCCATAGGCACCATAAGGCATCCAGAAGACATCCATATCGGCCATCGCTATCGGCCTGGCTTTAGGAGAAATCATGCAAGCGTCGTCATCTCATGAACCGTCGCACCTGAAGCGCACGCTCGGCTTGCCGTCCGTGCTGCTGTTCGGTCTCGCCTACATGGCGCCGCTGATCGTCTACGGCACCTACGGCGTGCTCGCCAAAGCCAGCGACGACACAGCCGCCCTCGCCTATCTGCTCGCGCTGATCGCGATCGCCTTCACCGCGCTCAGCTACGGCAAGCTCGCGCGGCTCTACCCCGTCGCCGGCTCGGCGTACACGTACACGCGCAAGACCTTCAACGCGCATCTCGGCTTTTTGATCGGCTGGGCGACGCTGCTCGACTATTTCTTCCTGCCGATGGTGATCTGGCTGATCGGCGCCGCGTATCTGAACGCGGCGTTTCCGCATGTGCCGTCGTGGATCTGGATCGTCGCATTCATCGTGCTGACGAGCGGCCTGAACATCGTCGGGATCGAACTGGCCGCGCGCTTCAACATCGTGCTGATGGTCGTGCAACTGGCGATTGTCGCGATGTTCGTCGCGCTGTGCTGGCACTATGCGTCGGCGGCGGCGGGCCCTGGCGGCATCGCGATGGCCGAGCCGTTCTTCAAGCCGCATGTGCCGCTCGGCGCGACGATGGCGGGCGCCGCGATTGCCGCGTACTCGTATCTCGGTTTCGATGCCGTGTCGACGCTGACGGAAGAAACCATCGATCCGAAGAAGAACATGCCGCGCGCGATCCTGCTGATTGCGTTGATTGGCGGCGCGATCTTCGTGATCGCCGCGTATACGATGCAGTTGGCGCACCCCGGCGTCGAGTTCAAGGACACGGATTCGGCCGCGTTCGAAGTCGCGAAGATGATTGGCGGCGATATTTTCGTGACCGTGTTTCTCGCGGGCCTGATTCTCGCGCAGTTCGCGTCGGGCATCTCGGCGCAGGCGAGCGTCGGCCGCTTGCTGTATGCGATGGGTCCCGATGAAATCCTGCCGAAGCGCTTCTTCGGCTATATCCATCCGCGCTTCAAGACGCCGGCGATCAATATCGCGATTGCGGGCATCGTCGGGCTGATCGCGCTGAAGCTCGATGTGGCCACGTCGACGTCGTTCATCAACTTCGGCGCGTTCCTCGCGTTCACGGCCGTCAACCTGTGCGTGGTCCGTCTGTATCTGTCGGGCAATCATGGCGACCGCAAGATCGGCGTATTCGGCGGGCTGGTGTTTCCGCTGATCGGCGCAGTGGCCGATATCTGGCTGCTCGCGAGCCTCGAAAAGACGGCGCTCGTGCTCGGCGCGGTGTGGTTCGTGCTGGGTATCGCGTACCTGTGCTGGATCACGCGTCTGTTCCGCCAGGCGCCGCCTGAAGTGGCGATCTGAGCGGGTAGTGAAATGCGCGATTCGCCGAGGCGGATCGCGTTCGAGAAAACGCGGCGCATTGTATGCGCCGCGTTTTGCTTTGCGTTTTGCCTTTTATGCGCGCGCCGGAAATTCCGCTTCCAGCGCTTCGATCAAATTCGACAGCACGTCGACCCAGTTGCCGCGCTCGGACTGATTGAAGATCCGCATGCCCGGATACCACGGGCTATCAGTGCGCTCGCGCAGCCACCTCCAGCATCCCGCGTAGCGATTGAGCAGCCACACGCGCTTGCCCATCGCCGCGGCGAGATGCGCAACCGACGTATCGACGGCGATCACCAGATCGAGTGGCTCGACAAGCGCCGCCGTGTCGGCGAAATCCGCGATCTCGCTCATCCAGTCGTTCACGTTCGGACGCTGTGCCGCAGTGAGTTCCTTCGACGCGTCGTCCGCTTTCTGCAAGCTGATCCACTGCGCGCGCGGCCACGCGAGCAGACGCTCGACCTGCGCAGGCGCGATGCTGCGCATCCTGTCCATATGCGCGTTGATCTTGCCGCCCGCCCACACGATGCCGATGCGTGGCACACGTTGCGGCGCGACTGCCGCGAGACGCTCGCGCCAGTATGTGGCGCGCTGCGGATCGGCGCGCAGATAGCGCGACGGCGCCGAGCCGAGGTTCTGCAAGCCGATTTCGAGCGCCATCGGCAGAGAGAGCATCGGTGAATAGCAGTCCCATTCGCTCCAGTCGGAGGGTACATCGTCCAGCAGCTGCAACTGCGGATAACGTTCGCCAAACGAATCCTCGAAGAGCCGCCGCAGCGGCTTCGGGCAGTTGAAGCCGATCGTCGCGAAACGGTCGAGCGCGAGCGGGAAGAAGCGGCTGAACTGCAACGCATCGCCGAGTCCCTGCTCGTACACGATGAACAGCCGCGCGTCCCGTTTCGGCGAAGCTTCGCCCAGCCACTGCGGCACAGGCCATTCAGCCGGCCGCGCGCCGCGCTCGCCGCGATTGTTGCCGAGCGCGGCCCAGCGGTATTCGAAATGCGGCCACGCTTCTTCGTATCGCCCGGCCGCGAGCATCATATGGCCGATATTGCTGCGCGCTTCGAGATTCGACGGATCGAGCTCATACGCGCGCCGGTGATGCACGATGGCCGTTTCGACGTCGCCGAGCGCGTTCAGCACGAGCCCGAGGTTGTTGTGCGCGCCGGAGTGCGCCGGGTTCGTTGAGATCACGCTGCGATACGCGTGCTCTGCCGCTTCCATGTCGTCGTTCAGTTGCAGCGCGACGCCGAGATTGAAGGCGAGAATCGACGTATCGATCGACACGGACGGCTCGCTGCGCGCGAGATCGAGCCCGCGTTGCGCGCTCGCCGCGCCCTCGGCAAGCGCGCCCGAACGAATCTGCACGACGCTCAGACTGTTGTAGAAGATGGGATCGGGCCGCGCGCGCAGCGCCTGCTCGATCCAGTGCGCCGCGCCGCCCGGCTCCTTCGCTTCGAGCGCGACGAGGCCGCGCAGATGGAGCGCGCCGGCGTGCCCGGGCTGCGCTTGCAGCACGGCGTCCAGATGCGCGCGCGCCGCGTCGTGGTCGCCCGCGAAAAAGACTTGCTCGGCTGCCGCGTAGCGCTGGTCGATATCTGGCTGGGATGTCATTCGATCATGTCCTTCACCGCGACAAAACTGAGGCTTCGAACCGTCGATACGTCGATTCGGCTCGGGGCTGCAATGATTGCACTGCGCCGCCTGCGAGCTGTGAAGTTGTGTGAAGGCAGAAGCCGCCGCTGTTCAGCTTATCCACTGAAAAATAGGACAAATCCGGGACAGCCGCCGCGTTCGCGGCAATACGTGCCTTGTGGACAGCACGCGACGGCGTAGAATACTGTACATATATACAGTGTCGCCGTCTGCCATGGAACTGCTCAAAAAGCTCGAAATACTCGCCGACGCCGCCAAGTACGACGCGTCGTGTGCGAGCAGCGGCGCGCCACAGCGCAGTTCGCGCGGCGCGGACGGGCTCGGCGCGAGCACGGGCGCGGGCATCTGCCACAGCTTCACGCCCGACGGCCGATGCGTGTCGTTGCTGAAAATCCTGCTGACCAATTTCTGTCTGTACGACTGTCAGTATTGCGTGAACCGGCGCACGAGCAACGTGCCGCGCACGCGTTTCACACCCGAGGAAGTCGTGAGCCTCACGCTCGACTTTTACCGGCGCAATTACATCGACGGGCTGTTTCTCAGTTCCGGCGTGATCCGCTCGTCGAACTACACGATGGAGCAACTGGTACGCGTCGCGCAGTCGTTGCGCGAAGAACATCTGTTTCGCGGGTATATCCATCTGAAAACCATTCCCGATGCCGATCCGCAACTGATCGCGCAAGCGGGCCGTTACGCGGATCGCCTGAGCGTCAATATCGAACTGCCAACCGAAATCAGTCTGGAACGGCTCGCGCCCGAGAAAAGCGCGCGCACGATCCGCCTCGCGATGGGCTCGATTCGCCTCGCCAGCGACGAAGCCGAGAGCGACGCGAAAGCGCCGCGCTTCTCGCCGGCTGGCCAGAGCACGCAGATGATCGTCGGCGCGGACGACACCAGCGACAGCACGATCCTGCAAACGGCCGAAACGCTGTACGGCTCGTACCGGCTCAAGCGCGTCTACTACTCCGCGTTCAGCCCGATTCCCGACAGTCCGACGGCGCTGCCGGCCAAGGCGCCGCCGCTGTTGCGCGAGCATCGTTTGTATCAGGCGGATTTTCTGTTGCGCGGTTACGGGTTTCGCGTTGACGAACTGTTCGACACACCCGGCAATCTCGCGCTCGACATCGATCCGAAGCTCGCGTGGGCGCTGAGTCATCGGGAGAGCTTTCCCGTCGATCTGAATCGCGCGAATGTACGCATGATCGCGCGCGTGCCGGGCATCGGCATGCGCAACGCAAAGCGTCTGGTGGCACTGCGGCGCTCGCGGCGCATCCGCTATCAGGATCTCGTGCAGTTGCGGTGTTCGATGGACAAGACGCGGCCGTTCGTCGTGACAGCCGACTATCGCCCCGCGCACGCCGACCTGTCGACGCAGCGGTTACGTCACGCACTGACGCCGCCGCCGACGCAGTTGTCGCTGCTTTGACACCGGACGCGAAGGCATGCGGGTCATCTCGATCGAGGACAGCTATGCGGCGTGGCGCGAAGCCGCGCTGCAGGCGCTTGCGAGCCGCATTGCGCCCGAGGATATCGACTGGCGTGTAATTGGCGATGACGATCGCGCAACCACGCCCGCGTTGTTCGACGATCACGCGTCTGCGTCCCAGGCAACGACCGCACCCGCCAATGTCCGCATTTCTCGCGAGCTCGGTGAACTGCTGAAGGACGCAGCGCTCTATCGCGACACGGCACGTTGGGCGTTCCTCTACCGCGTGCTCTGGCGATGGCATGACGGCGACCGCTCGGTCGCGTCCGCCGCCGATTGCGACGGCGCGCGCCTGTACAAGATGGCCAAGGCCGTACGGCGCGCGAAGCACGACATGATCGCGTATGTACGTTTCCGGCTGCGCGAGCCCGGCAACGATGCGCCTGCGGCCGATCTGCCCGAGTACGTCGCGTGGTACGAGCCGGAGCACGATGTGCTCGCGTGGTCAGCCGAGCATTTCGCACGCCGCATGGGCCGCTCGACGTGGCTCATCTCGACACCCGATAGCGCCGCGTGGTGGAACGGCAAAACGTTGCGGCTCGAACACCGTCCGGCGTTATCCAGCGACCGTTGCAAGCACACCGCCGACCAAGCCGAAGCGCTCTGGCTCGCCTACTACCGCAGCACATTCAATCCCGCGCGGCTGAACGAGACGGCGCTCGAACAGCACATGCCCGTGCGCTTCTGGAAAGGCCTGCCCGAAGGCCACCTGATTCCGTCGATGATCAGCGAAGCGAAAAGCGGCGCGCAACGGGTCGCGCAGGCGCGCGGCGTCGGCGTGCTGGGCGGCAAGAGCGTGCCTGTCGATGCACATAGCGCGCAACCGGCGCGTCAGCAGCCATCGACGCTCGACGCATGCCGGCGCTGTGAGCTGTGGCGGCACGCGACGCAAGCCGTCGATGGCATCGGTCCCGACGATGCGCGCATCATGCTGATCGGCGAACAGCCTGGCGATCAGGAAGACCTCGCGGGCAAGCCGTTTGTCGGACCAGCGGGCAGATTGCTCGATGTTGCAATCGAGCGTGCGGGGTTGCGGCGCGAACAACTTTATCTGACCAACGCCGTCAAGCACTTCAAGTGGATGCTGCGCGGCAAGCGGCGCCTGCACAAGACTGCTGCGCAGCAGGAAATCGATGCGTGCGGTTACTGGCTCGAACGCGAACTGGAGCGCGTGAAGCCTGCCGTCGTCGTCACGTTGGGCGCGACTGCGTTGACTGCGCTGCTGCACGAGAAAGTCAGTTTGCGCGATTGGATCGAACGGTCGATCGATGTTGACGGCATGCAGGTGATCTCCACGTATCACCCGTCGTTCGCGTTGCGGCAGGAGAATGACGAGGCGCGCGAGCGGGTGCTGGATGCGATCGCTTCTGCATTGGCGCGGGCGCGCGATCTGGCGGACACGGGGCAAGAACGGCGGCACGTATCGCGCTAGTGTTTCGTCAAGGAATGCGCGAGCATTCCTTCATCCAATGGACGGATGCCATGCGAACCCTTCTCCATACCTCGCGGCTGCGCCTCGAACCGTTCGACGAAGCTCATTTCGCCGGGTTGCTCGCGCTCAACTCCGATCCTGTCGTGATGCAATTTCTCGGCGACGGCTCGCCTGCCACGCCGACGGAAGTGCATCAGAGCATCGATACGGCAAAGGCGCGCTGGGAACGGTTCGGCTTTTCGTGGTGGTCGTTCATCAGGCACGACAGCGGCGAGATCATCGGCGCGGGGTGCGTGCAGCACATCGAGAACGAACCGGGTAATCCGGTGGAAGTCGGCTGGCGTTTGAAGCGCGATCACTGGGGACAAGGCTACGCGACGGAAGCCGCGCGAGCGATGATCGGGTTTGCGTTCGATGAACTGTGCCTTGCTTCTATCTATGCGACGACGCATCCGTCGAATGAACGATCGATCAATGTCATGAAGCGGCTCGGGATGCGTAGTGTCGGTTTGCAGCCCTACTACGGGACGTTGGCGGCAACGTATGTGCTGGAGAAGCCGTAAGCCGCAGCCTGCTATCTCAAAATTCGTCCTTTTCCTATGTCCGCCGCTGTCACGCGTCCCTATTCTTGAAGCATCAACAGAGCGCCACTCAACACGATATGGATTGCGCCTGTTATCACCTTCATTGACAGGAGCACATCATGTTTGTCTACTTCCTTCTCAGCCAGTTCAGCCAGTGGCTTCGTTTCGTGGACAAGCCGCGTTGCGGCGCATTTCTCGCAGCATCCGTTGATATCGAAGAACTGGGCAAGAACGCTCAACGATACGATCGGTAAGCGGAATCTCCACGATTTTCCGCCGTGACGCATCACGGCAGAAAGCGCGCTGACACGCCCCAGCACCCCTTCCTGGTCGCACGCTCGATGATCGTCGATCTGGTGGTTACACCCTTGCGGGGACGGGGGCCGCCGCCAGTTCGATGCGCAATTCACTTCGCTGCAACGGACCCTGCTTCAAGCCGCATCTCCACCAGATCAATGCCCGGCGCGTACCCGTCCTTTTCTGAGCGGACAGTTTGAAATCCAAACCGCTCAAAAAAGCCGGCACTGTGCTGGCTGGTGGTCAGCAAAACCGCCGCAGCGTTGTTGCTCGCAAAGATGTGCTCCAGTCGTGCCTTCATGAGGCGACTTCCCAGACCCGCCTTGTGCCCGGTCTTTGCTCACCATTCCCCAACACAAAATAATCTCGTTGGGAGTCGTTCTGCTGGCTGCCCAGCCACCACAGGCCACGACCTCGCCATCCTCTTCAAGCACCAGGTAGGGCCCCGGAAGACGGTTAAGGTATTCAGTGAATTCGACACGCTCCTCCTCGGCAAAAAACTTTGGAATGTTACTGTCGAACAGCTGTTCGCACGCAGCAAGATCGGTGCGCTCAAAAAAACGAATCACCATGCCTAAATAACTCAAAGCGCCGAAAGACACCCGCCGTCTTCCGGCGCGAATTGAATGACAGGCGCAGAGCCGAGTTTTTGATCTCGGCCTGTGCCAGAAGCTATATCACTCCCACTCAATCGTCGCAGGCGGCTTGCCCGAGATGTCGTACACGACGCGATTGATACCACGCACTTCATTGATGATCCGGTTCGACACATGGCCGAGCAGGTCATGCGGCAGATGCGCCCAATGCGCCGTCATGAAGTCGAGCGTCTGGACCGCGCGCAGCGCAACGACATACTCATACGTGCGGCCATCGCCCATTACACCCACGCTCTTCACTGGCAGGAACACGGCGAACGCCTGGCTCGTCAGGTCGTACCACGACTTGCCCGTTTCCTTGTCGATGAAGGTGCGCAACGTTTCGATGAAAATCGCGTCCGCGCGACGCAGCAGATCAGCGTAATCGCGCTTCACTTCGCCAAGAATACGCACACCGAGGCCCGGGCCCGGGAACGGATGGCGATACACCATCGAAGGCGGCAGACCGAGCTTCACGCCCAGTTCGCGCACTTCGTCCTTGAACAGTTCACGCAGCGGCTCGAGCAGCTTCAGATTCAGCGTCTCCGGCAGGCCACCGACGTTGTGGTGGCTCTTGATCGTATGCGCGGCCTTCTTGCCCTTGCCCGCCGATTCGATCACGTCCGGATAGATCGTGCCTTGCGCGAGCCACTTCGCATCCGTCAGCTTGCCGGCTTCCGCCTGGAACACCTCGACGAACTCGGCGCCGATGATCTTGCGCTTCGCTTCCGGATCGGTCACGCCCTTGAGCTTCGACAGGAAGGCTTCGCTGGCGTCGACGTGGATCACCTTCACGCCGAGGTTGTCGGCGAACATCGACATCACCTGCTCGGCTTCGTTCAGGCGCAACAGGCCGTGATCGACGAACACACAGGTCAATTGATCGCCGATCGCGCGATGCAGCAGCGCCGCCGCCACCGACGAATCCACGCCGCCCGACAGACCGAGAATCACATGCTCGTCGCCGACCTGCTTGCGGATGTTTTCGACGGCTTCGTCGATGTAATTGCCCATTTCCCAATCGGGTTTCGCGCCGCAGATCTTCAGCACGAAGCGCTCAAGCATCGCGCGACCCTGCACCGTGTGCGTGACTTCCGGGTGCCATTGCAGGCCGTAGAAGTGGCGCGCCTCATCGGCCATCGCGGCGATCGGGCACGAGTCCGTCGATGCCATCAGCTGGAAGCCCACGGGCATTTCCAGCACCTTGTCGCCGTGGCTCATCCACACCTTCAGCATGCCGTGGCCTTCGGACGTTGCGAAGTCCTGAATGCCGTCGAGGAAGCTGGTGTGGTTGCGCGCGCGCACTTCCGCGTAGCCGAACTCACGCAGATGGCCGGTTTCGACCTTCCCGCCGAGCTGCTCGGCCATCGTCTGCATGCCGTAGCAGATGCCGAGCACGGGCACGCCCGCTTCGAACACCGCTTGCGGCGCGCGCGGCGTGTCGCTCTCGGTCACCGAGTTCGGGCCGCCCGACAGGATGATGCCCATCGGCTTGAATTCGCGGATGAACTCGTCGCTGACGTCGTGCGGATGGATTTCCGACAGCACGTGCGCCTCGCGAATGCGGCGTGCGATCAGTTGGGTGACTTGCGAACCGAAGTCGAGGATCAGGATCTTGTCATGCATGGCAGCGGACTGAATCTAAAAAGAACGGATAGGGAAAGCCGCGCTGGTCGCATCGCGACAGAACGGCGTTGTATTCGAAACGGATTGGCTTGCGCGGCAACGGCGGCCTGAGCGCCGCATCGCTGCGTGCCGTGATCGATAAAAAGCTCGATAGAAGACCTGCGCGCAGACGGATTCCAGTTGTTTCGGCGTTGGGCGTAAGCTTGCGCGGGTCAGCCATGAAACGGCGGCCGGGGTGTGCCCGATTTCGCTTCGGCAGCACGCGCGTCGGCTTCATTGCGCTGGGCTGCTGCGCGTTCACGCGCAGCGGCGTCCTCGTGGGCTTCGGCCCGGCGTTCATGCGCCAGCGCGTCTTCACGCGCGGCCGCGGCCGCTTCGGGCATCGTCGCGCGCGGCGGTTGCGCCGTCAGGCCAGGCTCGACGGGATGCCCCGTCGCCGGACTCACGGGCGTTGCGGCAAGCGTCGGCTCGACATGCGGCCCCGTGGTGGCCGGATAAACCACACCCGTGCGAGCCGCATCACGCTCACGCTCGGCCTTGCGCGCCTCGTTCTCGGCGTCGCGCGCCGCCACACGGTCGGTGCGTTCGGCGGCAGCCGTGCCGGCCAGCCGCTCGCGCCGCTTCACCGCGCTCGAGAGCTTCACCCCGCCCAGACCGATAACGAGCAGTACTACGCCCGTCAGCACCGCCACCAGCTGACCAAACCCGGTCAACTGCGGCGTATGCAGCCCCACCAGCCAGACCAGCATCAGCAAGCCCGTCAGCCAGTTCACATGGCCGACGACCTTGGCCGTCGTCGCCGTCATCGCGCCGTCGATCGACGCATGCAGCGCGAGCCACGCCAGACCGATCAGCGCAATGCCCGCCCCCTGCCCAACCAGCGCAGGGTCTGTCTGCACCAGCTGCAGCGCGTCGTACAGCGATTTCCACGGCGTGAGCAAAAACAACAGCCCAAACGCCAGCAACAACAAGGCATCGATGATCAGTACGGCACGCAGCAGCGGCTTCATCGGCAATTAGTCCACGTGGTAGTTGGGGGCTTCCTTCGTGATCTGGACATCGTGCACATGCGATTCGCGCATGCCCGCCGACGTGATTTCGACGAACGAAGCTTTCTCGTGCAACTCGTCAATCGTGCGGCAGCCGCAGTAACCCATCGATGCACGCACGCCGCCGATCAGCTGGAACAGGATCGCGCCGACCGAGCCCTTGTACGCGACACGGCCTTCGATGCCTTCCGGCACCAGCTTGTCGATGTTCGCGGAGTTGTCCTGGAAGTAGCGGTCAGCCGCGCCGTCCTTCATCGCGCCGACAGAACCCATGCCGCGGTACGACTTGTACTGGCGGCCCTGATACAGGAACACATCGCCCGGCGACTCTTCCGTGCCGGCGAACATGCTGCCCATCATTACGGCGTTTGCGCCTGCTGCCAGTGCCTTGCTGACGTCGCCCGAGAAGCGCACGCCACCGTCAGCGATCACCGGTACGCCCGTACCCTTGAGCGCCGCCGATACGTTGGCGATCGCGCTGATCTGCGGCACGCCCACGCCTGCGACGATACGCGTCGTGCAGATCGAGCCCGGGCCGATGCCGACCTTCACGCCGTCCGCGCCGTACTCGACGAGCGCCTTCGCTGCGTCGGCCGTCGCGATGTTGCCGCCGATCACCTCGACGTGCGGGAAGTTCTTCTTGACCCACTGGACGCGCTCCAGCACGCCCCGGCTATGACCATGCGCCGTATCGACGACGATCACGTCGACGCCCGCCTGCACCAGCAGCGACACGCGCTCTTCGTTGTCCTCGCCGACGCCGACCGCGGCGCCCGCGCGCAGCTTGCCATGCTCGTCCTTACAGGCGTCCGGGTGCTCCGTCTGCTTCGTGATGTCCTTCACCGTCATCAGGCCGCGCAGTTCGAACGCGTCGTTGACGACCAGCACGCGCTCGAGGCGGTGGCCGTGCATCAGCGCTTTCGCTTCGGCGAGCGGCGTGCCTTCCTTGACCGTCACGAGACGCTCGCGCGGCGTCATGATCGTGCGCACGGGCTCGTCCAGACGCGTTTCGAAGCGCAGATCGCGGTTCGTGACGATGCCGATCAGTTGTGCACCTTCGACGACCGGGAAGCCCGAAATGCCATGCTGGCGCGACAGCGCGATCACGTCGCTCACTTTCATTTGCGGCGGAACCGTGATCGGATCGCGCACGACGCCCGATTCAAAGCGCTTGACCTTCGCGACTTCGCGAGCCTGCTCGGCCGGCGTGAGATTCTTGTGGACGATGCCGACTCCGCCCATCTGCGCCATGGCAATGGCAAGGCGAGCTTCGGTAACGGTGTCCATCGCGGCGGACACGAGCGGCATATTGAGGGAGATGTTGCGGGTCAGCCGGGTTTTCAGGCTGGTGTCGCGCGGCAGAACGTCGGAGAAAGCCGGGACGAGGAGCACGTCATCGAACGTGAGTGCTTTTTGGATCAGACGCATGGCAAATCCTATAGGCGCAAAAGCGAATTATACGCGAAACCTTCCGGTTTTCGCTGCACGAACAGTCAGTTAGCGAAATTCTTCAATGTTTTATCGCGTCGAACGACCGTCTGATTTCGCTTCTGCGTTCGGCTCGCGTTCGAACCGGTTTCGTATGCTCGTTCGAACGCATACGCTGCCATTCATCCTTCCAGGCGCGCTTTTCCAGCATAGGCGAAGTGCTGCAAAGTGCAGAATCGAACAAGACGCGAACACGCCCGTCCGGCTATGCTTCGCGCACTTTCAGTTTTTCGATCGGGGCAAGGCAATGCAGCGCGGCGTGGTGTACGGAATGTTGGCGGGAGCGTTATGGGGCATGGTGTTTCTGGTGCCGCGGCTGTTGCCCGATTTTTCGCCCGTGCTGCTGAGCGCCGGCCGCTACGCAATGTACGGCGTCGTGTCGCTGCTGGCCGCGCTGCCTTCCGCACGCTCCCTGATGCGCCGGCTTACGCGTGAAGATCTGAACGCGCTCGTCAAGCTCGCGCTCGCGGGCAATCTGCTCTATTACCTGCTGTTGACGGGCGCCGTGCACCTCGTTGGCATTGCGCCGTCCTCGCTGATCGTCGGTGTGCTGCCCGTCACCGTGACGCTGCTCGGACGGCGCGATCATGGCGCCGTGCCGCTTGCGCGGCTCGCGTGGCCGCTCGCGCTCGTCGTCGTGGGTATCGTGTGCATCAATGTCGATGTGTTCGGCACGGCGGGTGAAACGCCGGGAACAATCGCGAACAAACTGATCGGCATCGCGTGCGCGGTCGGCGCGCTGGCCTGCTGGACGTGGTTCGCCGTCGAAAACGCGCGCTATCTGCAGCGTCATACGCATTTCAGCGGTAACGAGTGGTCGGTGCTGTGGGGCGTCGTGACGGGCCTGCTCGGCGCGCTGCTGTGGCTCGTGGTGGCCGTGCTGCCGTCGTCGGCCGTCGATACGTCGCATGTTGACACCCGCTGGCATCTGTTCTGGCTGCTGAACCTGGGGCTCGCGATCGGCGCATCGTGGCTCGGCAACGGCTTGTGGAACGCGGCGTCCAAGCGTCTGCCGCTGACGCTGTCGGGTCAGTTGATCGTCTTCGAGACGCTGTTCGCGCTGCTCTACGCGTTCATCTACGATCACCGGATGCCCCGTCCGCTCGAAATGGCCGCCATCCTGCTGCTGGTCGCGGGCGTCAGCTGGTCGGTGCGCCAGCACGCTGGCGACGACTCCGACCGCTCGACGCTCGAAGAAAAGGCTCAGGCGGCTGTGCACTAGGCTGCGCCCTGTCGCCGGCAGCAACCTCTCGCTACAAAGCAAAAACGGCACACCGTGTGACACGATGCGCCGTTTGCCATTTGTGCGTCGCACATCAGCGTAACGTCAGCGCGAATCCCTGTGCAGCCACTTACGCCCTTCGACGGATCCTTCCTGACGCGATTTCTCGACGCGCCGCTGCCGCGCGAGCTTTGGATCGACGATCAGCGGCCGGTAGATCTCGACGCGATCATGGTCGGCCAGCACGGTGTCCAGCGGCTTGAGCTTGCCGAACACGCCCGTCTTCTGTTTCGTCAGATCGATTCCGGGATGTTGCGCGAGGATACCGCTCGCGTCGATGGCCTGCCCGAGCGTCGCGCCTTGCGGCAACTGCAGTTCGATCAGCGTCTGCTCGCCCGGCAGCGCGTAGCAGACCTCGATGGTCAGCGTCCTGCTCATGCCTTGCCGTAGCGCTGATCGGCGCGCTTCACGAACGATTCGACGAACGTGTTCGCGATATGGCTGAACACCGGTCCGATGAGTTTCTCCAGCAGAATGTTCGCGAACTCGTAGTGCAGCGCGAACTCGATCTTGCACGCGTCCGCGCGCAGCGGCGTGAAGCGCCAGTAGCCGGTGAACTTCTTGAACGGGCCATCGGCGAAGTTCATGTCGATGCGCGTCGGCCGCTCCTGCGTGTTGTGCGTCGCGAAGTGCTGCTTGATGCCCTTGAAGTTGATGTCGATCTTCGCCTCCATCAGGTTTTCCTCCTGGCGGCGGATTTCGACGCCGCCACACCACGGAAGGAAATTGGGGTAGTCGGCGACATCGGTGACGAGGTCGAACATCTGTTCCGCCGAGTGGCGTATCAACACGGTTTTCTGGACATCTGCCATAAATTGAACAGCGCGTGGCAACAGGGATTGATAAATAGCGAGCGCGTGACAACTGAATGACGCCGCGGCGGGTTTTCGGCGTCCCGCTTTGCTAAAATCGTGATTTTAAACGAGTTGGCCACTTTCCATTCATGAGCATCATCGACAACAGAAAAGCGTTCTACGACTACTCGGTCGAAGAGCGTTACGAGGCGGGGCTCGTGCTGGAGGGCTGGGAAGTCAAGGCGCTGCGCGCCGGGCGTGGCCAGATCAAGGAAGGCTACGTCGTGATCAGGAATGCGGAGCTATTTTTGATCGGCACACACATCAGCCCGCTGCCCGAAGCGTCGACGCACATCAACCCGGACCCGGTCCGTACGCGCAAGCTGCTGCTGCATGCTGAGGAAATCAGCAAGCTGATTGGCAAGGTCGAGCAGCGCGGGTATACGCTTGTGCCGTTGAATTTTCATTACAAGAATGGGCGGGTTAAGTGTGAGATTGGGCTTGCCAAGGGCAAGAAGCAGCACGATAAGCGTGAGACTGAGAAGAAGCGGGATTGGGAGCGGGAGAAGGCGAGGTTGATGCGGACGCCGAGTTGAGGTTTTTTCGGCCTGCGCGGCGCGGTGAGGTTTGAGTTTTTTGCCGCGGCGCTGATGTTCGGTTTTGGGGTTTTGGCCTTTGCGCTGGCATCCGGGTTACGGTATTTGCTGCGCGAGCTTTGGCGCGGTGTGTTTGCCTTTTCGCTGGCATCCGGGCTTTGCCTTTGGGCTTCATGCGCCGCGGTTTGGTTTGCTTGCGTTTTCGCTGGCATCCGCGCTATGCCTTCGTGCTTCACGCGTCGCCCCTGTGCGGGGCGGCACCTACTTTTCTTTGCCGCCGCGTAACTATTCAGCGGTAACCAGAGGCGAAACGACGAATCCGGCAAAGCCCAATGCCAGCGCATCGATCAGCGAACGGTTCTGCTTGCGTAAGGTGGCAAGGTAGGAGCGGATTGTGCAGAACGCCTCCATGCCCGATTCCGAGCGGAAGCACCCGGAGATCTTCTGTTTGAGTTTGGGCATGCGGATATCGCGTTCGGCCTGGTTGTTGTCGAACGGTACGCGGTGATCGGTAATGAAACGCCACACCTCATCGGCATATTTGTGAAGCCGTGTGAGCAGGTTGCAGGTAAAGCTTTGCCTGATCCTGCCGCGGCGTTCCTGGCGCCCGGGCTCACGTGCCTGCTGCGGATTGAGCTTGCGCGCCTGTGCGATCAGGACGCGGCTGCGCCGTGCGTAATAGCGTTGGCGCGCCTGGCTCAGCGCGGTGTTTCCTGACGCCCGACTGAGGTCGACCTCGCGCTTTGCCTGGCAAAGCAGATCAATCATCTGCTGGGCCCAAGGTTGCTGCGTGGACTCCTGGACGAACACCAGTTCGCGCAGATGATGAGCATTGCACAGCGCGTGCTCACACTCATAGCCGGCATATGGCCGCCAGCCGTCATGGACCGCGATTCCCGTAAAGCCGGGAAGAATGCCGAAGCTGTCCAGCGCCTCGCTGCCGCGCTTGCGGTGCGCGCCATACCAGCTCAACGCGTGCGTCGAGGCGACATGCAGCCAGTGGGACTCGCGCCCCACGCGCATACAGCTCTCATCGAAATGCACTACGGGTTGCCCGCGTAGCGCCTGCTCGATCTGTTCGACCGCCGGCGCCAGTATCTGCGCGGCCTGATCAATGCTGTGCTGGACGGTTCCCGTACCCACATGCAGACCAAACAGGTCTTTTAACGCCTGGGCGGTACGCGCAACCGGCAACTGCTGGTATTGCGTCAGATAGACGGCCGCGGCGCGAATCTGGGGGCCGTACTGAACCGCCTGGCTCACGCCCTTGGGAAATGCGCCCGAGTGATGTTTGCCGCAGCGGCACTGCGCGATCTGCACGCGATGCTCGGTCACCTCAAAGCGCGTGGGCGGCAGATCGATCACCTGACGGCCTTCGGGCAACACGGTGACGCTGGCTGCCGCGATCCGCCTCCTACATGCATCGCACACCCGCGTCACCGGGTGAATCTCGATGTGATCGGGTTGCGCGACGCGTTTGAGCGTCTTGCCCTTGTGCCCCGGTTGCGCGCCAGGCCTGGCGCCGCTCGTGCCGCGCAATGACTTCGGCTTGCGTCTTGGACCATCGCTTGACGGCGGCTTGCTGGAGTTATGACTGTCCTTCTCAAGCTTTGCCTCAAGCTCGTTCAGACGCCTCACCAGATCAACGATGAGTGCGTCCTTCTGCTCCGGTGTCAGGTCCTTGATGTCGGGCATCTTCGTCATGTCCCTCACTATGCATAGCCTGGTAGCAGTTTACAAGCGCTGAATAGTTACGCGGCGGCAAAGAAAAGTAGGCAAAAGAAGGCGGCTCACACCGCCAACATTTGTTCTTGCCTGAGGGCCCCCGAAGGTTCTTACGCTTCACACGGCAACCACGTGACCCACGTTCGTTGCTAACGCTCTTGCGCTGCGCCTCACCCGCTTCACGCACCCGCGCTTCATCATGCCGTGCCAGATATTCCACGGCCGCCCAGGTGGCAAACTGTGTGTAGGCCGTAGTGCCTCACACGCCTCACTTCGGACCGATTGCGCATGCGTTCCACCCTGTAAGAGCGCTGCCCTATACGACGCGACAACCTACACACAGTTTGCCACCTGGGCGGCACGTACCATTCGCTGCCGCTTGCCCGAGTACGGGTATTCGAAGCGGGTGAGGCGCTCATTCAGCGCGTTGGCAACGAACGCGAACAGGGACGCTGACGTGTGAAGTGTGGGACCGGCTGGGGGCCCTCAGGCAATAACTAGCACTGGCGGTGTGAGCCGCTTTCTTTTGCCTACTTTTCTTTGCGGCGGCAAAGAAAAGTAGGTGCCGCCCCGCACAGGGGCGACGCTTGAAGCGCGAAGGCAATACGCGGATGCTCGCGAAAACGCAAAGCAAACCACCAAGCGTCGCAGACAAAAAACCCCTTCAAACAACACTCTTAGACTGCTTCACAATCGTCAGCGCCGCCGCGATCATCGACCCCATTTCCGCCATATTCCCCGGCACGATCAACGTATTCCCCGCCTTCGCGAGATTCGCAAAAGCATTCACATACTGCTCAGCAACCTTGAGATTCACAGCCTCCATCCCGCCCGTAGACTGAATCGCCGCCGCAATCTTTTGGATTGCCTGAGAATTAGCCTCAGCAACAGCCAGAATCGCCGCCGCCTGGCCTTGCGCCTGGTTAATCGCCGCCTGACGCTCGCCCTCGGACTTCTGGATCGCCGCCTCACGCCCACCCGACGCGATATTGATCTGCTCCTGCTTGCGCCCTTCCGATGCAGCGATCAGCGCGCGCTTCTCGCGTTCCGCCGTGATCTGCGCCTGCATCGAATGGAGAATCTCCTTAGGCGGCGTCAGGTCCTTGATCTCGTAACGCAGCACCTTCACGCCCCAGTTCGACGCGGCTTCGTCGAGCGCCGACACGATCGAATGATTGATGAAGTCGCGCTCCTCGAACGTCTTGTCGAGTTCGAGCTTGCCGATCACCGAACGCAACGTCGTCTGCGACAACTGCGTAATCGCGAACACGAAGTTGCTCGAACCATACGACGCCTTCATCGGATCAGTCACCTGAAAGTACAGCACGCCGTCCACCTGCAACTGCGTGTTGTCGCGCGTGATGCAGACCTGACTCGGCACATCGAGCGGAATTTCCTTGAGCATGTGCTTGTACGCAATCCGGTCGATGAACGGCAGCACGAAGTTCAGGCCCGGCGTGAGCGTCGCGTGATAGCGCCCGAGGCGCTCCATCACCCATGCGTGCTGCTGCGGCACGATCTTGATCGTCTGCGCAGCAACCACGATCACGACAATCAGCAAGACCAGCCCAGCGATGCTCGACGATTCCATTCCTGCCCCCACTCTGTTTTTGAATTGTTGTGCGCGTTCGAATGCGCCTACGTTGCATCGGACGGCTCAAGCCCTCGCCGCCGCATGCCTGCTCGCGACGACGACAAGACAGTTGCCCCGCAGCGCAGTGATTTCATAGAGATTGGCGTCTTCCGGCTCGCCGGGCGCGAGTTCGACTTCCCATGACGCGCCGCGATAACTGGTGCGCGCGTGTCCGTCGTGCCACGCGGACACGGTCAACGTCGAGCCGATATCGAGATTCACGTCGGGATTGCGCGCGGCTTCAGCGCGCGTTTTCGTTTTACGTCCGAAGCGCGACTTGCGCAGCAGGAGCACCGCGGCGAGCGCGACGGCGGCCGCGATGCCGAATTGCAGCGGCAGATCAGCCCCCGCGAGACGCGCCAACGCCGCCGCAATAAAGCCGAGCGCCACCATCAGCAGATAGAACGTGCCGTGCAGCAGTTCGAGCACGATCAGCACGCCTGCGCCGATCCACCAGAACAGTCCACTTTGGAACACTTGCGCCTCCACAAAGCAAAACACCCCGGATCTACCGGGGTGTTTATAGCATGAAGCGTCCAGCTTTTATCGTTCGTAGCAGCACGTTTTACGTACCGCCACAAATCGATGCGTAATGCTTATTTAGCCGTCACCTTCGCCAGCGCCTGCCACGTTTCGATGATCGTGTCCGGGTTCAGCGAGATCGACGCGATGCCTTCCTTCGTCAGCCACTCGGCGAAGTCCGGGTGGTCCGACGGACCCTGGCCGCAAATACCGACGTACTTGTCGAGACGCAGGCACGTTTCGATCGCACGCTTCAGCAGGAACTTGATGGCGGGATCGCGCTCGTCGAAGTCCGCTGCCAGCAGTTCCATGCCGGAATCGCGGTCGAGGCCGAGCGTCAATTGCGTCAGATCGTTCGAACCGATCGAGAAGCCGTCGAAGTACTGCAGGAACTCTTCAGCCAGAATCGCGTTCGACGGCACTTCGCACATCATGATCAGGCGCAGGCCGTTTTCGCCGCGCTTCAGACCGTACTTCGCGAGCAGGCCAACCACGCGCTCCGCCTGCTTCAGCGTCCGCACGAACGGCACCATGATCTCGACGTTGTCGAGGCCCATCTCTTCCCGCACGCGCTTGAGCGCGATGCACTCCATTTCGAACGCCTGCGCGAAGTCTTCAGAGATGTAACGCGATGCGCCGCGGAAGCCCAGCATCGGGTTTTCCTCGTCCGGCTCGTAGCGCGAACCGCCGATCAGCTTCTTGTACTCGTTCGACTTGAAGTCCGACAGACGCACGATCACGGGCTTCGGATAGAACGCCGCGCCGATCGTCGCGATGCCTTCCGTCAGCTTGTCGACATAGAAGGCACGCGGCGATGCATGACCGCGCGCGACGCTTTCGACAGCCTTCTTCAGATCCTGATCGATGTTCGGGTATTCGAGAATCGCCTTCGGGTGAACGCCGATGTTGTTGTTGATGATGAACTCGAGGCGGGCGAGACCGACGCCCTTGTTCGGTAGCTGCGCGAAGTCGAACGCGAGCTGCGGATTGCCGACGTTCATCATGATCTTGACGGGAATTTCCGGCAGTTCGCCACGCTGAATTTCCGTCACTTCCGTTTCGAGCAGACCGTCGTAGATCTTGCCTTCGTCGCCTTCCGCGCACGATACCGTGACGAGCGCGCCTTCCTTCAGCACGTCCGACGCGTCGCCGCAACCCACGACGGCGGGCACACCCAGCTCACGCGCGATGATCGCCGCGTGGCAGGTACGGCCGCCACGGTTCGTGACGATCGCGGCTGCGCGCTTCATCACGGGTTCCCAGTTCGGGTCGGTCATATCTGCGACCAGCACGTCGCCCGGCTGCACGCGCTCCATTTCCGACGGATCGTGAATCACGCGCACGGGGCCCGCGCCGATCTTCTGGCCGATCGCGCGGCCCGTCGCCAGCACCTGCGACTGGCCCTTCAGCTTGAAGCGCTGCTCGGCCTTGTTGCCGCCCTGGCTCTTCACCGTTTCCGGACGCGCCTGCAAGATGAAAATCTTGCCGTCGCGGCCGTCCTTGCCCCACTCGATGTCCATCGGACGCTGGTAGTGCTTTTCGATGATGACCGCGTACTTCGCCAGTTCGATCACGTCTTCGTCGGTGATCGAGAAGCGGTTGCGCTGCTCGTGCGGCACGTCGACGGTCTTCACGCGGCCTTCTTCGCCCGCCTTCGTGAATTCCATCTTGATGAGCTTCGAGCCGATCGAACGGCGGATGATCGGGTATTTGTTCTGCGCGAGCGTGGTCTTGAAGACGTAGAACTCGTCCGGATTCACCGCGCCTTGCACGACGGTTTCACCGAGGCCATAGCTCGAGGTGATGAAGACTGCGTCCTTGAAGCCCGATTCCGTATCGAGGGTGAACATCACGCCCGCTGCGCCGACGTCCGAGCGCACCATGCGCTGCACGCCCGCCGACAACGCCACTTCAGCATGCGTGAAGCCCTTGTGGACGCGATAGGAGATGGCGCGGTCGTTGTAGAGCGACGCGAACACGTGCTTCATCCGATCGAGCACGTCTTCGACGCCGACCACGTTCAGGTAGCTTTCCTGCTGACCGGCAAACGATGCGTCCGGCAGGTCTTCCGCCGTGGCCGACGAGCGCACCGCGAACGACAGTTCTTCAGGCGAGCTCTTTTGCAGCGTGTCGAAGCCTGCGCGGATTTCCTGTTCGAGACGCGCCTGCATCGGGGCGTCGACGATCCATTGACGGATCTCCTTGCCCGCAGCGGCGAGTGCCTTCACGTCGTCGACGTCGAGCGTCTCGAGACGTTGGGCGATGCGTTCGGTCAGGTTGTTGTAATGCAGAAAGTCGCGGAATGCGAGCGCCGTCGTGGCGAAACCCGTCGGGACGCGCACGCCGGCTTCGGCGAGCTGACTGATCATCTCGCCGAGCGAAGCATTCTTGCCGCCGACGATTTCCACGTCGGTCATCCGCAACTGCTCGAATGGAACTACATACGCCTGATCCTTAGCAACGTTAACTGCGTTAGTCATACAAGCCCCTAAGTGGAAAAAAATGCTCGATTGCGCAAGTGGGCTCGAACACGAGGCGCTCATTGAGAGCGTTGACTCGTGCCTTGCGCAACCTGTTGGAGAAACAATCGCAGAAGGCTTTATGCCCGGCACGAAGGCCGACGAAGCGGAGGATTGAACGAACTTGCAGCGTTGCCGTGCAACTTACGAACAAATCACGACGCAATCAAAGAGCGATAACAGATAGTTACACGCGATTTGGCTGCAATTGCTTATCCAACAGGTTGCCGCTATTCTACCGTGCCGACTCTCAAAATGTGACAGTCGGACGAGAAATGCGCCCAGGACGGCGCGCGCGGCTTGCCGCCGGGGTTTGCGTGACAACCGCGGCTGTCATCCGGGCCACGCGTCAGCCTTTTACCCGTTCCGGGCGCACGCTGCGCCGCGTGTCGTATCGTGTTGCGCCGCTGCCGTTTTCCGGCCAGCCACCGGGCAGCGCGCGCCACGCGGCAATGTCTGATTCGAGCGGATTTTGACGCTCATGTTCCCTGCCCACTGATGCCGCCAACCGTATTCATCGTCTCCGACGGTACCGGGATCACTGCCGAAACCTTCGCGCATTCGATCCTCTCCCAGTTCGACCAGAAGTTCCGTCTGGTCCGCGTGCCCTTCGTCGATTCGACGGAAAAAGCCTACGCCACGCTCGAAAAGATCAACGAAGCCGCTCATCACGAAGGCCGCCGCCCGATCGTCTTCACGACGCTCGTGAACAGCGCGTCGAACCAGATCGTGAAGGATTCGAACGCGCTCGTGCTGGACATGTTCCAGACCTTCGTCGAGCCGCTCGAACAGGAACTGGAGCTGAAGTCGAGCCACGCGATGGGCCGCGGCCACCAGAACGCCGACACCGAGGAGTACAAGAACCGGATCGAGGCGATCAACTTCTCGCTCGCGCATGACGACGGCCAGTCCAATCGCAATCTGGAAGAAGCCGACGTGATCCTCGTTGGCGTGTCGCGCAGCGGCAAGACGCCAACCAGCCTGTATCTGGCGATGCAGTACGGCGTGAAGGCGGCAAACTATCCGCTGATCCCCGAAGACTTCGAGCGCGGCAAGCTGCCGACGCCGCTGCTCGCGCATCGCACGAAGATGTTCGGCTTGTCGATCGATCCTCAACGGCTTTCGGAAATCCGCAACGAGCGGCGCCCCGGCAGCAAGTACGCGGCGCTCGAAAACTGCCGCTACGAGATCAACGAAGCCGAGACGATGATGCGGCGCGAAGGGGTCAAGTGGCTCTCGTCGACGCACAAGTCGATCGAGGAAATCGCGACGACGATCCTGCAGGAAATCAAGCTGGACCGGTCGTCGTATTGATGGCGATGCGGTGAATTCAGCCGGCAGCGCGCTGCTGCCGGCACTGCTCGAAAAGACACACGGCGGCGGCCGCCGCGACATTGAGCGACTCCATCCCACCCGGCTGTGGAATCGTCACGCGGTATGTCACTGCGTCGCGCCACGCCTGCGAGACACCCGCCCCTTCATTGCCGAACACCCACGCGACAGGCCCCGACAGATCGGTGTCGTAGATCGCCTGCGCGCCATGCGAGTCCGTGATCGCGACTGGCACGCCGAGCCGTTCGATCAGCGTCTGCGGCTCAACGTCCTCGTGAATCTGCAGCAGAAAATGCGCACCCATCCCTGAGCGCAGCACCTTCGACGACCACGCGTACGCGGTGCCCGGCGCGCAGAACACATGACCAATGCCCGCTGCCGCCGCGCTGCGCAGAATCGAACCGACATTGCCCGCATCCTGCACGCCGTCGAGCACGACGCAACCCTGCATCACGCGCTCGGGCAACGGCAGGTCGAGCTTCTCGACGAGCAGCAACAGGCCGACGCCGTTGACGACATTCGACAGTTGTCCAAACAGCGCATCGGGCAGTGTGACGATGCGCCGTTCCTCGATCCGTGCGACGAGCGCCTGCGCTTCATCGTGGCGCAGCGCGCCTTCCGTGACGACGCACATTTCCGGCTGGCCAGCGACGTCGAGATACGCGCTCGCGAGGTGAAACCCTTCGAGCAGCGCATGGCCGCTCTTGCGCTGTTGATGCGTCGAGCCGGCCAATGCCTTCAGACGCTTGTAGAGCGGATTGTCCCGCGAGGTGATGGCTTTCACAGGCAGCACGAAGAGAATAGCGGTGAAAAGAAAAGCGCCCGCAGGCGCTTGATCGTGTTTTGCGTGGCGTCAGAACGGCGCGCTGTCGTCGGCGAGGAATGCATCGTCGGCGGCTGCGGGCGGCACGACTATCACGCCTTTCGGCAAACCGTTGCCTGTGCCGAGCCGCAAATGCGCCTCACGTACGGGCGCGAACGAGCGCCGGTGATGCTCGCACGGACCATGCTCGCGCAACGCCGTCAGATGCTGCGGCGTGCCGTAGCCGGCGTGCGCATCGAAGCCATATACCGGGAACATCTGATGCAGTTCGAGCAGCATCCGGTCGCGCGTGACTTTCGCGAGAATCGACGCGGCCGAAATGCACGGCACGAGCGCGTCACCGCCAATGATCGCCTCGCTGCGGATGCTCAGCGTCGGACAGCGGTTGCCGTCGATCTTCGCCAGCGTCGGCGTGACCTTCAGGCCTTCGACTGCGCGCTTCATCGCGAGCATGGTTGCGTGCAGGATGTTCAGCGCGTCGATTTCCTCGACGGAAGCCGACGCGACGCAATACGCGAGCGAACGCTCGATGATCTTCTCATAGAGTTCGTCGCGCTTTTTCGCCGTCAGCGCCTTGGAATCGTCAAGGCCGCGAATGCGCGGCTTCGACGGATCGAAAATCACGGCGGCAGCCACCACGGGCCCGGCCAGCGGACCGCGCCCCGCTTCGTCGACGCCGCAAATGATGTCTTCCGGCGACGAAAAATCGAGGCCGCCCTGGTCCGTTTTCTTCGCCGATGCCTTGCGGCGCGACGCAGCCACGGCCGTTGCGCGGGTCATGGACGCCCCCGGCGCGCTTCAATGACGGCGACGACCGCTTCCGCAGCCCGCTGCGCGGTGTTCTGCTTGAGCACGTGATGCATCTCGGTGAAAATTTCCGTCAGCGTGCGCCGGTTTGCGTCGTCGCGCAACTGGGTCAGCGTGGCGTCCGCCAGCGCTTCAGGCGTCGCGAAGTGCTGCAGGATCTCCGGCACGACGAAACGCCCCGCTAGAATATTCGGCAAGCCGACGTACGGCAGATAACCCTGCCGGCGCATGATCTGTCCCGTCAGCCAGGGCACCTTGTACGAGATCACCATCGGTTTCTTCAGCAGCGCGGCTTCCAGCGTGACCGTGCCGCTTTTCACGAGAATCGCGTCGGCGGCCGTCATCGCGATCTGCGCGTTGCCGTCCGTCAGCGTCAGCGGCAGCTTCGGATGCGCTTCGACGAGCGGCTTCAGCAGATCGCGCAGCGCCGGCGTCGCTGCCGGCATCACGAAACGCACGCCCGGTTCGCGCTGCAACATCAGTTCCATTGCGTCGAAGAACGTCGGGCCGATCAGCGAGATTTCCGAGCGCCGGCTGCCCGGCAGCACGGCGATCACCGGGCCGCTTTCGGGCAGGCCGAGCACGCGGCGCGCGCCTGCCGTGTCCGGTTCGAGCGGAATCTCGTCAGCGAGCGGATGCCCGACATAGGTCGCCGTCACGCCCGATTTCTCGAGCAGCGCCTTTTCGAACGGGAACACGCACAGCATGTGATCGACGGCCTTGACGATCTTCTTGATGCGGCCGCCGCGCCACGCCCAGATCGACGGGCAGACGAAGTGAATGGTCGGAATACCCGCGTCGCGCAGCGGATGCTCGAGGCCGAAGTTGAAGTCGGGCGCATCGACGCCGATAAAGGCGGACGGCGGCTCGGCCAGCAGCTGGCGCTTCAGCTCGTTGCGAATGCCGAGAATTTCGGGAATGTGCTTCAGCGCTTCGACATAGCCGCGCACCGACAGCTTTTCCATCGGAAAATGCGCGTCGAAGCCCTTCGCGATCATGCGCGGGCCGCCAATACCGAAGTACTGCGTGGTGTCAGGCAGACGGGCGGCGAGCCCGTCCAGCAACGAAGCCGCCAGCAGATCGCCCGACGGCTCGCCGGCCACCATTGCGAGCCGTAGCGGACTGGTAGGCAACGGCATCGGTTAGCGGATGATGCCGCGCTGCGACTGCTCGACGAACTCGACGAGCGCGCGTACCGGCTCGTCGCCGTCGCCGCCCGCCGTCGCGAGCTCGCGCAACTGCACTTTCGCCTCTTCGAGCGACAGACCGTTCTTGTACAGCAGACGGTAGGCCGAGCGCAGCGCCGAAATCGCATCCGGCGAAAAGCCACGGCGGCGCAGCCCTTCTACGTTGATGCCGTGCGGCTCCGCCTTGTTGCCCGCCGCGATCACGAACGGCGGAATATCCTGCACGAGCGCCGACGCGCCGCCCAGCATCGAATGCGCGCCGATCCGCACGAACTGGTGCACGCCCGACATGCCGCCGACGATCGCGTGATCGCCGATGATCACGTGGCCCGCCATCTGCGCGTTGCTCGACAGGATCACGTTGCTGCCGATCTGGCAGTCGTGGCCAATATGCACGTAGGCCATGATCCAGTTGTCGTCGCCGAGCGTCGTGGTGCCCTTGTCCTGCACGGTGCCCGTGTGGATCGTGGTGAACTCGCGGATCGTGTTGCGATTGCCGATCACGAGCTGCGTCGGCTCGTCCCGGTACTTCATGTCCTGCGGACGCCCGCCGACCGATGCGTAATGACCGATCCGGTTGTCTTCGCCGATCGTCGTGTGGCCTTCGACCACGCTGTGCGAACCGACGGTCGTGCGTGCGCCGATCGTGACGTGCGCGCCGACAACGGCGTACGGTCCGATTTCGACCGATTCGTCGAGCTGTGCGCCCGACTCGATGATCGCAGTAGGATGAATCCTGCTCATGCGCCCTCGCTAGTATTTCCGCGTATCAGTTACATGGCGCCGATGACGCTGCGGCGTCATCCGACGCGTTGAAGCGGTCACGATGCAACCCGTTTTGTGACCGCTCAAGGTTTCGATGGTTCTGCCTCGCGCGTTGCCGGACACACCGTTCACGGCTGCCCGGCCGCTGGCATTACTCGCTGTCCGTCTGGCGCACCGCGCACATCAGGTCGGCTTCGGCAGCCACCTGGCCGTCCACTTCCGCGCGCGCCTTGAACTTCCAGATGCCGCGCATATGGCGCTCGAACGTGACGTTCAGGATCAGCTGGTCGCCCGGCTCGACGACCCGCTTGAAGCGCGCATTGTCGATGCCGACGAACAGGTACAGCGTGTTGTTCGGATCGTGCGGCTCTTCCGCGAAGGTCAAGAGCGCTGCCGTCTGCGCGAGCGCTTCCAGAATCAGCACGCCAGGCATAACCGGGCGCTTCGGGAAGTGACCCATGAAGTACGGTTCGTTGATCGACACATTCTTCAGCGCTTTGATGCTCTTGTGCGGCTCGAGTTCGAGCACCCGATCGACCAGCAGGATCGGATAGCGGTGCGGCAGCAGCGTGAGAATCTTGTGAATGTCGAGATTGATTTTTTCGGTGCTCATGGTGTTTCTGCTCACGCAAGGGTTGCGCGATGATGACTGCGAATGCTGGGTGCAAGGGGCTGGATGATGACGACGCGCCCTGCCGCCCGTTCCTGTTCCGGCTGCGCGCGATCCGGGGGCCGCGCGCGCCGGCGTTTCCTTCCGGTCGTGCCTATGGTGCCCGAGATGCTTACGCCTTGTCTCCGGAGGCGCTGGCGACTGCGGCTTCGAGCGCCTTGATGCGATCGCGCAACTTGTCGAGGTTGCGCATCAACGCGGCACTCTTGTTCCAGTCGGCATGGTCGACGGCCGGGAATGCGCTCGTGTACATGCCGGGCTTCAGAAGCGACTTCGATACACCCGACTGTGCGGTAACGATTACGTAGTCGGCCAGCGTGACGTGGCCGGCAATGCCGACCGCGCCGCCGATCATGCAGTGACGGCCGATCGTCGTGCTGCCCGCGATGCCCGCACAGCCGGCGATCACCGTGTAGGCGCCGATCTTGCAGTTGTGGGCGATCTGCACGAGGTTGTCGATCTTCACGCATTCTTCGATGACAGTATCGGCCATCGCGCCGCGGTCGATCGTGGTATTTGCACCGATTTCGACGTCCGGTCCGATCGACACGCCGCCAACCTGCGGAATCTTGACCCAGCTGCCCGTGCGCGCATCGCCTTCGCCGACGAAGTCCGGCGCAAAACCAAAGCCATCCGAGCCGATCACCGCGCCCGCGTGGATGATGGCGCGCTCGCCGATCTTGCAGCCGTGATACACGGCGACGTTCGGATATAGATGCGAGCCCGCCGCGATCTGCGTACCGCGCCCGACGAACACGTTCGCGTCGAGACGCACGTTTTCGCCGATCGACACGCCCGCTTCGACCGTCACATTCGGGCCGATCACGGCGCTCGCGGCGATCTGCGCGGACGGGTCGATGGTTGCGCCCGGATGCACGCCAGGTTTCGCCTTCGGCGAGGCCATGTCGATGAAGGCCTGCGCGAGGCGCGCGAAGTAAGCGTAGGGATTCGGCGTGACGATGAAATTACGACCGTCGCGCGACGTGACCTTCTCCAGATCCGCCGCGTTGATCAGCACCGCGCCCGCGCGCGTCGACTCGACTTGCGCCAGATACTTCGGGTTGGCGAGAAACGCCAGTTGATCGGGGCCAGCCTGATCGAGCGGCGCCAGATTGCCGACGCGGTGCGCGCGATCGCCGACGATCTCTCCGCCGAACTGCTGGACGATCTCCTCGAGCGTGAATGCCATGCGTGTACTGCTCCTGCTGTTCAGTTGCCTAACTTGCGCGCTTTTCCCGGATCTCGCGCGCGCCGGAAGGTGTGCGCCGGACGGCTGGCGTGGGCGCCGTCCGGCCCGGCTTCAATTGCCCGATGCCGCCAGCGCCTTCAGCACCTGGTCGGTGATGTCGATACGCGGGCTGACATAGACGGCTTCCTGCACGATCAGATCGTAGTGTTGCTGCTCGGCGATCTGCTTGATGACCTTGTTCGCGCGGTCGAGCACGGCCGCCAGTTCTTCATTGCGGCGCTGGTTCAGGTCTTCGCGGAATTCGCGCTGCTTGCGCTGGAAATCCGTGTCGAGCTGCGACAAGTCGCGCTGCTTCTGCGCGCGATCGGCCGGCGCCAGCGACGCGCCGTTCTTGTCGAGCGAGTCGGACAGCGACTTCAGACGCTGCGCCATGTCCTGCAGGTCCTTGTCGCGCTTCGCGAACTCCGCTTCGAGCTTGGTCTGCGCCGCTTTCGCCGCCGCCGACTCACGCAGGATGCGATCCGAATTCACCGCGGCGATTCGCGCTTCCTGCGCCAGCGCGGCGTTCGCCGCGCCCACGCCGAGCGTCATGGCAAGCGCCATTGCACACGCCACACGCTTCGAAAACATACCAGTTAGCAAAGTCATCCTCTCGATGCTGTAAGGGGTTCCAGTTCTGGTGCGCGCGATCAGAACGCCGTCCCGATCTGGAACTGGAACTTCTGATACTGGTCGCCCGTATGTTTCTGCAGCGGGAAGCCCAACGACAGCTTGAGCGGCCCGATCGGCGAAATCCACGCGAGACCGACACCGTAGCCGTAACGCAGACCGTTCGAACCCGTCGTCGTCGTGCCGCCCTGACCCGGATCGCCCCAGACGTTACCAGCGTCGATGAACGTGAACACCCGCAGCGTGCGGTCATAGCCCGTACCCGGCAGCGGGAACGTCAGTTCGATGTTACTGACGAACATCTTGTTGCCGCCGATCGGGTCGTTCGTCGTCGCGTCGCGCGGACCCAGCGAGCTCGGTTCATAGCCACGAACCGAGCCGATACCGCCCGCGTAGTAGTTCTTGAAGATCGGGTAGGCGTTGCCGATACCGTTGCCGTAGCCGCCCTGTACGTTGAAGCCCAGCACGAAGCCGCGCGAGAACGAGTAATAGTACTGCGCCTGCAAGTCGGCCTTGTAATACTGGACGCCGCCCAGCGGCGTGCCGTATTCGGCGTTCGCCTGCGTGAAGTAACCACGGCTCGGCACCAGCGCGCTGTCACGCGCATCGCGCGACCAGCCGACTGTCAGCGGCACGTTGTTCGACACGCGGCCGAAGTCCTGCACGTAGTTCTTGTAGGCCTGCGGCGTGTTCGCGTCGACGTCGAGCGTGTTCTGCTCGAAGCCCGCGCCGAAGTACACCGTGTCCACTTCCGAAAACGGAATACCGAACTTCAGGTCGCCACCCATCGTGACGATACGGAAGCTCGAATCCGTCGAGTAGTACAGCGGCTCGTACGTGCGGTAGTAGAGATCGGTAATGCGCTTGATGCCGTCGACCGTGAAATACGGGTCGACCTGCGTCACCGTCAACGTACGGTATGTCTTCGCGGTGTTCACGTTCACCGAGAGGCTCGTGCCCGAACCGAACACGTTGTCCTGCGACACGCCCGCCGACAGCACCACCTTGTCCGTCGACGAGAAGCCCGCGCCCAGCGTGATCGCGCCCGTCGGCTTTTCGGCGACCTTCACGTCGACGTCCACCTGGTCCGGCGTGCCTTCGACGGGAATCGTCGTCACGTCCACGTCCGTGAAGTAGCCGAGACGGTTGATACGGTCTTTCGACAGCGCGAGGCGGTTCGAATCGAACCACGAGCTTTCGAGCTGGCGCATTTCACGGCGCACGACTTCGTCACGCGTACGCGTATTGCCGACCACGTTGATGCGGCGCACGTACACGCGGCGGCTCGGATCGACCTGCAGCGTCAGGTCGACCTTGTGATGCTCCTGGTCGATCTGCGGCAGCGCGTTCACGGTCGCGAACGCATAGCCGTATTCGCCGAGCTTGTCGACGATCGCCTTCGTCGTGGCCTGCAGTTTTTCAGCAGAGAACTTGTCGCCCGGTTTGATCTTGATCAGTTTGTTCAGCTCGGCTTCGCGGTCGAGCAGATTGCCCGCGAGCTTGATGCTGTTGATCGTGTACGGCTCGCCTTCATGCAGCGTCACCGTCAGATACATGTCCTTCTTGTCGGGCGTGATCGACACCTGCGTCGACTCGATGTTGAACTCGAGATAGCCGCGGTTCAGGTAGTACGAGCGAACGTTCTCGAGGTCGCCCGTGAGCTTTTCTTTCGAATACAGATCGTTCTTCGTGTACCACGAGAACCAGTTCGGCGTGGACAGCTGCATCTCGTCGCGCAGCGTGCCCGTGCTGAACGACTTGTTGCCGATGAAGTTGATCTGGCGGATCTTCGCGCTCGGACCTTCGATCACGGCGAACAGGACCGCAACACGGTTGCGATCGATCGGCGTGATCGTAGTCGTGACTTCAGCTGCGTAGAAACCGCGCGTCAGATACTGGCGCTTCAGTTCCTGTTCGGCCTTGTCGACGAGCGCCTTGTCGTAATAGCGGCCCTGCGAGAGGCCGACGGCGCGCAGCGCCTTGATCAGGTTGTCCTTCTCGAACTCGTGCAGGCCGGAGAAGTCGATCGTGCCGATGGCGGGACGCTCGAGCACCTGGACCACCACGACCTCGCCTTCCGTGGCGATCTTCACGTCGTTGAAGAAGCCCGTTGCGTACAACGCGCGAATGGCTTCGGAAGCCTTTTCGTCGGTAAACGTATCGCCTTGCTTGATGGGAAGATAGGAGAACACCGTGCCGGGTTCTACCCGTTGCAGCCCTTCGATCCGAATGTCTTTCACCACAAAAGGTGTCGTCGCGTGAGCTACCAGCCCATGCGCGGCGATTGCCGCGGCTACAACCGTCTTTGGAACAAAGCGATGAGGTTTAAACAACGTGCTTCCCCAGTGTGTATAGCTGCATCAGGTCAGGCGGGCGCCATCGTACGCCGCCAGACACTTTAAAAATGGATTAAACGAGCAAGATCGTTGAACAGCGCGATCGCCGACAAGGCGACGATACAAGCCAGTCCCGCTCTTTGAAGAACGAGCTGCCAGCGATCGGATACAGCTTTGCCGGTAACAGCTTCAACCAGATAATATAACAGATGCCCCCCGTCCAATACCGGTATTGGTAAAAGGTTGAGCACGCCGAGGCTTATGCTGACAAGCGCAAGGAACGACAGGAATGCTGACGGACCGAGTCTCGCGCTCTTGCCTGCATAGTCCGCGATGGTCACGGGACCGGACAGATTCTTCAACGACGCTTCGCCGACGATCATCCGGCCGAACATCCGCACCGAGTACACAGCAAGGTCCCACGTGCGATGCGCGCCGAGGCGCACGCTGTCGACAGGACCATAACGGACGTCGATGGACGGCACCTGCGTCGCGAGCTCAGCGCCGATGCGGCCGATGGGTTGCCCCGTCGTTTCGTCGCGCTGTGCGCCCGGCACGATGGTTAGATTCTGTAATGCACCCGCCTGCTGATTCTTCGCGCCGCGCTCGATTTGCAGCACGATCGGCTTGCCCGCGTGCGACTTGATGTAGCTGATGAAGGTGGTCGCGTTGTCGGCGGGATGACCGTCGACGGCGCGAATCCGGTCGCCCGCCAGCAGTCCCGCCTGCAAGGCCGCGCTGCCCGGCTGCACGCCCGCCACCGACAACGTCCCGCCACCCGGCTCGAAACCGAGGTGTGACATGAAGTCGTCATCGACTTCCTTGTCGGAAAGATTTTGCAAGTCGAGCGGGAAGTCGAACGTGCCGTGCGTGTCCTTCGCGGTCAGCACGACGCGCTTGTGATCGAACGCGGCGCCGAGCAGCTTCCAGCGCAGATCGGACCACGAGCGCACGGGTTCCGATTCGCCCGCATTCGCATCGCGCACGGCAACCACCGTCTCGCCGCCGTCGAAGCCCGCGCGCGCGGCGGCCGTCTCGACAGCGGGCGCCGCGACGATCGCCGCGGGCTCGGTGACGCCCGTCGCGAACACGGCTGCGAACAGCACGATGGCAAGAATGAAGTTGGCGATCGGGCCGGCCGCCACGATCGCGATGCGCTTGCCGACCGATTGACGGTTGAACGCGCGCGGCAGGTCTTCGGGCGCAATGGGCGCGCCCTCTTCGCGCTCGTCGAGCATCTTGACGTAGCCGCCGAGCGGCAGCGCCGCGATGGTCCACTCGGTACCCGTCTTCTTGCTGACCCAGCGCGCGAGCGGCTTGCCGAAGCCAATCGAAAAGCGCAACACCTTGACGCCGCACAAGCGAGCGATGCTGTAGTGGCCATACTCATGGACGACCACCAGTACGCCAATCGCGACTGCGAAGGCGACCAGTTCGATCAGCAGGTTCATAAACGCCTCACTGGACGGCGCGTTCCGTAAGGCGAGCGCCCGCCGGCAGACCGTCGATGAATGCGTGGGCAGCGCGGCGCGCAGCGGCGTCGGCGTCGACCACGTCGGCGAGGCTCGACGCCTCGCGGTTGGGCAATGCGTTCAGCACGGCATCGACGACCCGGGCGATCGCCATGAAGCCGATGCGGCGCGTCAGGAATGCTTCGACGGCGATCTCGTTTGCCGCGTTCAGCGCGGCGCTCGCGACGCCGCCTTCAGCCAGTGCCTTCATCGCGAGCGCGAGGCACGGGAAGCGCGTGTAATCGGGCTTCTCGAACGACAGTTGAGCGATCTGCGCGAGATCGAGTTGCGCGACGCCGGAATCGACGCGATCGGGGAACGCCAGCGCGTGCGCGATGGGCGTGCGCATGTCCGGGTTGCCCAGTTGCGCGAGCACCGAACCGTCGGTGTAGGAGACCAGCGAGTGGATCACGCTCTGCGGGTGAATCAGCACCTCGATGCGATCGCCGGGCAGATTGAAGAGCCAATGCGCCTCGATCACTTCGAGGCCCTTGTTCATCATCGTCGCGGAATCGACGGAAATCTTGCGGCCCATCACCCAGTTCGGATGCTTGCACGCTTCTTCCGGCGTGATGTCGACGAGACTGGACGGTTCGCGTGTGCGGAACGGTCCGCCCGAGGCCGTCAGGATGATCTTCGACACGCCGCCATGCAGCGCCGATTCGCGCGGCAGACACTGGAAAATCGCGTTGTGCTCGCTGTCGACGGGTAGCAGGATCGCGCCGTTGTCGCGCACCGCGTCCATGAAGATCGCACCCGACATCACGAGCGCTTCCTTGT
Organism: Paraburkholderia hospita; assembly: GCF_002902965.1. Classification (GTDB taxonomy): domain Bacteria; phylum Pseudomonadota; class Gammaproteobacteria; order Burkholderiales; family Burkholderiaceae; genus Paraburkholderia; species Paraburkholderia hospita. The sequence continues at coordinate 1,480,764 of NZ_CP026105.1, read as the reverse complement.
TCGCGAGCAGGATGCGCTTGCCGGCGCGCGCCGCCGCGAGGCTCGGCTCGAGGCCCGCCGCGCCGACGATCGCCGCGACGACGGTGTCGCAGCCGTCGCTCTTCGACACGTCGACCAATGCCTGCGGACCGTAAGTCACCTCGGTCTTGCAGCCCGCTGCGCGCAGTTTCGCGGCCACGCTCGCAGCCGTATCGGCATCGCCGACCACGGCCACTTCGGGCTTGAAGCGCAAGCATTGCTCGACGAGCTTGTCGCCGTTGCGGTGCGCCGTCAGCGCGTACACCGAGAAGCGCTCAGGATGACGCGCGACGACGTCGAGCGTGCTGTCTCCGATCGAGCCCGTGGAACCGAGCAAACTAATTCGTTTTTGCATATCTCTTTCTCTAGCCGATGGCTACGACAACACGAGCATCGCAAGCGGCAGCACCGGCAACAAAGCGTCGATGCGGTCGAGCACGCCACCGTGACCCGGCAGCAGATTGCTCGAATCCTTCACGCCAGCCTGGCGCTTGAGCATCGATTCGAACAGATCGCCCACCACGCTGAACACGACCAGCAAGGTCAGCGTGGCAAACGCACGAGCGGTGCCCAGATGGTCGAGCAGCGCGGAAAACAGGGTCGGCGCGAAGGCATGCGTGATGACAGCCAGGGCCGCGACGATCATCACGGCCAGCCACCCGCCGATCGCGCCTTCCCAGGTCTTGCCGGGACTGATCGACGGCGCGAGTTTGTGCTTTCCAAACGCCTTACCCGCGAAGTATGCGCCGATATCGGCCAACCAGACCACCAGCAGCAGGGAAAGCACGAACGGCACGCCCGCCATCCGCGCCGCGACGAGCGCATGCCAGCAGGCGGCGAACACGACCACGCCCGCCAGCAGCAGGAACGGCCGCCATGCGCCTTGCGCGAGCGTCGGCTTGCGCAGCAGCACGAACGGGCCGGCGAATATCCAGAAGATTGACGACGCCTCGAAGAGCGGGCGCGGCGCCGTGACGCCTGTGCCGAGCTTCGTGCTGGCGACCAGCGCCAGCGCGGCGACGATCGCGTAGATCACGGGACCGGCGCCCGGCAGCTTCAGAAGCCGCGCCCATTCCCACGCGGCGAACACGACGACGAACGCGATCAGCGCGCCAAAGCCGCCGATCGGCGCCCAAAGCGTGACAGGCAGAAGAATAGCCAGCAGGACGATCGCCGTGATGACACGGGTTTTTAGCATGGAAGCGAATCGACGTTTTGCGATTGCGGCTCGAGCTGCGCGCTCGTGCGTCCGAAGCGGCGCTCGCGCCCCGTGTATGAACCGATGGCGCGGCCGAGCGCGTCGGCGTCGAAATCCGGCCAGTAGGTGTCAGTGAAATAGAACTCGGTGTAGGCGAGCTGCCACAGCAGGAAGTTGCTGATGCGCTGCTCGCCGCCCGTGCGGATGAACAGGTCCGGCTCGGGTGCGTAGGCCATCGCAAGATGCTCGGCGAAGGCATCTTCGTTGACCTCGACGGGACGCCCCGCCGCCACCGACTGCTCGACCAGCTTGCGCGTGGCCTGCATGATGTCCCAGCGGCCGCCGTAGTTCGCGGCGATGGTGAGCGTGAGGCGCGTGTTGCGCGCCGTCTTGGTTTCGGCGCGTGCGATCAGATCCTGGATCTTCTTGTCGAACATCGACAGATCGCCGACCACGCGCAGGCGGATGCCGTTCGCGTGCAGCTTGCCAATCTCGCGCTCGAGCGCGGTCACGAACAGGCGCATCAGGAACGACACTTCGTCGGTCGGACGGCGCCAGTTTTCCGAACTGAATGCGAACAGCGTCAGGTATTCGACGCCCTGGCGCGCGCACGCCTCGACGGCTGCGCGCACGGCGTCGACGCCGCGCGTATGGCCCGCCACGCGCGGCAGGCGGCGTTGCGTCGCCCAACGGCCATTGCCGTCCATGATGATCGCGATATGACGTGGTACGGCTGAAACGTCAGGGACGCGAACGGTTGAGCTTGTATAGGTCATGGCCGTCGGGTAAAGCTGCAAAGAAAGAAACGATGATCAGTGAAAGTCTTGGGGTCTGGTGTGCGCCAGACCGTCAAACCGTCATGATCTCGCCTTCCTTGGTCTGTACGAGCTTGTCGATTTCGGCGACGAACTTGTCCGTCAGCTTCTGGATGTCGTCGCTACCGCGACGCTCGTCGTCTTCCGAAATCTCCTTGTCCTTCACGAGTTTCTTCAGCGCCTCGTTGGCGTCGCGGCGCAGATTGCGCACGGCCACCTTGGCCGTTTCGCCTTCGCTCTTGACGACCTTCGTCAGTTCGCGGCGGCGCTCTTCCGTCAGCGCGGGCATCGGTACGCGGATCACATCGCCTTGCGACGCCGGGTTCAGACCCAGATCCGATTCGCGGATCGCCTTTTCGACGACCGTGATCATCTTCTTTTCCCACGGTTGCACGCCGATCGTGCGCGCGTCGATCAGCGTCAGGTTCGCGACCTGCGAGATCGGCACGGGCGAACCGTAGTAGTCGACCTGAATGTGATCGAGCAGGCCCGTGTGAGCACGGCCCGTGCGGATCTTCGACAGATCGTTCTTGAACGCGTCGATCGAGCGCTGCATCTTTTGCTCAGCGCTTTTCCTGGTGTCAGCCAAAGACATGATTAAACCTCCGAACCATCAAAACGATGCGGGCCCATAAGCGCGCGAGGCGCAGCCTGAGCCCGCGTTCAAGCCCACAGACGTGAAAGAGAGTTTACACGTGGACGAGGGTGCCTTCGTCTTCGCCCTGCACGATGCGCTTGAGCGCGCCCGGCTTGACGATCGAAAACACGCGGATCGGCAGCTTCTGGTCGCGGCACAGCGCGAACGCCGTCGCGTCCATCACCTGCAGATTGCGGCCGATCGCCTCGTCGAAACTGATCGTCGTATAGCGCGTGGCCGACGGGTCCTTCTTCGGGTCAGCCGAGTAGACGCCGTCCACCTTGGTCGCCTTCAGCACCACTTCGGCGCCCACTTCCGAGCCGCGCAGCGCAGCCGCCGTGTCCGTCGTGAAGAACGGGTTGCCCGTGCCGGCCGCGAAGATCACGACCTTGCCTTCTTCCAGCTGACGGATCGCGCGGGGACGGATGTAAGGCTCGACCACCTGGTCCATGCGCAGCGCCGACTGCACGCGCGCCTCGATGCCGGCGTGACGCATTGCGTCCTGCAGCGCCAGCGCGTTCATCATCGTGGCCAGCATGCCCATGTAGTCAGCCGTTGCACGGTCCATGCCCGCTGCGCCGCCCGCCACGCCACGAAAGATATTGCCGCCACCGATCACCACCGCCAGTTGCGTGCCGAGCCGCACCACCTCGGCCATGTCCGCCACCATTCTTTCGATCGTCGCGCGATTGATGCCGAATGCATCGTCGCCCATCAGGGCTTCGCCAGAGAGTTTGAGGAGGACGCGTTTATAGGCAGTGGGCATAGAGATATCCGGGTCGCGCTGAGCAGGGCAAAAAGCCGCCAAACAACAAGAAACTAACTGTAGGGGCGAAATAGGGGTTCGGGCAAGCGCCGCCAAATTGACCTGCCTCGACGACTGATCGGGGCCTGCCAACCGGTGGCTGCGGCGCGGCTTTCGCGCGCGCAGCCCGGTGGCGCTGCCGGCCGCGGCGAAGTCCAGCTCCGCCGCGGGTGAAACGGTACTGCGTGAAACTTAAATAACGCTTATTGCTGCTTTGCAGCAGCGACTTGCGCAGCGACTTCGGCCGCGAAGTCGTCCTGACGCTTCTCAATGCCCTCGCCGACCACGAACAGCGCGAACTTCTGCACGCTCGAGTTCGCTGCCTTCAGCATCTGCTCGATCGTCTGCTTGTCGTTCTTCACGAACGGCTGGTTCAGCAGCGACACTTCCTTCAGATACTTCTGCACCGAGCCGTCGACCATCTTGGCGACGATCTCAGCCGGCTTGCCCGATTCAGCAGCCTTCTGTTCAGCGATGCTGCGTTCCTTGGCGATCAGGTCAGCGGGAACTTCGTCCGACGACAGCGAGACCGGCTTCATCGCCGCGATGTGCATCGCGACGTCCTTGCCGACCTGCTCGTCCGCGCCCGTGTACTCGACCAGCACGCCGATACGCGTGCCGTGCAGGTACGCAGCCAGCTGGTTCGACGTTTCGAAGCGCGCGAAACGGCGGATCGACAGGTTTTCACCGATCTTGCCGACCAGCGCCGAGCGCACTGCGTCGACCGTCGAGCCTTCCAGCGGCAGCGCCGACAGCGCAGCGACGTCAGCCGGGTTTTGCTTGACGATGAGTTCGGCGACCTGCTTCGTGAAGCCGATGAAGTCGTCGTTCTTCGAAACGAAGTCGGTTTCGCAGTTCAGCTCGACGATCGCGCCAACGCCGCCTTCGATGAACGAAGCGATCACGCCTTCAGCCGTGACGCGCGACGCGGCCTTGCTGGCCTTGTTGCCGAGCTTCACGCGCAGCAGTTCTTCCGCACGCGCCATGTCGCCGTCGGCTTCCGTCAGCGCCTTCTTGCATTCCATCATCGGCGCATCGGTCTTCGCGCGCAGTTCTGCCACCATGCTTGCGGTAATTGCCGCCATCATTCGCTCCTTGAGTCTGTCTGTCACACGCCGCCCGCATTCGATGCCGGCGACAGCATTTCGTTTCCGCGCAGCGCACATTTTTTCGGGCGCTGCCGCGTGCCCGTTGCGGCACGCTCATTCAGATCGTCGCGACTTAAAAAAAGGGGGCCTATAGAGAGCCCCCTTTTTTGCCGGACACAGGGTGCTTTACGCTTCCCCGTTGACCTCGACGAACTCGTCGCCGTCGCCACCGCGGACAGCCTGCACGACTTCGTTGACCGCGCTCGCACGGCCTTCGACGATCGCCTCAGCCACACCTTGCGTGTACAGGGCAACAGCCTTGCTGGCGTCGTCGTTACCCGGGATCACGTAGTCGATGCCTTCCGGCGAGTGGTTCGTGTCGACCACGGCGATGACGGGGATGCCCAGCTTGTTCGCTTCCGTCACGGCGATCTTGTGGTAGCCGACGTCGACCACGAAGATTGCGTCAGGAATGCCGCCCATGTCCTTCACGCCGCCGATCGACTTTTGCAGCTTGGCGATTTCGCGTTCGAACAGCAGCGCCTCCTTCTTGCTCATCTTTTCGAGCTCGCCTGCCTCGACTGCCGCTTCCATGTCCTTCAGGCGCTTGATCGATACCTTCAGCGTCTTGAAGTTGGTCAGCATGCCGCCGAGCCAGCGTGCGTTGACGAACGGCATGCCAGCGCGTTGTGCTTCTTCAGCGATCGTGTCGCGCGATTGACGCTTCGTGCCGACAAACAGGATCGTGCCGCGGTTCGCTGCCAGCTGACGCACGTACTTCAGTGCGTCGTTGTACATCGGCAGCGTCTTTTCGAGGTTGATGATGTGAATCTTGTTGCGATGGCCGAAGATGAAGGGGGCCATCTTGGGGTTCCAGAAGCGCGTCTGGTGACCGAAGTGGACACCGGCTTCCAGCATTTGACGCATGGTAACTGCCATGAAAATCTCCGCTAGGGTTGGGTCTTAAGCCGGCTGCCGTATCCGCTGCGCCGTCTTCGCCGCTTCGGGAAGACCTGACGCCGCGAACACCCTGGGTGCGCCGGCTTGCGAATTCCGCGAACTGCGCCGCATGTTATGCATGACGCCGCTCACGAAGAAGCCTGCCGCCGAGTTGAACATTGAATATTCAAACTGGCGATTGACTTAGCCAAAGAGTATAGCACGCGAGCATTGCAGGACTCAACCTGCGCGGTAGCTCCCGTCTGGGCCGCCGGTTGCACCACCGCGTCAGCAACTGCCCTGTTCGCGCACCATTTGGCCGCCCGGCAAGGCCGCGCGGAACGCCCGCCGCAAGCGCCGCCGCCCGCCCTCGCGTCCCGCAAATTCCAGCGATCACCTGAATAAGGTGCGATAATTACACGATAACCCGCATTTCAGGCCCGACTCATGGCTATTACGCTCAAAAACGAAGACGATATCGCGCAGATGCGCATCGCCGGACGCCTCGGGAGCGAGGTGCTCGACTACATCACGCCGTTCGTCAAACCCGGCATCACGACGGGCGAACTCGACCGCCTGTGCCACGAATACATGACGAACGTGCAGGGCACGATTCCCGCGCCGCTGAACTACCAGCCGCCGGGCTATCCGCCGTTTCCGAAGGCCGTCTGCACATCGGTGAACGACGTGATCTGTCACGGCATTCCCGGCGACAAGGCGCTGAAGAACGGCGACGCGCTCAATATCGACGTCACGGTGATCAAGAACGGCTATTACGGCGACACGAGCCGCATGTTCATCGTCGGCGAAGGTTCGATCATGGCGAAGCGTCTCGTCCAGACCACGTACGAATGCATGTGGCTCGGGATCGAGCAGGTGCGCCCGGGCGCGCATCTCGGCGACATCGGTTATGCGATCCAGAAACATGCGGAAGGCCTCGGCTACAGCGTCGTGCGCGAGTATTGCGGCCACGGCATCGGCCAGGTTTTCCACGACGATCCGCAGGTGCTGCACTACGGCCGCCCCGGCACGGGCATCGAGTTGCAGGCGGGCATGATCTTCACGATCGAGCCGATGATCAACGCCGGCCGTCGCGACATCCGCACGATGCCCGACCAGTGGACCGTCAAGACGAAGGACCGCAGCCTGTCCGCGCAATGGGAGCACACCATTCTCGTCACGCCGACGGGCTACGAAGTGCTGACCGTTTCCGCCGGCACGCCCGCTCGCCCGCAAATCGCGGCCGCCGCCACAGCCTGATCACCTTCCCCGCCACCCGCCGCCTATGAGTAGCGTTCACGCTGTCGCCCTTTCCGATGCCACGTCTCTCAAGGCGGACTACAAGGTGGCCAAGACCCCGCTGCTCGATCGCTTCAAGACTGCGACCAATGTCGACACGCTGATGCACGCGCTCGCGCGCATCACCGACGATGCGCTGCGCGGCGCGTGGGCCGCGTGCGAACTGCCTGCGTCGCTGGCACTGCTGGCCGTCGGCGGGTACGGGCGCGGCGAACTCGCGCCCCACTCCGACATCGACATTCTGGTGCTGCTGCCCGACGAGCCAGTGGCGCATCTCGAAGCGCGCATCGAGCGCTTCATCGGGCTCGCGTGGGATCTGGGGCTGGAACTGGGCAGCAGCGTGCGCACGGTCTCGCAATGCATCGAGGAATCGGCGAACGATGTCACCGTGCAGACTTCGCTGCTCGAAGCGCGGCGCATCGTCGGCAGCACAGCGCTGTTTGAGAGCTTTTCGCTCCGCTACCGCGACGCACTCGACCCGCGCGCGTTCTTTCAGGCAAAAGTCCTGGAAATGCGCCAGCGTCACGCGAAATTCCAGGACTCGCCTTACTCGCTCGAACCGAATGTCAAAGAAAGTCCGGGCGGCCTGCGCGACCTGCAGCTGATTCTGTGGATTACCCAGGCCGCCGGCTTCGGCTGCAGCTGGCGCGAACTGGATGCGCGCGGCCTGATCACGGACCGAGAAGCGCGCGAACTGCGCCGCAACGAAGGCTTCCTGAAGACGCTGCGCGCGCGGTTGCACGTGCTGGCGGGGCGTCGCCAGGACATTCTGGTATTCGACCTGCAGAATCCGCTCGCCGAGAGCTTCGGTTTCAAGGCCACGTCCACGCGCCGGGCCAGCGAGCAGCTGATGCGCCGCTACTACTGGGCCGCCAAAGCCGTCACGCAGCTGTCGACCATTCTGATCCAGAACATCGAAGCGCAGCTTTTTCCTAGCACGAGCGGTATTACTCGCGTTCTGTCCGATCGTTTCGTCGAGAAACAGGGCATGCTGGAAATCGCCAGCGACGACGTTTTCGAGCGCGAGCCGAACGCGATCCTCGAAGCCTTCCTGCTGTACGAAGAGACGCCCGGCGTCAAAGGGCTGTCTGCACGCACGCTGCGCGCGCTCTACAACGCGCGCGACAAGATGGACCACCGCTGGCGGCGAGATCCGGAAAACCGGCGCCTCTTCATGGAAATCCTCAAGCAGCCGCAGGGCATCACGCATGCGATGCGTCTGATGAACCAGACCAGCGTGCTAGGGCGCTATCTGCTGAACTTCCGCCGGATCGTCGGACAGATGCAGCACGATCTGTATCACGTCTATACCGTCGATCAGCACATTCTGATGGTGCTTCGGAACATGCGGCGCTTCGCGGTTGCCGAGCACGCGCACGAATACCCGTTCTGCAGCCAGTTGATCGTGAACTTCGAGCGGCCGTACGTGCTGTACGTGGCCGCGCTGTTCCACGACATCGCGAAGGGTCGCGGCGGTGATCACTCCACCCTCGGCATGGCCGACGCGCGCCGCTTCTGCCGCGAGCACGACATTTCCACCGACGACACGGCGCTAATCGTCTGGCTCGTCCAGCATCACCTGACGATGAGCCAGGTCGCCCAGAAGCAGGACACGAGCGACCCGGAAGTGATCAAGCGGTTCGCCGATCTGGTCGGCACCGAGCGGCGCCTGACGGCGCTGTATCTGCTGACGGTGGCCGACATTCGCGGCACCAGCCCGAAAGTCTGGAACACGTGGAAAGGCAAGCTGCTCGAAGACCTGTACCGTGCGACGCTCGCCGTGCTCGGCGGCGCCCGCCCCGACGCGCATTCGGAACTCAAGCAGCGCCAGGAAGAAGCGCTCGCGCTGCTGCGCCTCGAAACGGTGCCCGAGAACGCGCACCGCGCGCTGTGGGACAAGCTCGACGTCGGCTACTTCCTGCGCCACGACGCTGCCGACATCGCGTGGCAGACGCGCGTGCTGCACCGTCATGTGGAGACGGAGACGCCGATCGTGCGCGCGCGGCCCTCGCCCATCGGTGAGGCGTTGCAGGTGCTCGTCTACGTGAAGGACCGCCCCGATCTGTTCGCGGGCATCTGCGCGTATTTCGACCGCAATTCGCTGTCTGTGCTCGATGCGCGCGTGAGCACCACCCGACACGGTTATGCCCTCGACAACTTTCTCGTTGCGCATACCGAGCGTGACGTCCACTATCGCGACATCGCCAACCTCGTCGAACAGGAACTGGCAGGGCGCCTGAGGGCGGAAGGCACGTTGTTGCCTGAGCCGTCGAAGGGCCGGCTGTCGCGCCTGTCGCGCACGTTCCCCGTGACGCCGCGCGTCGACCTGCGGGCCGACGAGCGTGGCCAGTATTACATCCTGTCCGTGTCGGCCAACGACCGGCCGGGCCTTCTTTATTCGATCGCGCGCGTGCTGGCCGAGCACCGGGTCGGCGTCCATGCGGCGCGGATCAATACACTCGGCGAACGCGTCGAGGACGTGTTCCTACTTGATGGACACGGCCTCTCTGACAACCGACGACAAATCCAGGTCGAAACGGAGCTGCTGCGCGCGATCGCAGTGTGAGATTTCATGCGAGTCAAACTGACAGCCAAGCATCCGCGGCCGAGTTCGTCCGAGCGCACCCCTGTGCGTCCGGGCAGCACGACGGCACGCAAGACGACGCGGCCCGCCGCCCCAGCCAAAGGCGCTGCTTCGACGGGGCCGCGCGGCGGCGCCGGCTCCGCGGGCGCAAGCGCTGCGCGCCGAGGCGCGGCAGCTAGCGGCGAAACACCGAGGCGCGCTGCCGGCAAGCCGGCGGGCGGCCCGGGCGAGCGACGCGGACCGTCGGCGGGTGCGCGTGACGGCGCGTCGCCGCGCTCGGGCGACCGGCCCGCGCGCGCAGCGGGCGCGGGTTCGCGCGAACGTGGCGATCCCGGTTCGTTCGAACGCCGCTCGATGGGTGACCGTCCGGCGCGCAGGGAGGGCGCCGCAGGAAGCGGCGGTTTCCGCCGTGACGCGGGCGACCGGACCGAACGACGCGCGCCGTCGGATCGTCCTTCGCGTGGCGCCGCTTCGGCAGGCGCAAGCGACCGTGCACCGCGCTTTTCCCGCGATGGCGACGAACGGCGCAGTGCACCGCGCTTCTCCCGTGACGGCGACGCAGGCCGTCCACCCCGCGCACCGCGTGACGGCGACGAACGCCGCAGCGCACCGCGCTTCTCCCGTGACGACGATGCACGCCGCGCGCCCCGCGCACCGCGTGACGGCGACGAACGCCGTAGTGCCCCGCGTTTCGGCCGTGACGACGACGCACGCCGAGCACCCCGCGCACCGCGTGACGGCGACGAACGCCGTAGTGCCCCGCGTTTCGGCCGTGACGACGACGCACGCCGAGCACCCCGTGCCCCGCGTGACGGCGACGAACGCCGCAGCGCGCCGCGTTTCTCTCGTGACGACGACGCACGCCGCGCTCCCCGCGCACCGCGTGATGGCGACGAACGCCGTAGTGCGCCGCGTGTCGGCCGTGACGACGATGCGCGCCGGGCTCCCCGCGCCCCGCGTGAGGGCGACGAACGCCGTAGCGCACCGCGTTTCTCCCGTGACGACGACGCACGCCGTGCTCCCCGCGCCCCGCGTGAGGGCGACGAACGCCGTAGCGCACCGCGCGACCGCAGCGAATCGCCCCGCCCGCGTTTCTCCGGCGAGCGCGATGCATCTGCCGAACGACGCCCACGCAGCGAAGGTGCGCCGCGCCGTACTCGCAGCGACGACACGCAAGCCCGCGGCGAACGCACCTACGCGAAGCCCGTGAAAAGCGCGTACGCAAACCGCCCCGACGCCGATGCGTCAGCCAGCGCGACACCGCGCGCACCGAAGGCAAAACGCGACCCGCGCTCGCTCGACGACAGCTTCGACCGCCCGGCCCAATTCGACCGCGCGGCCCCGAAACCGGCGCGCAAGGCTCGCCCGGAGGCCGCCCCGCGACACCGCGACGAAGGCGAATTCAACGACGCCCCCGGCAACCTGCGCCTGTCGAAGCTGATGTCCGAACTCGGCCTGTGCTCGCGCCGCGAAGCGGACGAATGGATCGAGAAAGGCTGGGTGACCGTCGACGGCGTCGTCATCGATACGCTCGGCACGAAGGTGCGCCCCGACGCCAATATCCAGATCGATCCCGCCGCGCAAGCCATGCAGATGAAGCTGGTCACGATCCTCATACACAAGCCGGTTGGCCTGGTATCGGGTCAGGCGGAAGACGGTTACGAGCCGGCCGTGACGCTCGTCAAACCCGAGAACCACTGGGACGGCGACCAGACGGACACGCGCTTCTCGGTCGCGCATCTGCGCCAGCTCGCGCCGGCGGGCCGCCTCGACATCGATTCGACGGGCTTGCTGGTGTTGACGCAGGACGGCCGCGTCGCGAAGCAGTTGATCGGCGGTCATTCGGAAATCGACAAGGAATACCTGGTGCGCGTCGCGTACGGCGACGTCGAAACGGACGTCGAACAACACTTCCCGCCCGAAAGTCTCGAGCAATTGCGCCACGGCCTCGAACTCGACGGCGTGCCGCTCAAGCCCGCACTGGTCGACTGGCAGAACGGCGAGCAACTGCGCTTCGTGCTGCGAGAAGGCAAGAAGCGTCAGATTCGCCGGATGTGCGAACTGGTCGGGCTGGACGTGGTGGGCCTCAAGCGCGTGCGGATGGGTCAGGTCATGCTCGGGGCATTACCGCCCGGACAGTGGCGTTATCTCGGTCCGGACGAGTCGTTCTGAGATCGGACGTCAGTCCATCGACGCTTCTCGACATGAGAAAAGCCCGCTCGCGCGGGCTTTTTCCTTTTCGGCGTCTGAAACTCAATCGTCCGATTTCGGATCGAGGTCGGGAAACAGCACTTCGGTAAAGCCGAACTTGGAGAAATCCGTGATTCGCATCGGATACAGCTTGCCGATCAGGTGATCGCACTCGTGCTGGACGACGCGCGCATGGAAGCCCTCGGCGACGCGATCGATCGGTTTGCCGAACTGATCGAAGCCGTGATAGCGGATCATCGACAGGCGACTCACCGCGCCGCGCAAGCCCGGCACCGACAGGCAGCCTTCCCAGCCCTCCTCCGTATCCAGAGAAACGGGCGTGATGGTCGGATTGATCAGCACCGTTTCCGGCACGGAAGGCGCGTCGGGATAACGCTCGTTATGGCCGAAACCGAAGATGACGACCTGAAGATCGACGCCGATCTGCGGCGCGGCGAGCCCGGCGCCATTGGCGTCATGCATCGTCTCGAACATGTCCCGGACGAGCTCGTGCAGTTCGGGCGTGTCGAAATGATCAACCGGCTTGGCGATGCGCAGCAGGCGCGGATCGCCCATCTTGAGGATTTCGTGAATCATGTTGTCTGCCCCTCCAGGAGCTTACGCATACCATCTTCGTCGAGCACGGGGACGCCGAGTTCCTCGGCCTTTGCGAGCTTACTGCCCGCTTCGGCACCCGCCACCACGTAATCGGTCTTCTTCGACACCGAGCCGGCCACCTTCGCGCCGGCTGCTTCCAGCAACTCCTTCGCTTCGTCGCGGCCCATCGTGGGCAGCGTGCCCGTCAGCACGACCGTCTTGCCCGCCAGCACGCCCTGCGGCGCCTTCGGCGCCGGCGGTCCTTCCGGCCATGTCACCTTGCCGGGCGCGCGCAACTGCTCGATGACCGTGCGGTTGTGCTCCTCGGCAAAGAACTGATGGATCGACTCGGCGACGATGGGACCGACATCGTTCACTTCGAGCAGCTCTTCGACCGACGCATCCATGATCGGCGTGAGCGAGCCGAAGTGCTTGGCCAGATCCTTCGCCGTCGATTCACCGACATGCCGGATGCCGAGCGCGTAGATGAAGCGCGCGAGCGTGGTGTGCTTGGCCTTTTCGAGCGAATCGATGAGGTTCTGCGCGGACTTTTCCGCAAAGCGATCGAGTTCGGCGAGTGTCGCAAAGCCCAGGTTGAAGAGATCGGCTGGCGTGCGCACCAGATTCAGTTCGACCAGTTGATCGATGATCTTTTCGCCCAGGCCGTCGATATCAAGCGCGCGGCGCTGCGCGAAATGCCACAGCGCCTGCTTGCGCTGCGCCGGACAGAACAGGCCGCCCGTGCAGCGCGCGATCGCTTCGTCCGGCAGCCGCTCGATCGCGGAACCGCATACGGGGCATTGCGTCGGCATCACGAACTCGTGCGCGTCGGCCGGACGCCGGTCGAGCAACGCGCCGACCACCTCGGGAATCACGTCGCCTGCGCGTCGCACGATCACGGTGTCGCCGATACGGATGTCCTTGCGACGCACTTCGTCCTCGTTGTGCAGCGTCGCGTTCGTCACCGTTGCGCCGCCAACGAACACGGGCTCGAGCCGCGCGACGGGCGTGATCGCGCCCGTGCGTCCGACCTGCACGTCGATGGCGACGAGCTTCGTCAACGCCTCTTGCGCCGGGAACTTGTGCGCGAGCGCAAAGCGCGGCGCGCGTGAAACGAAGCCCAGCGTGTCCTGCTGATCGCGGCGATTCACCTTGTAGACGACGCCGTCGATGTCATACGGCAGCTTGTCGCGCTTCTCGCCCACCTTCTGGAAGAAGCCGAGCAGCCCTTCGGCGCCCTGCACGACGGCGCGCTCGCTGTTCACGGGCAAGCCCATCTCGTGATACCAGTCGAGCAGTTCGCTGTGCGTGGCCGGCATCTCGATGCCGTCGAGCACGCCGATCCCATACGCGAAGAACGACAGCGGACGCTGTGCGGTGATCTTCGAATCGAGCTGCCGCAAACTGCCCGCCGCCGCATTGCGCGGGTTCGCGAACTCGCGCTGCTCCGCGTCGCGCTGACGCTGGTTCAGCTTGTCGAAATCGCGTTTGAACATCAGCACTTCGCCGCGCACGTCGAGCAGCTTCGGCACGCGCTTGCCCTTGAGCTTCAAAGGTATCGAGCGAATGGTGCGCACGTTCTCCGTCACGTCCTCGCCCGTCGCGCCGTCGCCGCGCGTGGACGCCTGCGTGAACTGGCCGTCCACGTAGCGCAGCGAGATGGCCAGACCGTCGAACTTCAGTTCGCACGCGTAGTCGACGCTCGCCTCGTGCAGTGCGTCCGACACGCGCTTGTCGAAAGCCGCGATGTCTTCATCCGAAAAACCGTTGTTCAGCGACAGCATCGGCAGGTCGTGCACGACGGGCTGAAAGCCGCTCGCCACTTCGCCGCCAACCCGTTGCGTGGGCGAATCCGGCGTGATGAGATCGGGATGCTCGCTTTCGACCTGCTGCAGTTCCTTGAACAGCTTGTCGTATTCCGCGTCGGGCAAGTCCGGCTGGTCGAGCACGTAGTACGCGTGGTTCGCGCGCTCGAGTTCGGCGCGCAGCCACAACGCCCGCTCGGCGGGTGCGCTGGTTGCTGGATCAGGGACGTTGGTTCGGGCCATGCTGTCGGCGTTTCGCGGATGGTAACGGGATGTCAGATTATCTCAGGAAGCGCTTCCTGTCGCATCGGCCGGATGGCCAGTTTCGTGCGCGCGCAAACCCAGGCCGAACGTATTCCTACAAGTCCTGGCCGATCGGCCAGTTCGCGTGCAAACCGTTGACAGCGCGCGGCTCGCAATGCGACCTTGTCGCCTGCCGTCCATCGCGTGCTTCCATCCACATCGGCACGCATCGACTGGGAGAACCTATCGCCATGTCCGCTATCGTCGTCCGTTTCGTCCATTTCGTCCGTTGCCTGCTCGTGCTTCTGGGAGCGCTCGCCCTTTTCAGCGCGCGAGGCGCAATGGCAAGCGAGCAGGTGGTCAGCGTGCCGCTCGCGGAGGGCACGTCGATCTCCTATCTACTCACGCAGCAGGACGGCAGCGCGCCGCGTTGGGTGCTCGTGATGTTCCCAGGCAGCGCGGGCGATCTCGAACTGTCGCAACAGCCCGACGGCACGATCCGCATACGCGAGAAGAACAACTTCCTGATTCGCGCACGCCAGCTATTCGTGGACGCGCAGTTCGCAACGGCAATCGTCGATGCCCCGTCCGATCAACCCGGCGGCTACTCCGACGCGTTCCGCGCGTCGCCGCGCTCCGCGCAGGATCTCGCCCAGGTCGCAGCCAGTCTGCGCAACCGCTTCCCGCAGGCGAAGCTCGTGCTGGTCGGCACCAGCCGCGGCACGATCTCGACGGCGTATGTGGGCCGTGCGTTGCCCGACGTTTGGGACGCCGTCGTGCATACCTCCACGCTCAGCAGTCCCGCGCGCGGCCAGGTCACGCCGTTGATCGGCTTCGACTATGGCGCGATCCACCCGCGCCAGCTATTCGTACAGCACGCCGACGATGGCTGCTTCCTCTGCTCGTACGAAGCGCTAAGACGCATCGCGGAGAGCAGCCAGTACGCGCTGATCACCGTGCATGGCGGCGACGTGCGTGGCAAACCCTGCGAGGCGTTGTCGCACCATGGGTTCTATGGAAGGGACGAGGCGGTGGTCGCCGCGATCAAGGCGTGGATCAGCGGCCAACCGTGGCAGGACGACGTGGGATGAAGCCGTCCGCAGAGTGGGCTGCGCAAGGTAACTACGCGAATCGAGAGACCCAAATGAAAACCGCCTGAAGCGGTGGCACGCGTCAGGCGGTTTGTCCGGTTGTTTGTCCGGTTGTTTGTCCGGCTATGACGAAGTTTCGTCGGGTAACTAGTGTCGTGCGCTTACTGGCTGAACAGTCGCCGCGTCGCCGGCGAGCCAGCCGGAATCCCCGCCTGCTCGAGCTTCGCGTAAAGCGTCATCAACTGCTGCTCGATGGCGAGCAGCGCGCTTTCCGGCAGCGGCCGACGGCCATCGTCGACCACGCGCCCGCCGATGCGCTCCGCCAGCGACTTCGCGTAATCGCACATCAGGCGGAACGGCAGGATGTCTTCATCCGCGACGGGCACGTCGAGCACCAGCGTGATCATCTGGCCGCCCTTGTACGTGAGATCGTCGCGCAGGAAGTTGGTGTCGCCGAACTGCAGCATGAACACGGGGCTTTGCTTCGCGTCGAGCTTGACGAAGCGCGTGCCGTCGCGCGACAGCAGCAGCCCGTCCTGGGACGCGACGGCCTGCACGTAGTTCGCCGACCACGGCGCGCCGTCCGACAGCACGTTGATCGACAGTTGCGCGTCGCATTGCGCCGCAAAGCCGTCGAGTTCCCGGGCCATCGACACCGTTTCCATCATGTCCGGAAACTCGGGCGATGCATCGAGCGCGTCGGCGAATTGCTGGACACCCGTGACGAACTCGGAGAACTCCAGCTCGTTGAGCGGGCCGCTGCGGTTCGCGAGCTGCGCAGCCGCGCGCAGGTCTTCGTAGCGCATGCCGTTTTGCAGCAGTTCCCACGCGCCGCCGCCTTCCGGCTTGCCTTCGATATGCACCGGCTTGCTGCCCGCACGGCGCAGACGCTGCGCGAGCGGCAGCACCTTGTCGCCCGTCACGGATGACGAAAGCCTGATCGGCACGATGCAGTCGATGCGCCGATCGACGATGGCCGGCGGCGCCGACGAAATCGTCGTGGCAGCGGGCAAAATCGGCTCGTTCCGCTCGTCGTCGGCATGCACCTCGGCACCCGGCTGCGCGGCCTCTTCATCTTCGGGGAAACCGTTCGGCGACGTGTTCTCAGCCTGGATATCCGCTGGCGTGTCGAGCGGCGCGACGCCGCCGAAAGTCGGCTCGACGCGCGCGGCTTCCGCCGGGTCGCCCGCAGTGGATTCGCGGCGCGTCGTCGGGCGCGCCGGCTCGATGAACGGGCTTTGCTCCATCTGGTCGTCCCGGACGAGCGGGTCCGCCGCATCGGCGGGCATCGGCCGCGGCATCCTGCGGCGCACCTTCGCGCCCTGCCACGCGTTGTAGACCACCACTCCCCCGACCACCACGGCGCCCGCGCCAATCAATCCGAGTGTCAACTCGTCCATGCACGCTCCCCATCTGCAATTCTTATCGTCGTTGCGCGCAGCGCCTGGTTCGCGCGGCTGGCGGTGACACCGGGAGTGACACGCACCGCCGCTGCGGGCGCAGACGCGCAGCGAATTCAATTCTGTTTCAGCAACACCCGCGCACAACCGAAGCGACGCGCGGGTGGACGTTTAAACGATATTCTGGACAAATCCCGCAGCCGTTTCCATGTCGACGGCCACGATCCGCGAGACGCCCTGCTCCTGCATCGTCACCCCGATCAGTTGCTGCGCCATTTCCATCGCGATCTTGTTGTGGGAAATGAACAGGAACTGCGTCTTCTCCGACATCGCGCGCACGAGGTTCGCGAAACGTTCAGTGTTCGCGTCGTCGAGCGGCGCGTCCACTTCGTCCAGCAGGCAGAACGGCGCCGGATTCAGCTGGAACATCGCAAACACGAGGGCCGTCGCCGTCAGCGCCTTTTCGCCGCCCGACAGCAGGTGAATCGTCGAGTTCTTCTTGCCCGGCGGCTGCGCCATCACCTGCACGCCTGCGTCGAGAATCTCGTCGCCCGTCATGATGAGCTTCGCCTGGCCGCCGCCAAAGAGACGCGGGAACAGCTCGCCGAAATGACGGTTCACCTCGTCGAACGTGCCTTGCAGCAGCGTGCGCGTTTCCTGGTCGATCTTGCGGATCGCGTCTTCGAGCGTTTCGATTGCGTTGTTCAGGTCGGCCGATTGCGCGTCGAGGAAAGTCTTGCGTTCCGACGCCGCCTTCAGCTCGTCGAGCGCGGCCATGTTGACGGGGCCGAGCGCGGTGACCGCGTTGTTGATGCGCGTCACTTCGCCCTGCAGATACGACGGCTTCATGTCCGACGTGAGCTTCGCCTGCAGGTCGGCTTCGTCGACACCCGCCGCCGTCAGCTGCTCGATGAACTGCTCGGCGTTCAGGCGTGCGGCCTGTTCCTTCAACTGCAATTCGGTGATGCGGTCGCGCAGCGGTTGCAACGAGCGTTCAGTGGTCAGCCGCAGTTCGTCCAAAGCACGCAGCTTCGCGGTCAGATCGTCGAGTTCCAGACGCGCGGCGTGCAGCGACTCTTCCTTCGCGCGGCGGATTTCAAGCGCGTCGTGCAAGCCCGTGTGCGCGGTCTGCTCGTTGATCGTTTCGAGTTCGGCGCGCGCGTCTTCGAGCGAACCGGCGACGCGCTCGCTCTGCTCATGCGCGACCTGGATGCTGCGCTTCAGCTCGTCGATACGGTTCGCCGAGTTGCGCGCGGCAAAGCGTGCATCGGTGGCGGCGCGGTCGAGATCGCGCGCCTGGTTGCGCGCGTTGCCCAGTTCTTCATCGAGCGATTCGAACGCAAGCTGGTTGTCTTCGAAACGCGCCTGCAATTCGGCGAGTTCGCCGTCGTGGCGCTCGAAGTTCGCTTCCGACTCCGTGCGCAACGCGCGCTGCTCGTCGATCTGCGCGGTGATCTCTTCGAGTTCCTCGCTGATCTGCGTGCTGCGCTGCGTGTAGCGCTCGTGCGCCTGGGTGAGCTTGAGCACGTCCATCTGCAGCGCGTGCACGCGCTGGGTCGCGCGCTCGGCCTGCTGGCGCACTTCCGTCAACGCATTCGATGCCTGCGTATGCGCAGCCTCAGCGCGAATCGCGGCCGCCTTCGCCTCTTCGGCGAGCAGCGCCTGCGCGCGCACCTGGCGCGTCAGGTTTTCGATTTCCTGCTGACGCGCGAGCATGCCCGCCTGCTCGGAATCGGCCGCGTACAGTTGCACACCGACGCGCGTCACCACGTGCCCGGCCTTCACGACAAACGCGCCGCCTTCCGGCAGTTGCGCGCGCATCGACAGCGCCTGGGGCAGATCGTCGGCGATGAACGTGTTGCCGAGCCAATCGTTGAGCACCGCGCGGATGCCGGCGTCGTCGATGCGCACCAGCGACACCAACGGCCGCAGCGACGGCGGCGCAGCCACCGGCTGACCAGCCGCGGGCGGCGCGTAGAACGCGAGCTTGGCGGGTGGCGCGTCGCTGACGAAGTGTTTCACCCAGTCGAGATTCGACACTTCGACCGCGGCAAGACGCTCGCGCAGCACGGATTCGAGCGCGGTTTCCCAACCGGCTTCGACATGCAGCTTCTTCCACAGACGCGGCAGCGCGCCCAGCTCGTGCTTGTCGAGCCACGGCTGGACCTTGCCTTCCGTCTGCACGTTTTCCTGCAACTGGCGCAGTGCGGCCAGACGTGCTTCGAGCTGATGGATCTGGGCGCTTTCCGCCTGCACGCGTTCCTGCGCGGCGCGGCGCTCGCCGTCCAGACGCGGCAGCGTGTCCTGCGCATCGGCGAGACGCGCTTGCGCTTCGCTCAAAATCTCTTCGTGCTCGGCAAGCTGCATGCGCAACTCTTCAAGCTGCGCCTCGTCGGGCGCGTCCAGCCCGCCCGCTTCCGTCTTCAGACGTTCCTGACGCTGCTGCAACTGCTGCAACTGCTGGTCGGCGTTGCGCTGGTGCGCGGCTTCGAGCTTGAGCGCCTGCTCAGTCTGCGCGATACCGGCGCGCTCCTCGTTCAGTTGCGACTGCGCATCGCGCCAGCGCGCTTCGAGCGCAGGCATCGCGTCGTGCTTCGCGGCCGCCGTCTCTTCGGCGATCACCGCCTTTTCTTCGCCTTCTCCGAGCTGGATTTCGGCGTCTTCGAGATCGTCCTGGGCCTTTTGCGCCTGCGCGAGCCACTGCTCGCGCTGCGCCGTCAGCGCGGCGATCTGCGCCTGTACGCGGTTGCGCGATTCGACGATGAACTTGATTTCGGCTTCGAGGCGGCTCACCTCGGCGTTCGCTTCGTACAGCGCGCCTTGTGCGCCCTGCATCGCGTCGCTGGCCGAATAGTGCGCGACACGCAGCGTTTCGAGTTGCGCTTCGACTTCGCGCAGCTTCGCCGTGTGCGCTTCGAGGTCGATCTGTGCCTGTTCGATCGCGCGCTTCTGCTTGTCCTGCTCGGTGCCCGCCTCGTTCTTGCGCAACAGCCACAACAGGCGCTGCTTTTCTTCGCCTTCGGCCTGCAGTTGCTTGTACTTCGTCGCGACGACGGCCTGCGCTTCGAGCTTTTCCAGATTCGCCGTCAACTCGCGGACGATATCCTCGACGCGCGTCAGATTCTCGCGCGTGTCATGCAGACGGTTCTCGGTTTCGCGGCGGCGTTCCTTGTACTTCGACACGCCCGCAGCTTCTTCGAGGAACACGCGCAGTTCTTCGGGCTTCGCCTCGATGATCCGCGAGATCATGCCCTGCCCGATGATCGCGTACGCACGCGGGCCGAGGCCCGTGCCGAGGAAGATGTCCTGGATGTCGCGGCGGCGCGCGGGGAGATTGTTGATGTAGTAGCTCGACGTGCCGTCGCGCGTCAGCACGCGCTTGACGGCGATTTCGGCATACTGGCCCCACTGGCCGGCGGCACGGCCGTCGGCGTTGTCGAACACGAGTTCGACGCTGGCGCGGCTACCCGGCTTGCGCGCCGTCGAGCCGTTGAAGATCACGTCCTGCATCGACTCGCCGCGCAGCTCCGAGGCGCGCGATTCGCCGAGCACCCAGCGCACGGCATCGATGATGTTGGACTTGCCGCAACCGTTGGGACCGACCACGCCGACGAGCTGGCCCGGAACCTGGAAATGCGTGGGATCGACGAATGACTTGAAGCCAGCGAGTTTGATCGAGGTCAGACGCACGGCGATTTCGCTGTTTGAGAAATAATTTATGGAAACGGAACGCGCGGGTTCATCTGCGAACCGCCATCGGGTTCACACCCCGACTGACGGCACGACGGAGCGCGAGCCCGCTGCGATTCCGGCGCCGCGGTGCGCCCTACGCTGCACCGCCGGCCAATGAGGGGCAATCATACCATCGCGCGTGGGCGATTCTTACCGTTGCCATCGGCGTTTCCATCCTTGCCGGCGTCCGCCTTCTCTGCAGGCTTCACCCGATGCACCCAGCTCGACAGCGCCGAGGCCAGCACGATGCACGCGCCGCCCGCCCATTCGCGCGGACCGGGCACTTCGCCCGCGAACAGCCACGCCGTGAGCGCCGTGATGACGATCTCGAACAGCATGATGATAGACGCCCGGTTGGCCGGCACGCGCGCGAGCCCGTATTGCACGAGCATGTTGTTGGTGGCCAGCACGAAGCCGATGGCGAGCACGAGGAACACGGCCATGCCCATATGCGCGCCCGTCGGCGGCGCGGGCATCGATTCGAAGAAAGATGCGCAACCGCCGAAAATCGCCGCGCCGCCGAAGATCACAGCCGTGCGCATCTCCGCCTTCATGCCGGGCAGCACGCGGCTCGTCTTGAGGATCAGCACGTTGCTCATCGCGAAGGACATGCCCGCCGCGAGCCCGGCCCATTCGGCGAGACTGCCGGGCACAGGAATGCCGAGCTGCGGCGACCACAGCATCATCATCGCACCCGCCAGCGACAGCGCCGCGAGCCCCGCGCCCGCCCACGTCAGCCGCTCGTGCAGGATGAAATGCGCGAACAGCGCAGTCCACGCGGGCGTCAGATAGAACAGCAGCAGCACGCGCATCACCTGGCCGTGGATCGCGCCCCACACGAAGCCAAGATTGGTGATGCCCGCGAACAGCGCGAGCGCGGGCAGCAGCCAATGCCAGCGGACCGTCCTGATCGCGCTGCGCCGTACGAGCAGCACGAACAGGCACCCCGCGCCGCTCGTCAGCGCGCTCGCGGCCGTACCTGTCACGTCAAGGGCGTGGAGCATGCGCAGCGGATACCAGACCATGCCCCATACCGACGCGCCCAGCATGATCGCGAGCGTCGGCCAGGCGTTGCCCAAGGTGTTGCGAAGCGGGAGATTCATCGCGCGATGCTCCCGCCGATGTCCAGCGTGTATTGCATGACTGCCTTGCCTTGCGTGTTGCCCTTGTTGCCCTTGTTGCCCTGTGTATTGCCGGCGACGGCGGCGCGTGATCGCTGCCAGCCGTTGCCGCTGAATTCTTTACCGTTGCATCCGGTGACTGCCCGCATTGTGTCTCCACTTTCTTCTTTGTGCCGGACGCATCGACTTTAGCGCGCCCAGCGCGTTCCCGGCGCCGCAAAGCCTTGTCCAGATGGACGATGCGCCGTGCCGCGGCCCGCCGACAGGCTATAATCGATCGCTCGTCGCCGGTGCCGCGCAAGCGCTTCGATGTCATTGCATCGGAGGCTTGCGCATCCTGTCCGCCGCGCGCCGCTTTCGCTGTGTCAGCCTGTGTCAGTCCGACAATCCGTCCTGCAACACGCCGAACCTACGCCGAACCGCCAAGTGAATCCGCTACTCGACTCCCTTCAGTCTTATCCCTTCGAAAAGCTGCGCCTGCTTTTCAAGGACGCCACGCCGCCCGCCGGTCTTGCGCACATCAGCTTCGGGATCGGCGAGCCGAAACATCCGACGCCCGAGCTGATCAAGAAAGCCGTGATCGATTCGCTCGGCGGTCTCGCGGCCTATCCGCTCACGCTCGGCACGCCGGCGCTGCGCGAAGCGATCGCGAAGTGGGTCACGCGGCGCTACAACCTGCCGCCCGTCGACCCCGCGACCCAGGTGCTACCCGTGTCCGGCTCGCGCGAAGCGCTGTTCGCGCTGGCGCAGACGGTGATCGACCCGAAGAAAAACGCCAGGGGCGAACCTGCGATCGTACTCTGTCCGAACCCGTTCTATCAAATCTACGAAGGCGCGGCGCTGCTGGCGGGCGCGCAGCCGTACTTCGCCAATAGCGACCCGAAACGCAACTTCGCGTGCGACTACTCGGCCATTCCCGACGACGTCTGGGCGCGCACGCAGCTGCTCTACGTCTGCTCGCCGGGCAACCCGACGGGCGCCGTGCTGACGCTCGACGACTGGCGCGAACTGTTCGAGCTGTCGGACCGTCACGGCTTCGTGATCGCGTCGGACGAATGCTACTCGGAGATCTATTTCGACGAGGCGCGTCCGCCGCTCGGCGCGCTGGAAGCGGCGCACAAGCTCGGCCGGGGTTTCGAGCGGCTCGTGATGCTGTCGAGCCTGTCCAAGCGCTCGAACGTGCCGGGCATGCGCTCGGGCTTCGTCGCGGGCGACGCGGCCATTCTCAAGCAGTTCCTGCTATACCGGACTTATCACGGCGCCGCCTTGTCGACGGTCTTTCAAACTGCGAGCATTGCTGCGTGGAGCGACGAGGCACACGTGCGCGAAAACCGCGCGATGTACGTACAGAAGTTTTCGACCGTCACGCCGATGCTCGCCGACGTGCTCGACGTCAAGCTGCCCGACGCCGCGTTCTACCTGTGGGCAAACGTCGCGCGCACGGGCCTGTCGGACGACGAGTTCGCCCGCCGCCTGTACGCCGACTATAATGTGACGGTTCTGCCCGGCTCGTTTCTCGCGCGCACCGCGCACGACACGAACCCCGGCCGCGATTTCGTCCGCCTCGCGCTGGTCGCGGGCGTCGACGAATGCACGGAGGGCGCGCGGCGCATCGTCGAGTTCTGCCGCTCGCTGAAAAGCTAGATCCGGCATTCTCACACGTCGCAGGGAGCGCCGCCGCTGCGCTCCACCCTCACCCGCTTTCCGATTTCAACCTTCTCGAAAGAGCACCACGAACATGTCGCAACAACTTCAGCAGATCATCGATACCGCCTGGGACAACCGCGCCGAACTGTCGCCGAAGGCCGCGCCCGCCGACGTGCGCGAAGCCGTCGCGCATGCCATCGAGCAGCTCGATAAAGGCGCGCTGCGCGTCGCCGAAAAGAAGGATGGCGACTGGGTCGTCAACCAGTGGCTGAAGAAGGCCGTGCTGCTGTCGTTCCGCCTCGAAGACAACGCGCCGATGCCGGCCGGCGGTTACTCGCAGTTCTACGACAAGGTGCCGTCGAAGTTCGCCAACTACACGGCTGAAGACTTCGCCGCAGGCGGCTTCCGCGTCGTGCCGCCCGCCATCGCGCGCCGCGGCTCGTACATCGCGAAGAACGTCGTGCTGATGCCGTCGTACACGAACATCGGCGCCTACGTCGACGAAGGCACGATGGTCGACACGTGGGCCACCGTCGGCTCCTGCGCGCAGATCGGCAAGAACGTGCACCTGTCGGGCGGAGTGGGCATCGGCGGCGTGCTGGAGCCGCTGCAGGCCAACCCCGTCATCATCGAAGACAACTGCTTCATCGGCGCGCGTTCGGAAGTCGTGGAAGGCGTGATCGTCGAAGAGAACTCGGTCATTTCGATGGGCGTGTACCTCGGCCAGAGCACCAAGATCTATGACCGCGAAACGGGCGAAGTCACGTATGGCCGCATTCCGGCGGGCTCGGTGGTGGTCGCGGGCAACCTGCCGTCCAAGGACGGCTCGCACAGCCTCTATTGCGCCGTGATCGTCAAGAAGGTCGACGCGAAGACGCGCGCGAAGGTCGGCCTGAACGAACTGCTGCGAGGCGACTGATGGCGCGCGGCGCAGCGAAGACGACCGTCTACGGCATTCCGAATTGCGACACCGTGAAGAAGGCCCGCGTGTGGCTCGAAGAACATGGCGTCGACTTCGAGTTTCATGACTTCAAGAAGGCGGGCGTCACTGCGCCGCTCGTGAAGGGCTGGCTGAAGGACGTGCCGCTCGACACGCTGCTGAACCGCCGCGGCACGACATGGCGCGGCCTCGCCGACGACGTGAAGGCCTCGGCCGAAAGCGAAGCGGGCGCGATCGCGCTGATGATCGAGAAGCCTTCCGTCATCAAGCGGCCCGTCGTTGTGGTCGATGGGCGCGTGAAGACGCTGGGCTTTTCCGCCGACAACTACGCGTCGCTGTTCGCCTGAGCTTTCTGCGCTTCGGCGCACGCATGCAAAAGCTGTTGCCGGCCCGTTCGGGCCGGCATTTTTTCACCCTGGATTCAAGCGTGGCTGTTGGCCACGCGTCTCATCTGCTGGTTGGAAGGAACTGAATCGATGTCCGGCACCCTTGCCCTTACCGAAGCCCTGATCGGCCGCGCGTCCGTCACGCCAGACGATCAGAACTGCCAGCGCCTGCTGATCGAGCGCCTGTCCGCGATCGGCTTCGAATGCGAAACGATCGAATCGAACGGCGTGACGAACCTGTGGGCCGTCAAGCGCGGCACCGCGGGCCAGGACGGCAAGCTGCTCGCGTTCGCGGGCCATACCGACGTCGTGCCGACGGGCCCGCTCGATCAATGGACCTCCGCGCCGTTCGAGCCGACGCATCGCGACGGCAAGCTGTACGGACGCGGCGCCGCCGACATGAAAGCGTCGATTGCAGGCTTCGTGGTGGCGAGCGAAGAGTTCGTCGCCGCACATCCGCAGCATCGCGGTTCGCTGGCATTCCTCATCACGAGCGACGAAGAAGGCCCGGCAACGGACGGCACCGTGAAGGTCATCGAAGCATTGCAAGCGCGCGGCGAGCGTCTCGACTATTGCGTCGTGGGCGAGCCGACGTCGAGCGCGCAGTTCGGCGACATGGTGAAGAACGGTCGACGCGGCTCGATGTCGGGCAAGCTGACCGTCAAGGGCGTGCAAGGGCACATCGCGTATCCGCATCTCGCGAAGAACCCGGTGCATCTGCTCGCGCCCGCGCTGACCGAACTGGTCGCCGAGCACTGGGACGCAGGCAACGAATATTTCCCGCCCACCACCTGGCAGGTGTCGAACCTGCACAGCGGCACGGGCGCGACCAACATCATTCCGGGCCACGCGGAAGTGATGTTCAACTTCCGCTTTTCGACGGCGAGCACGGTGGAAGAACTGCAAAGCCGCGTCCACCAGATTCTCGACAAGCATGGCCTCGAGTACGACCTGAAGTGGACCGTGAGCGGCCTGCCCTTTCTGACGCCGCGCGGCGAGTTGTCGAATGCGCTGGAAAGCGCGATCCACGCCGAAACGGGCCTCACGACGGAACTGTCCACCACGGGCGGCACGTCCGATGGCCGGTTCATCGCGCGCATCTGCAAGCAGGTGATCGAATTCGGCCCGTTGAATGCGAGCATCCACAAGATCGACGAACATGTCGAAGTTGCACATATCGAGCCGCTCAAGAACGTCTATCGACGCGTGCTCGAACAACTGATCGCCTGACGGAGGGCCCAGACCATGACTCATCCGTTTTCCACGGTTCGCGATGTGCTGCGCCATGCGGTGTCGCAGTTCAACCAGGCCGACCTGGCGTTCGGCCACGGCTCGTCGAACGCTTATGACGAAGCCGCGTATCTCGTGCTGCATACGCTGCATCTGCCCATCGATCTGCTGGAGCCGTTTCTCGATGCGCGCCTCACGTCCGAAGAAATCGACGCGGTGCTGAAAGTGATCGAACGGCGCGCGAAGGATCGCGTGCCCGCCGCCTACATCACGCAGGAAGCGTGGATGCACGGTTATCGCTTCCATGTCGACGAGCGCGTGATCGTGCCGCGTTCGTTCATCGGCGAACTTCTGCAGGACGGCTTGCAGCCGTATGTCGAGGACCCCGAACAGGTTGGCGCGGTGCTCGAACTGTGCACGGGCTCCGGGTGTCTCGCGATTCTCGCGGCGCACGCCTTCCCGAATGCCGACATCGACGCCGTTGACCTGTCGCCCTCCGCGCTCGAAGTCGCGGCGCGCAATGTCCACGACTACCAGCTCGACGAACGCGTGGCGCTTTTCGAAGGCGATCTGTACGCGCCGCTGCCTGAGCGCCGCTACGACGTGATCATCACGAATCCGCCGTACGTGAACGCAGAATCGATGAAGGCGCTGCCCGCCGAATACAAACACGAGCCGGAAATGGCGCTCGCGGGCGGCGCGGACGGCATGGATATCGTGCGTCGCATCATCGCCGATGCACGCAACTGGCTGACCGACGAAGGCGTGCTGGTCATCGAGATCGGCAACGAGCGCGCGCATGTCGAAGCGGCGTTCGGCGGCCTCGACCTCGTGTGGATGTCGACCAGCGCCGGCGATGACAACGTGTTCCTGATCCAGGCAAGCGATCTTCCCGGCAATTGAGGCCGTCAGGCGCTCGCAAGCGCCTGATCGTCGCACACCACGACGCACGCCGCCCGCCTGGGCGCCGTGCGTCGTGTGCTTTTGGGCTCGCACATTCGATGTGCATAAGCATCGATTTGCGTAAAAAGCCCTTCACGCATTGACGACGGGCTGACCGCGACGCCAGCGCTTTCGGTAATATGAGCGCGACCGCGCTGCTGTCGCCAGGTAATGTAGCCAAGGTACTGTAGCCAAGTAAGCGAGCCCGGCCTCGACAAGTGCCGCCACGAAGTCAACTACGCGCAGCGGAAGGGCCAACGCTCGCACGCTTATGCAATTCGATCTGCTTCACATCGGCACGCTCGTGTTTCTCGCCCATGCGCTGGGCGTGATCGCGGCTTGCCACGCCATTCTGCACACCCGCACATCGCAAGGCGCGATCGCGTGGGCGGTATCGCTCGTCGCGATGCCGTATCTGACGCTGGTTCCGTATCTGTTCCTCGGGCGCAGCAAGTTCGCCGGTTACGCGGACGCGCGCCGCCTCGAGAACGAAACGCTGCGCACGCGCGCGCATCCGCCTGAGTGGGACACGGAAGCCTCGTCGCACGGCCGCCCCACGGAAGTGCTCGGCCATCAATTCGTGCGCTCGCTCACGCGCCTGTCCGGCATGCCGTTTCTGCCGGGTAACCATGTGCGCACGCTCGTGAACGGCGAAGCGACGTTCGCCGCGATTCTCGATGCGATCGAAAGCGCGCAGCGCTACATCGTCGTGCAGTTCTTCATCGTGCGCGCCGACGCGCTCGGCGAGATGCTCAAGGACGCGCTGCTCGCGAAGGCCGCGCAAGGTTTGCGCGTGTACGTGCTGTACGACAGCATCGGCAGCTTCGACCTGCCGCATCGCTATGTCGCGTCGCTGCTCGCGGGCGGCGTGCAGATGCATCCGTTCGCGACGAACCGGCAGTTCGTCAACCGTTTCCAGCTCAACTTCCGCAATCACCGCAAGATCGTCGTGGTGGACGGCGAGCGCGCGTTCGTCGGCGGACATAACGTCGGCGTCGAGTATCTGGGCGGCAAGCCGCCACTGTCGCCGTGGCGCGACACGCATATCGAAGTGCGCGGCCCCGCCGTCGCCAGCATCCAGTTCGTGTTCACGGAAGACTGGTACTGGGCCACGCAGGATCTGCCGCTCTTCGACTCACCGCCGCCCGCGCGACCTGGCGACGGCATGCACTGCCTCGTCGTGCCGACGGGCCCGGCCGACAAACAGGAGACCTGCTCGCTGTTCTTCGTCGAAGCGATCAATGCGGCGCGCGAGCGTGTCTGGATCACCACGCCCTACCTCGTGCCCGACGAAGCCGTGTTCGCGGCCTTGCGGCTCGCGGCACTGCGCGGCGTCGACGTGCGCATCCTGATTCCGAGCCGGCGCGATCACCGCGTCGTGTTCGAGGCGTCCAAGCTCTACGCGTACGACTCGATACGCGCGGGCGTGCGCGTGTT
This sequence comes from Paraburkholderia hospita, assembly GCF_002902965.1. Taxonomy (GTDB): domain Bacteria; phylum Pseudomonadota; class Gammaproteobacteria; order Burkholderiales; family Burkholderiaceae; genus Paraburkholderia; species Paraburkholderia hospita. Next base: position 1,452,620 of record NZ_CP026105.1, on the reverse strand, counting down.
CCGCTACCGGCCGGGCTTTCTCCATCAGAAGGTGGTGCTGATCGACGACGTCGCGGCGGCCGTGGGCAGCGCGAATCTCGACAACCGGTCGTTCCGCCTGAACTTCGAGATCATGGTGCTGACCGTGGACCACGGCTTTGCGCTCGAAGTCGAAGAGATGCTGCTGCGCGACTTCGCCGAATCGTTCGAGATCGACCGCAGCGAGTATCGCAACGCGCCGGCGCTGCGGCGCGTGTTGATGCATGTCGCACGGCTCTTCGCGCCGATCCTGTGACGCGTGCTTACAGCAGCGCTTCGATGTCGTCCGTGATCGTTTCGGGCTTGGTGGTGGGCGCGTAGCGCTTGACGACCTTGCCGCTTCGGTCGACGAGGAACTTCGTGAAGTTCCATTTGATCGCTTCGATGCCGAGCACGCCGGGCGCCTCGTCCTTCAGATACTTGAACAGCGGATGCGCGTCCGAACCGTTGACGTCGATCTTGTCGAACATCTGGAACGTGACGCCGTAGTTCTTTTCGCAGAACGCGCCGATCTGCGCGGCGTCGCCGGGTTCCTGCTTGCCGAACTGGTTGCACGGAAAGCCAAGCACCTCCAGCCCGCGCGCCGCATACTGCTCGTGCAGCTTCTGCAAGCCCGCGTATTGCGGCGTGAAACCGCATTCGCTCGCCGTGTTGACGATCAGCATCACCTTGCCGTCGTAGCGGTCGAGACTGACCGGTTCGCCGCCCAGTGTGCTCGCCGAAAAGGAATAAATAGAAGTGTTGTCCGCTGCCATATGTCGCCCTCCAGGAATGTCGTTAGTGTAGGTGTTTCGATGCCGCGCGCCACCTGGCCGACCGGCCAATGCCTGAGCGCGCGCCGCGCAGTCTAAAATAGCGTTTTTCTTCGAGCCGGCCCTGCTGTGATCCGTTTTAACCAGTTCAGTCTCGCGCGCGGCACGAAGCCGCTCTTCGAACAAACCACCTTCACGCTCAACCCCGGCGAGAAGGCCGGTCTCGTGGGCGCTAACGGCGCGGGCAAATCCACTTTGTTCTCCGTGCTGCTCGGCGGACTGCACGCGGACGGCGGCGATGTTTCGATCCCGCCGTCGTGGCAGATCGCGCACGTCGCGCAAGAAACGCCTGCCGCCGACAAGACCGCGCTCGACTACACGCTCGACGGCGACGCCGCCTTGCGCGCGATCGAAGCGCGCATCGCGAAGGCCTCAGCCGCCCACGACGGCGCGGCCGAAGCCGAAGCGCACGCCGCGTTCGCCGATGCCGACGGCTACACGGCGCCCGCGCGCGCCGAGGCATTGCTGCTCGGCCTCGGCTTCACGCTCGAACAGACGCGCGCGAGTGTCGGCAGTTTCTCGGGCGGCTGGCGCATGCGCCTGAACCTCGCGCAGGCGCTGATGTGCCGCTCGGACCTGCTGCTGCTCGACGAGCCGACCAACCACCTGGACCTCGATGCGATCGTCTGGCTCGAAGACTGGCTGCACCGTTATCCGGGCACGCTGATCGTGATCTCGCACGACCGCGAATTTCTCGACTCGGTCTGCAATGTTACGCTGCATCTGGAGAACCAGCAGATCAAGCGGTACGGCGGCAACTACTCGCAGTTCGAAGTGCTGCGCGCGCAACAACTGGCGCTGCAGCAGAGCGCTTACGAAAAGCAGCGCAAGACCATCGAGCATCTGCAGAGCTACGTCGACCGCTTCAAGGCGCAGGCGACCAAGGCGCGCCAGGCGCAAAGCCGGGTGAAAGCGCTTGAAAAGATGGAGCTGATCGCACCCGCGCATATCGCGTCGCCGTTCACGTTCGAGTTCCGCGCGCCCAACTCCGCGCCCAATCCGATGATGGTCATGGAAGACGTGCGCTGCGGCTATCACGCGGTGGACGGCGGCGAGATTCCCATTGTCGATCGTGTCGCGCTGTCCATCCAGAACGGGCAGCGCATCGGCCTGCTCGGCGCGAACGGCCAGGGCAAGTCGACGCTGATCAAGACGCTGGCGGGCACGCTGGCGCCGCTCGGCGGCCATGTGCGCGAAGGCAAGGGCCTGCAGATCGGTTACTTCGCGCAGCATCAACTTGAGACGCTGCGAGCCGACGATTCCCCATTGCAGCATCTGGGGCGGCTCGCGCCGGACACGCGCGAGCAGGAATTGCGGGATTTCCTCGGCAGCTTCAACTTCTCCGGCGACATGGCGACGGCCGCCATCGCGCCCTTCTCCGGCGGCGAAAAGGCGCGTCTCGCGCTGGCGCTGATCATCTGGCAGAAGCCGAACCTGTTGCTGCTCGACGAACCGACCAATCACCTCGACCTCGAAACGCGCCACGCTCTGACCATGGCGCTCGCGCAGTTCGAAGGCACACTGATTCTCGTGTCGCACGACCGGCATTTGCTGCGCGCCACGACGGACCAGTTTATGCTCGTCGCGAAGCACAAACTGCAGCCGTTCGACGGCGATCTCGACGACTATCGCGACTGGCTGCTGCAACATGCCGCCGACCAACGCGCCGCGCTCAAGGCGGATGCGTCGAACGGCGACGCGAACGGCGCGGATGCGTCGGTGAATCGCAAGGAGCAGCGGCGTCTCGAAGCGGAAACGCGCCAGAAGCTCGCGCATCTGAAGAAGCCGTTGCAGACCCGCATCGCGAAGATCGAAAAGGAAATGGATGCGCTGAACGCGGAAAAAGCGACGCTCGATACGTTCGTCGCCGATCCCGCCAGCTACGCCGCTGAGCAAAAAACCAAGCTGACGGAAGCGATACGCCGTCAGGCAGATGTCAGCGCACGACTCGAGACGCTCGAAGCCGACTGGCTCGAAGCGCACGAGGAACTCGAACAAATCGGCTAACGGCCCCTTCGCCACCGCGAAGGAACAGACAGGGAATCGAGGCCGCGCCAGCAATCGATGGAGGGCTGGGCATTGTCGTCTACTGCCGCACTGAAGGGCTTGCGCGTGCTCGATCTGACACGCCTGTTGCCCGGTCCCGTCGCGACGCTCCGGCTCGCGGAAATGGGCGCCGACGTGTTGAAGATCGAAGCGCCCGGCGCCGGCGACGCGACACGCACGATGATGCAAAGCAGCGCCGACCGCGTGGCGGGACGGCCCGGCGCGTTCTACCGGCTGGTGAATCGCGGCAAGCGCGAAACGCGGCTCGATCTGAAGTCCGAAGGCGGACGCACTGTGCTGATGGCGCTCGCGCGCGAAGCGGACGTGCTGATCGAGAGCTTCCGGCCCGGCGTGATGGAGCGGCTCGGCCTCGGCTATGACGTGTTGCGGGTAATCAATCCGAAGCTCGTCTACTGCGCGATTTCGGGGTACGGCGCCGATGGGCCTTTCGCGGAGCTGGCCGGGCACGACCTGAATTACATCGGCTATGCGGGCGTGCTCGACCAGTTGGCGTCGCGCGACGGCGCACCGATTGTGCCCAACTTCCAGATTGCGGATCTGCTGGGCGGCGCGCTGTCGGCTGTCAATCAGATTCTCGCAGCGCTGTGGGCCGTGGCGCGCGGCGGTGATGGGCGGTTCGTCGATGTGTCGATGGCGCATTGCACGTACGCGAACAACGTCGTCGCGCAAGTCGCGCTCGCCAACGACGGCACGGCGCCCGTCGCGGGCAGCAGCCTGCTCAATGGCGGCGTGCCCTGCTACAACCTGTATCGCACGCTCGATGGACGGTGGCTCGCCGTCGGCGCGCTCGAGCTCAAATTCTGGGAAACGCTGTGCATGGCGCTCGACCGCCCCGACTGGGCGACGCGCCATTGGAGCCTCGGCCAGGCAATCGCCGGACCGGACGCGGTGCAGTTGATCAAGGACATGGCCGACCTGATCGCCACGCGGGCGCTCGACGAATGGGCCGCGCTGCTGGTGCCGCTGGATTGCTGCGTGTCGCCCGTGCTGACGCCGGCGGAAGCGGCTCAGCATCCGCTCTTCAATGCGGCCGCGCGCGAGGCGCTGATGGAGCAGCAGGCGAGCGACGGGGAATCGAACTAGGCGCCTGGCCGGCGCGGCGAGCGCCGCGAGACCGCCTTAACGCCGCGGCAAGGTCTGCCGTGGCTCCCGCTCATCGTCGATCAACCGGTGCTTGCGGCCTTCAACGTGGTGCCGGATGGTCGCCCGCACTTCGTCGGCCGTCACATCTTCCGCGACCACACGCCGCGAAATCTGCCCCGTCGTGTCGATCCATTCGACGATCCGGCAGCCGCTGCCCCAAAGCCCTTGAATGGGCGCGGATACGCGACAGCCGCGCAGGTTCGAGAGAAACTCGGCTGAGGATTCATGGGACTGTTTCAAGACGCTTCCTTTTTCCGCTCGTGACATTCCATTTCACGAGGATAGGGAAAACGAAAGTCGCTTGGGTTACAGCCGCGGTTGAGAAATTTACAGCGGATTACGCCAGAAAGCCGACGCGATCCGCAGACGTCTGAGTCCGGCTATTCGAGCGTTCGGATACGATCGATGGCCTGCTCGATGCGCTCGACGGCGATCACCTGCAATCCGTCGATGGCTTGCTTCGGCGCGTTCGCCTTGGGAATCAGCGCAATCGAAAAGCCGAGTTTCGCGGCTTCCTTCAGACGTTCCTGGCCGCGCGGCGACGGCCGGATTTCACCCGCCAATCCCACTTCGCCGAACACGATCAGCCCCTTCGGCAGCGGCTTGTTGCGCATCGACGAATGAATCGCGAGCAGCACGGCGAGATCGGCGGCGGGCTCGGTGATCTTCACGCCGCCCACCGCGTTCAGGAACACGTCCTGATCGAAACAGGCGATACCCGCGTGCTTGTGCAGCACGGCGAGCAGCATCGCGAGGCGGTTCTGTTCGAGGCCGACGGCCAGCCGGCGCGGATTCGGCACATTCGCCGCGTCGACGAGCGCCTGCACTTCGACCAGCAGCGGCCGCGTGCCCTCTTGCGTGACCAGGACGCACGAGCCGGGCACGATCTGCTCGTGCTGCGACAGGAACAGCGCCGACGGATTCGCGACGCCGCGCAAGCCGCGTTCCGTCATCGCGAACACGCCCAGCTCGTTGACGGCCCCGAAGCGGTTCTTGAACGCGCGCACGAGCCGGAACGACGAATGTGTGTCACCTTCGAAATACAGCACGGTATCGACGATATGCTCAAGCACGCGCGGGCCCGCGAGGCTGCCCTCTTTCGTCACGTGGCCGACCAGGATGATGGCCGTGCCCGACTGCTTGGCGACGCGGGTCAGTTGCGCCGCGCATTCGCGCACCTGCGCCACCGATCCTGGCGCGGACGTCAGCGCCTCCGAATAGATGGTCTGGATCGAGTCGATCACGGCGACGTCCGGCCTCTCTTCGGCGATGGTCGCCTGGATTTTCTCCAGCTGGATTTCGGCGAGCAGCTTCAGCTCGCTGGCGTGCGAGCCCGGTTCGAGCAGCGACAACCGTTGCGCGCGCAACGCAATCTGCGCCGCCGACTCCTCCCCGCTCACATACAGCGCGCGCCGCTCGCTGGCGATTTCCGCAAGCGACTGCAACAGCAGCGTCGATTTGCCGATCCCCGGATCGCCGCCGATCAGCACGACGCCGCCCGCCACCAGCCCGCCGCCGAGCACGCGATCGAACTCGCCGACGCCCGTCGAAAAGCGCGGCACGTCCGACGCATGAATCTCGGCGAGCCGCTGCACCGGCTGGCTCTTGGCCAGCGCCTGGAAGCGGTGCGCGGAAGGCGACTCCGCAACCGACTCGACGAGCGTGTTCCACGCATGACACGCAGGGCACTGGCCCTGCCACTTCGGCGACTGCCCGCCGCATTCCGTGCAGATGTACAACGTTTTTTGTTTAGCCAACTTGTTTTGTCACGCGTCGTGGTTCTTGATGTGGATTATTCGGCACGCACAGGCACGCGCGGCGCGACGGCGCACATCAGCTCGTAGCCGATTGTGCCGGATGACTGCGCGACGTCGTCGATGGGCAACTGCGCGCCCCACAGCTCGACGCGCGAGCCGACGTTCGCCTGCGGACACGGCGTGAGATCGACGGTGATCATGTCCATCGACACGCGCCCGACGATCCGCGTACGAATACCGTCGACGATCACGGGCGTGCCTTCCGGTGCGACACGCGGATAGCCGTCGGCGTAACCGCACGCAACGACGCCGACGCGCATGCCTGCGCGCGCGGTGAAAATCGAGCCGTAGCCAATCGTGCTGCCTTCCTTGAGCGTCTGCACCGCGATCAGTTCCGAGCTCAGCGTCATCGCCGGTTGCAGACCCGTGTCCTTGATCTCCGCGCTCAAGCCCGACGGCGACGCGCCGTACAGCATCACGCCCGGGCGCACCCAGTCGAAATGCGCCTCCGGATACCAGAGCGTAGCGGCCGAATTGGACAGGCTGCGCGCGCCCGCGATACCCTGCGCGCCGCGCTCGAACGCTTCCATCTGGTGGGTGATGCCGCGCTCGCTGTCGGCGTCCGAGAAGTGGGTCATCAACGTGATCTGGCCCACGCCCTGACAGGCCCGCGCGCGCTCCCACGCGGCGCGGAACTTCTCGGGCAGATAGCCGAGCCGGTTCATGCCGCTGTTCATTTTCAGCTGGATATTGACGGGCTTGGACAGACGCGCCATTTCCAGCATGCGCAATTGCTCGTCCGAATGCAGCGCCGTGGTGAGGCTATAGCGGTCGATCACGTCGATATCCGTCGGCCGGAAAAAGCCCTCGAGCAACAAAATGGGCCCGGCCCAGCCCAATTCACGCAACTTCACGGCTTCTTCGAGGTCGAGCAAACCAAAGCCGTCGGTTGCGCGCAAGCCCGGGAACGCTCGCGCGAGCCCGTGACCGTAGGCGTTGGCCTTGACGACGGCCCATATTTTGGACTTCGGCGCATAACGACGGGCAACTGCGAGGTTATTGGCGAGAGCGGCGGTATGAATCGTGGCTGAGACTGGGCGCGGCATGGGATATTTTCGTAAAGACATTGTCGAATCAGCAGCTTACAGGGTGTTTGCAACGCCCCCGCGATAACCGCGACAATGCGATCAAGGATTCTGCTAGTCGGGATTCGGCTATTTTCGTGATATAAAGCCGTGCGCACAACCCATTTCGAACGGAATAAGCCCGGACGCACACCTCACGGCCGGGGCGGACAGACCGCAGCGAGGAAAGCATCGCATCAGATGAAAAAAGGTTTTTACACCATTATGGCCGCGCAGTTTTTTTCGTCGCTGGCCGACAATGCGCTTCTGATCGCTGCTATTGCACTGCTGAAAGATCTTCACGCCCCGAACTGGATGACGCCGCTGCTCAAGCTGTTTTTTGTGCTGTCGTACGTCGTGCTCGCGGCTTTTGTCGGCGCCTTCGCGGACTCCCGTCCGAAGGGCCGTGTGATGTTCGTGACCAATACGATCAAGGTGGTCGGTTGCCTCACGATGCTGATCGGCGCGCATCCGCTGCTGGCGTACGGCATCGTCGGCTTTGGCGCCGCCGCCTACTCGCCCGCCAAATACGGCATTCTCACCGAGCTGCTGCCGCCTGACCGCCTCGTCGCCGCGAACGGCTGGATTGAAGGCACGACCGTCGGCTCGATCATTCTCGGCACCGTGCTCGGCGGCGCACTGATCAGCCCGCATATTGCATCGCACGTCATCAAGCACACGCCGTCCGCGATCCATACGCCGGCGGAAGCCGCGATGCTCATCATCATCCTGATCTACATCATTGCCGCGCTCTTCAATCTGCGCATTCCCGACACGGGCGCCCGCTATCCGCGCCAGGCGCACGGACCGATCAAGCTCATCACTGATTTCGCCGACTGCTTTGTCGTGCTGTGGCGCGACAAGCTCGGCCAGATTTCGCTCGCCGTCACGACGCTGTTCTGGGGTGCGGGCGCGACGCTGCAATTCATCGTGCTGAAGTGGGCGGAAGTGTCGCTCGGCATGTCGCTGTCGGAAGGCGCGATCCTGCAGGCCGTGGTCGCCGTGGGCGTCGCGGCGGGCGCGATGATCGCCGCCGCGCGCGTGCCGTTGAAGAAGTCGCTGTCGGTGCTGCCCGTCGGCATCATCATGGGCATCGCCGTGATGCTGATGGCTTTCTATACGAAGCATATGTTCCCGTCGCACTGGGGCTTTTACTTCGGCAAGATGCACGTCCCCGGTTATCTGATCTTTGCCTATATCTTCCTGATGATCGTCGGTGCGCTGTCGGGGTTCTTCGTCGTACCGATGAATGCGCTGCTCCAGCATCGCGGGCACGTGCTGCTGTCGGCGGGTCACTCGATCGCCGTGCAGAACTTCAACGAAAATCTCTCCGTACTCATCATGCTGTGCCTGTACGCCGTGCTCGTGTGGCTCGACGTGCCCGTCGCGATCGTGATCGTGCTGTTCGGCACCTTCGTGTGCGTGATGATGTGGCTCGTGATGCGCCGCCATCAGGCGAACCAGCGCGCGTTCGATTCCGTGTCGCTGATCGGCGAAGCCCGGCACTGACGCGGCACTGACACCCGCCGCTGCCGCACCTTCGCTGCGGCCGCGCACCCGTCTTCTTCCAGCGCGTCACGCGCGCTCCGCTTTTCAGGTTCTTCCATGACCCGACCGATTCCCAACGTCCTGACGATTGCCGGCTCCGACTCCGGTGGCGGCGCCGGCATTCAGGCCGATATCAAGGCTTTCTCGGCGCTCGGCGCGTACGGCGCGAGCGTGATCACGGCATTGACGGCGCAGAACACGCGCGGCGTGACGGCCATCCACACGCCCGACCCCGGCTTCGTCACCGCGCAACTGGATGCCGTGTTCGACGACATCCGCATCGACGCGGTGAAGATCGGCATGCTGGCCAATGCGGCCATCGTGCGCGCCGTCGCCGACGCGCTGCGCCGTTACCAGCCGAAGCATGTGGTGCTCGATACCGTGATGATCTCGAAGAGCAATCACGCGCTGCTCGCACCCGAAGCCGTCGACGCCGTGCGCAGCGAACTGCTGCCGCTCGCCGATCTGCTGACGCCGAACCTGCCGGAAGCGGCCGCGCTGCTGGGCACATCGAGCGCGACCGACGAGGCCGCGATGGTCGATCAGGGCGAAGCGCTGCGCAAGCTGGGCGCGCGCGCCGTGCTGATGAAAGGCGGCCACCTCGCCGCCGCCGACAGCCCCGACTGGCTGATCCAGGACAGCGGCACGATGCGTCTCGCCGGTCCGCGCGTGCCCGTCAAGAACACGCACGGCACGGGCTGCTCGCTGTCGTCGGCGATCGCGGCGCTGATTCCGCAGCGCGACGACCTCGCGAGTGCCGTCGCCGATGCGAAAGTCTGGTTGACAGGCGCGCTCGAACAGAGCGGCCGGCTCGACGTCGGTCATGGCGTCGGGCCGGTGCATCATTTCTATCGTTGGTGGTAAAACACAGCCGCTGAGCGCTTTGTCAGCGGCCTGTCTGCTCGCGCGCAAATGCCTGCGCCCGCTCGGGCCAGTCGTCGGGCACGATGAAGCCGCGCGAGCGTTCGGTCCACAGTCCATCGGCGCGCTCGACGAACGCCGCGACCATCGTCGGGCCGGTCTGTTGCGCGAATTGCTGCGCGAGCGCATCCGCTGATACGAAGCCCGACGCGTGACGCCCATCGCGCACGCGCGGCGCGAGCCACTCGAGCCTTGGCAGCAGCATCCATGCATCGGCCTGCGTGGCGGAAAACGACGGCCACTCAGCGCGCGTCGCCCACCAGCCGCGCGCGTGTGTCGGATCGATTTCGATGGGGTCGCGCTCCGCGAGGCCATTCCGATAGAACAGCCAGCCCTTGACGAACATCTGCGGATCCCACGGACCGCGATGTCCGAGTGACGCAAACTCTTCGCGCGCACTGAGCGGCAGTTGATGATCGAGCAGATGCGCGAGCTTCAGATCGAAGCGGTCCTGCAGATTCGGGCCCACGTAGTCGGCCAGTTCGCCGCGGCCGTCGCCTGCGTGCAGATAGCATTTGACGGCCAGTTCCCAATGCAGCCGCCTGCCCGCCTGCGTCTCGACGAGAAAATCGCATTCGCCGAGCGTCACGCCCGCGCGACGCAACGCGACGTTCGCCGCGATCAGGCGAGCCGCCGGACCCTGCTGCAGAAACCATCCGAGCAGGTACTCGGCGTAGCGCCCGAGGCGCGTCAAGCGCGCCGCCGCAATATGCCGATGCAACGCGGCGGGATCGGCGTCCTGCGCTTCGAGCCAGTCCAGCGACGCAGCGACTTCATCGGGCGATTCGAACGGCGTCGCGAGCACGCCGGGTGGCCGTTGCGCGCGCAACAGGTCGGGACTGAACAGCAGCCACGCGATATCGCGCACGGCGGCATCGGCGAGCGCATCGAGCCGGGCCGCTGACGGCGCATCGAACGAAGCGGTCGGCCCGGCGTCTTCACTCATTTCGGCCCTTCTCCTTGCGCGGCTGCGTTGCGCCAGGTGTCGCGGGCGAGGCACAGGTCCTGCCAGGACTTCGCCTTGTCGCCGAGGCTGCGCAGCAGATACGCGGGATGGTAGGTGACGATCACGGGCACACCTTCGTATTCGTGAACGCGTCCGCGCAGCGACGAAATGCTCGCCTCCGTCTTCAGCAGGCTCTGCGCGGCGAAGCGCCCGAGCGCCACGATCAGCTTCGGCTTCACGAGCGCGACCTGGCGTTGCAGATACGGCTCGCAGCGCGCGACTTCGTCCGGTTCCGGATTGCGGTTGCCGGGCGGCCGGCACTTGATCACGTTCGCGATATAGACGTTCGTGCCGCGCGCGAGATCGAGCGATTGCAGCATGTTGTCGAGCAGCTTGCCCGCCTGGCCGACGAACGGCTCGCCCTGCTTGTCCTCGTTCTCGCCGGGCGCTTCGCCGATCAGCATCCAGTCGGCTTCGCGATCGCCGACGCCGAACACCGTGTTGGTGCGCCGCTCGCACAGGCGGCAGCGTTCGCATGCCGATACGCGGGCTTCGAGCGCGGGCCAGTCGAGCGTGTCGATGGCCGGCTGCGCGGGTCTGTCCGCGTTGGCTTCTATCTCCGACGTATGCGACGGCGGTTCGGCGGGAAGGTCGTCGAACCAGGCGAAGTCGTCGTCGGGTGAAGGCGGCGGCGCGTCCGATACGGGCGGCGGAGCGCGGCGGGATTCGGGTGCATGCGCACCTTGTGCTTCGGCCCGCGCGACAGGTTTGATTGCAGGCTCAACGATGTCGCCCGGCATTGCAGCGTCCGATTTCGCTTCGATCGAACCGGTTGCTTGCGCGCGCACCGTTTCGTTGCTTCCGGCCGCGTCCCTATCGGCGCGCGCAACCGGCGCTTCGCTCACCACGGCATCGGCGGCGCTTTCGGGCGCCTGCCCAACCGCCGCGCCCTGCCCGATCCCGCGACGCACCCACATCGGCGCCAGGCCGAGTTCTTCCAATGCGGATTCATGCAGCGCCATCTGCGCCCTCCTTCACGAAACTGAAACGCATGACGATGGCGTCCTCGCGGCTGCGATGACGCGCCGGATAATAGTTCTTACGACGGCCAATCGACGTAAAGCCAAAGCGCTCGTACAGCTTGATCGCGCGATGGTTCGACGGCCGCACTTCGAGCAGCATGCCCGCGAGCTTTTCGCCGTGCGTGACGCGCACGGCTTCGCGCAGCAGCGCGAGCCCCGCGCCCGCATGCTGCGCCACGGGCGCGACACACAGATTCAACAGATGCATTTCATCGACGACGGGCATTAGCACGCAATAGCCGATCAGCGTACCCGTCACGTGCCGCAGGCACATGCCGAAGTAGCCGTTGCGCAGCGAGTCTTCGAAGTTGCCCCGGCTCCATGGAAATTCATAGGCGAGCTTTTCGACGGCAGCGACCTCATCGAGATCACCTTCGGTCATCGGCGACATGTAGCGGTCCGCCAGCAACACACCGCTCATCGCGTGCCCTCGTCGTGCGCGGCTTGGGCCGATTGACCCGTTTTACCCGACTTACCCGTTTTACTGGCCTGGGGCTCGTTGCCCGGCTGTCCCGTCAGCGCTGCCGCTGCCTGCACTTGCGCAGCCTTCGCGGCCATGCGCTCTTCCGTGGTCTGCGCGACCTTGTCGCGGATGTACTCCGGCGCGGCCTGGTCGGCGGGCAGCGTGCGCCCGGCGCGGAACGCCCGCAGCGCGGCGAACGCAACCGGCAATGCGTGCGGCACGGCGTCCCGATCAACGCTGCGCGCCGCCGACGCCGCCTTAAGACGCTCGCCAAAGGCGGCTGCGGCATTGCCCGCGAGCGTGAACGGCTGATCCGGCAATGCGAGCGCATCCGGCGCGCCAAGCGACGCGGGATGCACCGTGCGCCATTCGCCCGCGCCGTCGTCCCACGCGTAGTCCGCCCAATAGACCTCGTCCATGCGGGCGTCGAGCGCGGCGAGCACGCGCGTCGCCGACGGATCGCGCAGCCGTACGCTTTCGGCGCACGCGAGCAGCGTACCGATCGGCACCACCGGGCAATTCAGGCCGAACGCGAGACCCTGCGCGACGCCCGTCGCGGTGCGCAAACCCGTGAACGAGCCGGGACCGGAGCCGAACGCAATCGCGTCGCAGTCTGCGAGCGCGAGACCCGCTTCGTCGAACAGTTCGCGAATGGCAGGCAGAAGCCGCGTGCTGGAGACGGCGCCCGTCGCTTCGTGACGCGTCCACACGCGCGGTGCGGGCGCAGGCGCGTCCGCATCGGCCGATGACGTATCGTCGGCGGATTCGGCGGACAGGAGTGCGACCGAGCAGAATTCGGTCGAAGTATCGAGGGCAAGCAGCACGATTTTCGTCATGACCGCTATTGTAATGCGGCACCCTGCATCGCCGGATGCGAACAAAACCCTGCGCGTGCTCAACAGCCGCGCGCGGCGTTTGGAAGAATCGCTCCAGCCTCCCGGGGCCGCGCGCCGCGCATCGCTTGTTATGATCGACGCCCTATCTCGAATAAAGCATGGAGAATCTGATGAGCGACGCGGACGGTCTCTTCGCCAAGGCACAGGAAGACGTGAAGCAACTGCCGGAGCGTCCGGGCAATCTCACGCTGCTGCGCCTGTACGCGCTCTTCAAGCAGGCCACCGAAGGCGACGTGCACGGCGACAAGCCCGGCTTCACGGATATCGTCGGCAAGTACAAGTACGATGCGTGGGCCGCGCTGCAAGGCACGCCGCAGGAAACAGCGCGTCAGCAATATGTCGAGCTGGTCGAATCGCTGAAAAACGGTACGGCGGCCTGATACGAAACGCGTTGAAGGCGCGGCTAAGCTTCCATTCTTCTCACGAATTAGCCCCTTTAATTCGGAAAGTTCTTAATGGTGGCGCGGTGCAGCAAAAATCGGTATAATGCTGGCTGCGCTTCACCGCTTATGTCCGGCATGGTCCGGCGACGCTGCGGAAAAGCGTCTCGTAGCGTTTTGCTCCAATCCAGTTTAGAACCTGTCCCCTCCTGCATGGCCCTACGGGCCGTCAAGTCCAGGCTGGCGGCACGCCAATTCCGGCATGTCGCATTCGATACAGCTTCTAACGAGAAACTCGCCTTCATTGTTGCGAGTTGCCCCCGTTTTTCGATTTGCTCGCTGCTTTTTTGCTCGCTGAATCCGACGACTTGGGTATGCCGATTGGCGCCGACGTGTTACTTCCCATGTTTCAAGGATTCTCATGACTTCGAGCAATACCACCAGCCCGCTGAACGCCATCGCCGAACAAGCCCTCGGTCTCGACACGCCGGAAACGGCCGTGCAAGCCGTTGAAGCTGAAGGCCCGACGTTCGCTGAGCTGGGTCTGTCGGCGGATATCGTCTCCGCGCTGACGGCTGCCGGCTACAAGACGCCGACGCCCGTCCAGCAGCGCGCCATCCCCGCCGGCATTGCGGGCCGCGATCTGCTGGTGTCGAGCCCGACGGGTTCGGGCAAGACGGCGGCGTTCATGCTGCCCGCCATCGAGCGTTTCGCGCAGCTTCAGATAACCCTCGCCAGCCAACCGCGTGAATCGCGCGAAAGCAACGCAGCGGGTGGCCGTGGCCGCCGTCCGATGCCCGTCGCGCGTCCCAGCCTGCTGGTCCTCACGCCGACTCGCGAACTCGCGATGCAGGTGACGACGGCAGCGTCCACGTACGGCAAGCACCTGAAGCGCCTGCGTACGGTCAGCATTCTCGGCGGTGTTGCGTATGGCCAGCAGCTGATGCTGCTGGCGAAGAACCCCGAAATCCTGGTCGCCACGCCGGGCCGTCTGCTCGACCATCTGGAGCGCGGCCGTATCGACCTGTCGCAACTGCAGATGCTGGTGCTCGACGAAGCCGACCGCATGCTCGACATGGGCTTCATCGACGACATCGAGACGATCGTCGCCGCGACGCCCGCCACGCGTCAAACGATGCTGTTCTCGGCCACGCTCGACGGCAAGATCGGTTCGCTGACGGGCCGTCTGCTGAAGGATCCGGAGCGTATCGAGATCGTCCAGCGTATGGAACAGCGCACCAACATCGCGCAAACGGTGCATTACGTCGACGACCGCGATCATAAGGATCGCCTGCTCGACCATCTTCTGCGCGCCGACGGCCTCGACCAGGCGATCGTCTTCACGGCAACCAAGAGCGACGCCGACTCGCTGGCTGGCCGTCTGGCCGACGCCGGTTTCGAATCGGCTGCGCTGCACGGCGACCTGCCGCAAGGCGCGCGTAACCGCACGATCCGTGCGCTGCGCGAGCGCCGCGTGCGCGTGCTGGTCGCAACGGACGTCGCCGCTCGCGGTATCGACATTCCCGGCATCACGCACGTGTTCAACTACGATCTGCCGAAGTTCGCCGAAGACTACGTGCACCGTATCGGCCGTACGGGCCGCGCGGGCCGCTCGGGCATCGCGGTGAGCCTCGTGCATCACGCCGAACAGGGCGCGCTGAAGCGCATCGAGCGTTTCGTGCGTTCGCCCCTGCCTGTCAACGTTGTGGAAGGCTTCGAGCCGCGCAAGTCACCGCCGGCTAACGGTCGCGGCGGTTTCGGCGGCGGCCGTGGCCGTCCGGGCGGCGGCAATGGCGGCCGACGCTTCGGCAGCGGCGGCGGCAAGCCGGGCTATGGTGGTTCGCGTGACGGCAACGGCGGCGGCAATGGCGGCGGCTACGGCGCGCCGCGCGAAGCCGGCAGCGGCGGTGGTCGCAGCTGGGGCAACAACAAGCCGGCGGGCGGTTCGCGTGAAGGCGGCTTCGGCGGTGGCAACCGCGAAGGCGGTTATCGTGGCGGCAATCGCGAAGGCGGTTTCTCGCGCGACGGTGGTTTCGGTGCTCGCCGCAACGACGGCCCGCGCAACACGCGCCGCGGCGACTAAATGTCGCGCAGGCGCCTCACACGGCGCCTGACTCATGCGGGCAGATCCGCCGCATCCCGAAAAACCGACGCTCCGGCGTCGGTTTTTTTTCGCCCCCACCGCCATTTCACGATGCGAAAAATTTTTTTGCGTCGTAAAAAATCGTGTTGCACGGCACAACAGGCGCTGTTGCAACATGGAAAATTACATTTCTCATTGCGAAACGAGCCGTATAACTCGTTGAAAAATATAATGTAAAAATCGCCGAAAAAGCCTTGATGGTGTCTGTTCCGCCCAACGCCTTGCGCCTAGACTCTTATATAAGACTTCACGAAACGAAACGCCTTCGGCGGTCTCGCTTCGCGGAGGTCACGAGTCCACCGAACCCTCTTACAAGGCAAAAGGAGCACACCATGACGCGCAACGACCAGGCAAAGCAGCTTCAACAACAATGGGAAACGGACAGCCGCTGGAAGGGCATCAAGCGCAGCTTTACTGCGGAAGACGTCGTTCGCCTGCGTGGCTCGCTGCAAGCCGAGCACACGATCGCCCGCCACGGTGCCGAGAAGCTGTGGAATGACATGCACGAACAGCCGTTCGTCAACGCGCTCGGTGCGCTGACGGGCAATCAGGCGATGCAGCAGGTCAAGGCCGGCCTGAAGGCGATCTATCTGTCGGGCTGGCAGGTTGCTGGCGATGCCAACGTAGCGGGCGAAATGTATCCCGACCAGTCGCTGTATCCGGCGAACTCGGTGCCGCTCGTCGTGAAGCGCATCAACAACACGCTCACGCGCGCTGACCAGATCCAATGGTCGGAAGGCAAGAATCCCGGCGACGAAGGTTATATCGATTACTTCGCGCCGATCGTCGCGGACGCGGAAGCCGGTTTCGGCGGCGTGCTGAACGCGTTCGAGCTGATGAAGGCGATGATCGAAGCGGGCGCGGCGGGCGTGCACTTCGAAGACCAGCTGGCGTCCGTCAAGAAGTGCGGCCACATGGGCGGCAAGGTGCTCGTGCCGACGCGCGAAAACGTCGCGAAGCTGACGGCCGCGCGCCTGGCCGCCGACGTGTGCGGCGTGCCGACCGTGCTGATCGCCCGCACCGACGCGGAAGCCGCTGATCTGATCACGTCGGACGTCGATGACAACGACAAGCCGTTCCTCACAGGCGAGCGCACGGTGGAAGGTTTCTACCGCACGAAGCCGGGCCTCGACCAGGCTGTGTCGCGCGGTCTCGCGTATGCGCCGTACGCCGATCTGATCTGGTGCGAGACGGGCAAGCCGGATCTCGAATACGCGAAGAAATTCGCCGAAGCGATTCACAAGGAATTCCCGGGCAAGATGCTGTCGTACAACTGCTCGCCGTCGTTCAACTGGAAGAAGAACCTCGACGACGCGACGATCGCCAAGTTCCAGAAGGAACTCGGCGCGATGGGCTACAAGTTCCAGTTCATCACGCTCGCCGGCTTCCACGCGCTGAACTACTCGATGTTCAACCTCGCGCACGGCTACGCGCGCCAGCAGATGAGTGCGTTCGTCGAACTGCAGCAGGCCGAGTTCGCCGCTGCCGAAAAGGGCTTCACGGCCGTGAAGCACCAGCGCGAAGTCGGTACGGGCTACTTCGACGCCGTCACGCAGACCGTTGAGCGCGATGCGTCGACGACGGCCCTGCACGGCTCGACGGAAGACGAACAGTTCTTCGACAACAAGAAGGTCGCCTGAAACGTCTGACGTCGTCCGACGTCGGCGAATTCAGCGGCGGGAAGATACGCGCCTCTCACTCGCAGCACCATGAAAAACGGCCCCGCAGAGGGCCGGTTTCCATCACTTCCAGGGAGGAAGGTCGGGCGGTCTGTCCATGACGCCCGATATGAATGAGACGAACCTGAGAGAGACCTTAAAAGACACACTCGACGGCAAGCCACATCGGGCTTCTGCTGTAACAAATCGCGCGCTGGCTATCCGCCGGCGCGCGTTTTTTTAGACACACCGGGTGAAGACCCGGCATCCGCAAAGAACGCGGCCGAAACCGCCTATCACCGATAGACGATCACCGGAATTTTCGTATGCGTGAGCACGCGCTGCGTCTCGCTGCCGATCAGCAGACTGCCGAGGCCACGCCGCCCATGCGACGCCATGAAGATCACGTCACAACCGCCCGACTCGGCCGCTTCGATGATGCCCAGATACGGCGACGGATGCACGCTCGTCTGGCTCGTGCATTCGACACCCGCGCCGCGCGCGGCCTCCTCGACTTCCTGCAGATGCTGGCGCGCCTCGCGCTCGCTGCGGTCCTGGAAGTCCACGGGCGGCTCGATCACGACTTCGGAAAACGGCGAGTACGGATATTGCGGCAGGCACGCGTACGCAGTCACGCGCGCGCCGACGGCCTGGGCGAGATCGATTGCGCCGTCGATCGCCTTCTTCGACAGGTCCGAACCATCCGTCGGAACGAGGATGTGCTTGAACATGGTGCCCTCCGTCGTCGACTGCAGGTGTGGAATGCGCGCACATGCCATTCGCGGCCTCGCAACCTGGCGAGCAGGAACGCGAATGCCCGCATGCGCGTGCAACCGCCTGCGCCGCAGCGGTCGCGATGCCGCGCGGCGGGCTGTCAGAACGATTGTAGTGCGCCGAAAAGTCGCGCAAGCGGCGCGTGCGGGCATGTCCGCATATCGGAAACCCGCGCGCGATCCGGACTTCGCAGCTCGGCGCGCGCCGCGCTCAGCCCCAATATGCGGGATTGCCGTACGTATGCTTGAGGAAATCGAGATAAAGACGCACGCGCAACGGCAGATGCCGCCGCTGGGGAAACACCGCGTGAATGCCGATGGGCGGCGCGGCGAAATCGTCGAGCACGCTGACAAGGCGCCCCGCCGCGATATCCATGCCGACTTCCCACCACGAGCGCCACGCGAGCCCATGGCCTTCCAGACACCATTCGTGGAGCACCGCACCGTCCGAGCATTCCATCGTGCCCGACACCTTGATCGTGACGACATTGTCGCCCTGCTGGAACACCCAGCCGCGCTGCTGGTTCGCGCTTGCGCCGAGTGCGAGACAGTTGTGATGCGCGAGATCGGCGAGTGTCTGCGGTGCCGGGCGGTGTGCAAGGTAAGTCGGCGATGCGACGCATACGCGCTTGTTCTCACCGAGTCTCAACGAGACCAGCGACGAATCAGGCAATTCACCAAGCCGTATCGCGCAGTCGAACCCTTCGTTAACGAGATCGACCATGCGATCGGACAGATCGAGAGAGATCGATACGTCGGGATGCGCGACGGTGAACGCGGGCACCAGCGGCGCGACGTGCCGTCGCCCGAATCCTGCGGGCGCCGACAAGCGCAGATGGCCGCTCGCCTTCACGCCGCCCGCCGACACGCTCGCCTCGGCGTTCTGCATGTCGTGAATGATGCGCTGACAGTCTTCCAGAAACGCCGAGCCTTCGTAGGTCAGCGTGATGCGGCGCGTGGTGCGCACGAGCAGCTTGACGCCGAGCCGCTCCTCGAGCGCGTCGATGCGGCGTCCGATGATCGCGGGCGCGACGCCTTCGGACTGCGCCGCCGCCGACAGGCTGCCGCGCGCCGCGACGGTCACGAAAGTCTCGATCTGTTTGAAGCGGTCCACGGCGGATGATGGCGCGTCGATCGCGCACGAATAAGAGGTCGCGTCAGATTAGGTTGATGAAAGTAAAAGATCAAGTGATCTTTAGAGTCTTTTTTAGCACAAGCCGTCACGAATAGAATCGATCCTGACCTCTGATGGAGCGCACGGCAATGTCGGCCACAACGACACTCTTCCCCAAGGCAGTGATTTTCGACGCATACGGCACGCTGTTCGACGTGCATTCCGTCGTCGCTGCCGCGGAGCAGATGTTTCCGGGCCACGGCGATGCGCTTTCGCAGTTGTGGCGGCAAAAACAGATCGAATACACGCAGCTGCGCACGGCCTCCGATCCCGCCGGTGCGCGCTACGAGCCATTCTGGAACATCACGCTCGACGCGCTGCGTTTCTCCGCGCGCAAGCTCGGCCTCGCGTTGAACGCGGCCGGCGAAAAACGCCTGATGGACGAATACGCATGTCTGTCCGCGTTTCCCGATGTGCTGCCCGCGTTGCGCCAATTGCGCGACGTGCGTACAGCGGGGCGCAACGAGCCGATCGGTCTCGCGATCCTGTCGAACGGCAATCCGCAGATGCTCGACATCGCGGTGAAGAGTGCGGGCATGTCCGGACTGTTCGATCACGTGCTGTCGGTGGACGCCGTGCGCGCGTTCAAGCCGGCACCCGCGACCTATGCGCTCGGCACGCAGGCGTTCGGCGCGGCCGCGCGCGAGATCGTGTTCGTGTCGTCGAACGGCTGGGACGCGAGCGGCGCGAACTGGTTCGGCTACACCGTGTTCTGGCTCAACCGCCTGGGCGCGCCCGCCGAAGAACTCGGCGTCACGCCGCACGGCACAGGCAGGAGCATGAGCGATTTGATGACGTTTATCGAACACCGGACGTCGTCCGGAAAACCAGCGAAACGGGAAACAAGCAGCCGCACGCGCCACAGCCCTGACGCATGACGGCTTCGAACCCGGCGACGCATTGCAATTGCATCACCACGCATTTTTGAAACTGACCGACCAAGGAGAAATCATGGCGAACACGTTGTCGCTCCCGCAGGGCATGACCATCACCGGCGACATCAAGCCCGGCTTCGAAGCGATTCTGACGCCGCAAGCGCTCGAACTCGTCGCCAGCCTGCACCGGACGTTCGAGCCGCGTCGCCAGAAACTGCTGAAAGCGCGCACTGAACGTGCGCAACGTCTCGACGCGGGCGAGCGCCCGGATTTTCTCGCCGAAACGAAGAGCATCCGCGAAGGCGACTGGACGATCGCCCCGCTGCCGCAGGATCTGCAATGCCGCCGCGTCGAGATCACGGGTCCCGTCGATCGCAAGATGATCATCAACGCGCTGAACTCGGGCGCGGATTCGTACATGACCGACTTCGAGGATTCGAATGCGCCGAGCTGGGACAACCAGATCACCGGCCATATCAATCTGAAGGAAGCGGTGCGCCGCACGATCTCGCTGGAGCAGAACGGCAAGTCGTACACGCTGAACGACAAAATTGCGACGCTGATCGTGCGTCCGCGCGGCTGGCATCTCGACGAGAAACATGTGAGCGTCGATGGCCAGCGCGTGTCGGGCGGCATCTTCGACTTCGCGCTGTTCCTGCATCACAACGCGAAGGAGCAACTGTCACACGGCACGGGCCCCTACTTCTATCTGCCGAAGCTGGAGAGCCATCTCGAAGCGCGTCTGTGGAACGACATCTTCGTCGCCGCGCAGGAAGCCGTGGATGTGCCGCGCGGCACGATTCGCGCGACCGTGCTGATCGAAACGATCCTGGCTGCGTTCGAAATGGATGAGATCCTGTACGAATTGCGTGAACACAGCTCCGGGCTGAACGCTGGGCGTTGGGACTACATCTTCTCGGCGATCAAGAAGTTCAAGAACGACAAGGACTTCTGTTTGGCCGACCGTTCGCAGATCACGATGACGGTGCCGTTCATGCGTGCGTACGCGTTGCAACTTCTGAAGACGTGCCACCGCCGCAACGCGCCTGCCATCGGCGGCATGAGCGCGCTGATTCCGATCAAGGGCGATGCGGCCGCGAACGACAAGGCAATGGCAGGCGTGCGCTCGGACAAGGCGCGCGACGCGACGGACGGCTACGACGGCGGCTGGGTCGCGCACCCGGGACTCGTGCCCATCGCGATGGAAGAGTTCGTGAAGGTGCTCGGCGACAAGCCAAACCAGATCGGCAAGCAACGCGTCGATGTGCAGGTGACGGGCAAGGATCTGCTCGACTTCCGTCCCGAAGCGCCCATCACCGAGGCAGGATTGCGCAACAACATCAACGTCGGCATTCACTACCTCGGCTCGTGGCTCGCGGGCAATGGCTGCGTCCCAATTCACAACCTGATGGAAGACGCGGCAACGGCGGAAATCTCGCGCTCGCAAGTGTGGCAGTGGATTCGCTCGCCGAAGGGCAAGCTCGACGATGGCCGCAAGGTAACGGCCGAACTCGTGCGCGACCTGACGGCACAGGAACTGGACAAGGTGAAGGCCGCGATTACCGGCGATACAAAACCGTACAATCGCGCCGCAAAGATCTTTAGCGACATGTCGACGTCGGAGAATTTCACCGAGTTCCTGACGCTGCCGCTTTACGAAGAACTCTGAGCAACACAACTGCTCGATGGTTGACCGACCGGGATGGCCTGGCGGGCGTCATGCCTGCTGGGCCATTCTTTTTTCGACTGCGTTTTGCCGATTGCGGCGCTGGCCTCAGCGCCCGTTCGAACGCCGGTGCTCGACCCAATCGCCACTGCGTATCTCAGGCAGCCCTTTGACAGCGTCCCGCTGCACGGGATAGTAACGGCACGTGACGGGCGTGCCTTCGACATCGACGGTCACTTCACGCGGCATGAACAGACCCTCGATGCCCGGATACACCTGCTCGATCTCATCGAGCACGGCGACGAGCTCGTCGTCGATCGCGTAGACGTCGCCGCGCACGTGAACGCCGGCGGCGTCGGGCACGAGGCCCGGGTAGGCGCCGAAATCGAACAGACGGCCCCGCAAGGTGGCCGAACCGACCAGCGTCGGCGAAGCGATATCGTTGCGCGCCGCCGCGGCGCCGATGTCATTGATCTCACCAGCACGCAAGGTGCCATATACAAAGACGTTTTGCATCAGTTCACTACCCTCCTTCCAGACAACATCCATTCATCACTTGAGGCTTTACAGGAGCGGCGCGCTCGCCACCAGCACGCCGTCGCTGTCCGCATACACCCATTCGCCCGGCCGCACGGCCGAGCCGGGCAAACGCACGGGCACATCGCGCTCTCCGCCGCCGCGCTTCTCGCTGCGCTGCGGATGGGTCGCGAGCGCGACGACACCAATGTTGCATTCGTTCAGTTCCAGCACGTCGCGCACGCAACCGAACACGACGAGGCCCGCCCAGCCATTTTTCTCGCCAAGCTTGCCCAGATTGCCGCCGACCAGCGCGCAACGCAGACTGCCGCCGCCGTCGATCACCAGCACACGGCCCGCGCCTTTTTCTTCGAGCGTCGCGCGCACCAGCGTGTTGTCTTCGAACACCTTGAGCGTGACAGCCTCGCCGCCAAAACATGACGCGCGCCCGAAACGGCTGAATACAGGATCGAGCACGCGCAACGTACCTGCGGCGAGCTGATCTTCGTGCGCGTCGCACAAGTCGGCTGTGGCAAAGTTCATGAGCTTCTCCCGTCGGCGAAAGGAATCCGGTGCATTATGCCGCGCCATTTCTTCGATGTCGCATCGTCCATTCGGCCAATGTTCGGATCACCTGCGCGACCCTACAATGACAATCGTCATGCGGCAGATTCGCTGCCGCCCACTCCGTTACGCCATGACTGAAGCTGCCCGCTCAACTACCCGCTCGACGCCGTCCGCATCGAAAGCGTCTGCCGAAATGTCGACGCGCGTCGATTTCGCCGACATTCCGCCGGAGTTCGCGCCCACGCCGACGCATCCTATCCGCGTGCGCTCGCGGCCCATGCCCGCTGGCGTACGCATCGCGCGGCACACGCACGCGTGGGCGCAAGTCGCGTATGCGTCGCGCGGCGTACTGCGGGTGGGCACGTTCGGCACGACGTGGATGGTGCCGCCGTCACGCGCAATCTGGGTGCCGCCGTATGTGCTGCATGAAGTGACCATCGTCGAAGAGGCGTTTCTGCGAACGCTATACGTTAACGAGACAGTCGTGCCGCCGGGACTGGACGCGTGCCGGGTGGTCGAAGTGTCGGGGCTGCTGCGCGAGGTCATTGCCTCGCTGGACACGCCCGGCTTGCCACCTGACCGCGAACGCCTGCTCGGCTCGCTGGCACTCGACGAAATCACCCGGTCGCAGCCTTTGCCGCTGTCCGTGCCGATGCCGACGGAAAAACGTCTACGTGCATTGTGTGAGGCGGTGCTTGCCGATCCCTCGAATACGGATTCACTGGAGCGATGGGCGTCGACGGTCGGCGCGAGCACGCGCACGATCGCGCGGCTTTTTCGTCAGGAACTTGGGGTGAGCTTTTCGCAATGGCGTCAGCAAGCCGTGCTGGCCCGCGCGATCCCCTTACTCAGTCAGGGGCGGCCGCTGTCGCATGTCGCGCGGGAGCTGGGTTACCAGAGTCAGAGTGCGTTTTCCGCGATGTTCCGGCGCGCGTTTGGCGAAAGTCCGCGGGCATTCATGGTGCGGGGCCCGGAGCATAGGCGTGACGAACGGGACCGGGACGAAGACGACGATCAGGACGATCAGAGTTGATGAAACGGGCTGCCGCCACGAACGGGAACACGCAGTCGATGCGCTCGCAACGTCCTCAGACGCGCCGGGCCATATGCCGGATCGAGCCGAGCTGTGCGAGTCGCGGGCCGGAGAGCCGGTAGCCCATCCGTTGATAGAGACGTGCCGCAGGATTGTCGACGAATACGCGCAGTTGCAGTTCGGAGAGACCGCGCGCCCGCGCCCAACGGTGCGACGTATTCAGCAGATACGTGCCCGCGCCGCGCCGCCGATGTCCCTCGGCGATCTGCACGTCGCGGATATGCAGCGAGTCGCCTTCTTCGGTGATGCGCAACACGCCGATCCGTTCGCCGTCCGCTTCGAGAATGAAATTTTCCGACTCGCGCCAGCTCGCGAGAAACAGGTCGCTGCGCCACACGAGATGGTGCCGGCGGTAGTAGCCGCCCATGTTGCTGCGCGTCAGCGCCTCGGCGAACGAGAAGTCGTCCATGCTGGCCTTGCGCAAATGGAAGGGAGATGGATCGTCAGTCGGGTCGAGCATCGTGCAAGGACGAAAGAGTCGGTCCGCTCAACGTTAAGACACGCGGACCGCGCTGGCAATGGCTGTTTGCCCCACAGTGAAGCAAGCGGCATCCCGGATGCCTTTGCAAGCTGTGTCGAATGGCAAGCGAAAAAACAAAAAGCCCGCTGACAACTCAGCGGGCTTCCTATTTCTGGCGGAGCGGACGGGACTCGAACCCGCGACCCCCGGCGTGACAGGCCGGTATTCTAACCAACTGAACTACCGCTCCAATCTTGCTACCTGACTTGCGAGCGTCAGTTATTTCTCGCAAGCGCATTACCTGAATTTCAAGTAACGCCAGTATTCTGGCGTCCCCTAGGGGATTCGAACCCCTGTACTCACCGTGAAAGGGTGATGTCCTAGGCCTCTAGACGAAGGGGACAACGTACTTCACATGCTACTGCTTATACCTTTAATGAAAAAGCCCGCTCACCGAACGGGCTTAATCTGGCGGAGTGGACGGGACTCGAACCCGCGACCCCCGGCGTGACAGGCCGGTATTCTAACCGACTGAACTACCACTCCAGTCTTGCTACCTGACTTGCGAGCGTCGGTTATTTCTCGCAAGCGCATTACTTGAATCTCAAGCAACGCCAGTATTTGGCGTCCCCTAGGGGATTCGAACCCCTGTACTCACCGTGAAAGGGTGATGTCCTAGGCCTCTAGACGAAGGGGACATAATCTTTTCAGATCTGTCTCGTTCTTGCTGCTAACTTCATTCATCAGCAGCGAAGACCGCAATTCTAACTGCTTTACTACCGTTTGTGAAGTCTTTTTTCTACAACTTCCAGCTAACCGGAAGACTTCACTCTGCTCTGATGGTGGAGGTAAGCGGGATCGAACCGCTGACCTCTTGCATGCCATGCAAGCGCTCTCCCAGCTGAGCTATACCCCCTTGCAGAACAGAAGCGAGATTGTAGTGAGCAATTTTCGCTTTGTAAATACCTCTTAAGTCGCTTTCTACAATTTTTTTGCGAGGCCGCGCAACGATGCCCGGCGACCTCGCTTCGCCTGCTCAGGCAAGCCCCTTTTCGATGCGGCTCACGGCCACGTCGCGACCGAACAGCATCAGCACGCTATCGATGGAAGGCGTATGCGTCGTGCCCGCCACCAGCAAACGCACGGGCATCGCGAGTTGCGGCATCTTCAGTTTGTGCGTGCCGAGCGTCGCCTTCAACGCGGCGGCGATACCCTCCTTCGTCCACTCGCAGGTCTTCAATGCCGTAGCGAGATCGGCGAGCGCCGGACGCACGACATCCGTCACATGCTGTGCGAGCGCGTCGGTATCCGGATTCGGACCGCGATAGAACATCGCGGCGCTGTCCACAATTTCCTTCACCGTCGACGCGCGATCCTTCATCAGCCCGATCACCGCCACCAGATCCGCGCCCGTCGCGAGCGTCGCTTCGTCGATGCCGAGCGCCGCGAAGAACGGCTTGCTCAGATCAGCGAGACGCGCGTTGTCCGCTTCCTTGATGTAATGGTTGTTCAGCCAGCTCAGCTTGTTGTGGTCATACTGCGCCGGCGACTTGCCCAGGTGATCGAGATCGAACCATTCGATCAGTTGCTCGCGCGAGAAAATCTCCGCATCGCCATGCGACCAGCCCAGACGCGCGAGATAGTTCAGCACCGCTTCCGGCAGATAGCCGGCGTCGCGATAACCCATCACGCTCATCGCGCCATGCCGCTTGCTCATCTTCTCGCCCTGCTCGTTCAGCACGGTCGGCAGGTGCGCATAGACGGGCGGCTCGGCGCCAAGCGCGCGCAGGATATTGATCTGGCGCGGCGTGTTGTTGACGTGGTCGTCGCCGCGAATCACATGCGTGATCTTCATGTCGAGATCGTCGACGACCACGCAGAAGTTATAGGTTGGCGTGCCGTCCGGGCGCGCAATCACGAGATCGTCGAGTTCTTCGTTCGAGATTTCGACGCGGCCCTTCACGGCATCGTCCCACGCGACCACGCCCGTCAGCGGATTACGGAAACGCAGCACGGGTTCCACGCCGGCGGGGGGCGTCGGCAGCACCTTGCCCGGCTCGGGGCGCCACGTGCCGTCATAGCGCGGCTTTTCGCCCGCGGCGCGCTGGCGCTCGCGCAACGCGTCGAGTTCTTCCGTCGACATGTAGCACGGATACACGAGCCCCTGCTCCTGCATCTGCTGCAGCACCTCGCGATAACGGTCCATGCGCTGCATCTGGTAGAACGGACCTTCGTCGTAGTCGAGGCCGAGCCATTGCATGCCTTCGAGGATCGCGTCGACGGATTGCTCGGTCGAGCGTTCGACGTCGGTGTCTTCGATACGCAGCACGAACACGCCCTTCGTTTTGCGCGCGAACGCCCACGGATACAGCGCAGAGCGAATGTTGCCGAGGTGAATGAAGCCGGTGGGGCTCGGTGCGAAGCGGGTGCGAACGGGAGTGGTCATGTGCGGTAACTCGGAGGCAGACGCCTGCGCCGGCGAACATCGAAGCCAGGCGTGGCAACGGAAACGGATCGCGCCCGGCGACGGTGACAACGCCTGCCGACGGCGCGAACGCGATTGAAAAAGAGAGACGAATTATACCCGTCGAATACTGACAGCATGGGTTTGCAGGCGCGTCCGGCAGCGCGCCGGAAGGCATAAGCCGAAACATCGGACAGCGGACGTCGTCAGTACCCGATACTGACAACTGCACCTGTAGACGGTTTCCTCAACCGATTGTCGCCGTGTGTCCGCTTTGCATTATGATGTGCGCGCGCTGCCATCCGGCTCCCGGCAGGCTCCATGCAGCGCGCGAGGATCGCCGCCAGCGATCGCTTTTGCATGACACGCGGCACGACACTTTCGCATGGACGTCGGCGCCGTCGCTGGAGAATTCGTTGAAACCGTCATCGCCACGCTTGTCCCGCCGCACGTTCTCGATTGCCGCGGCCTCCGCTGTTCTCTCCGCCTGCGCGTCGACGGGCAGCAAGCCCGACACTGTCACGCCCACGCCCAACACCGCGTCCATCCCGCCGACGCCCCCCGTCAAGCCAGAACGGCCGCTGCGCATCGGGCTCGCGCTTGGCGGCGGCGCGGCGCGCGGCTTTGCGCATATCGGCGTGATCAAGGCACTGGAGGCGCGCAACATCCAGATCGATCTGGTGTGCGGGACGAGCGCCGGATCGGTGGTCGGCGCGCTGTATGCGTCAGGGCTGAACGGTTTCGCGCTCAACAAGCTCGCGCTGACCATGGACGAAGCGTCGATCAGCGACTGGGCGATGCCCTTTCGCACGCGCGGCCTTCTGCAAGGCGTCGCGCTGCAGAACTACCTGAACAAGACGCTCGACAATCGCCCGATCGAGAAAATGGCGAAGCCGCTCGGCGTCGTCGCAACGGATCTGAAAACGGGCCAGCCGATTCTTTTCCAGCGCGGCAACACGGGCATTGCGGTGCGCGCGTCGTCGAGCGTGCCGTCGGTGTTCGAGCCGGTGAAGATCGGCGGACATGAATACGTCGACGGCGGCCTCGTCAGCCCGGTGCCGGCGTCGTTCGCGCGCAAGATGGGCGCGGACTTCGTGATCGCCGTCGATATTTCCGCGCGACCCGAAATAGCGCTTACCGAAAGCTCGTTCGACGTGCTGATGCAGACGTTTACGATCATGGGTCAGACGATCAAGGCATACGAGCTCGACAAATACGCCGACGTCGTGATCCGTCCGAATCTGAACGCGATGAGCGGCACCGACTTCGGACAACGCAATGCGGCGATTCTGGCGGGCGAGGAAGCCGCCGCGCGCATCGCGCCCGAACTGCTGCGCAAACTGGCGGCGGCGCGCGCAACGGCCTGACCGGCGGCGGCGTCACGCCGCGTGTCGGGCGCACCAAAGCAAAAGGCCCGTTTCGAATGAAGCGGGCCTTTCGTTTGAAACCAGTCAACCGACGATCGTCTTAATTGTTGCCACCGATCGTCGCGCTCACGCGCTGGCGCAGTTCCTGCTGCTGCGGCACCGTCGATTCGATACGACGCGCGCCCGTGAAGCGCTTTTCCCAGTAACCGTCATCCATGTCGTCGACGCGGATCGTGCTGCCTGTAGAAGGCGAATGCACGAACTTGTTGTCGCCGATGTAGATGCCGACGTGCGAGAACGTACGGCGCATCGTGTTGAAAAACACGAGATCGCCCGGCTTCAGGTCGGAAACCCGAACCTTCTCGCCGACACGGCTCATTTCTTCCGCGCGGCGCGGCAGTGCCATGCCCAGCGTGTCCTGGAACACGTAGCGCACGAAGCCGCTGCAATCGAGGCCGGAATCCGGCGTATCGCCGCCCCAGCGGTAGCGCACGCCGATCATGTTGAGGGCGCCGACCACCACATCACCCGCCTTGCCGGCCATGCCGGACAAAAACGAACGAGCGCCGCTCTCGGAATTCGAGGCAGCGCTTTGCATGCTTTGTGTGGTGGAGGACACTGAACTCGACCCGGAAGAGGTCGAAAATGAGGCATTCTGGTTAAAGCTGCTTACTTCATCGGCGAAAGCGCCGGGAGCTGCGGCCATCAGTACGCCAATGAACATCCCGGCGACGACGCGCGTGCAAGCCTGGGTTAGGTTTTGGTGCTGCATTGGTCTGGTGGTTGGTCTTGGTTAGGGCTGGGTGCGGCGGTAGTTTTTGCCTGAAAATCAACAGGCTAGGAAAAAAGTTTGGTCGATACTAGCCAGTAAGTATTCCAATGTCAAAACAAATAGAAAAAAACAATGACTCGCCGCACCCAATTGGTGAATGTCAAGTCGTCAAGGCCGCTTTCAACAGCTTACGTGTGTAAGGATGGGTCGGTTCCGCAAAGATCCGCTCGA
Organism: Paraburkholderia hospita; assembly: GCF_002902965.1. Taxonomy (GTDB): domain Bacteria; phylum Pseudomonadota; class Gammaproteobacteria; order Burkholderiales; family Burkholderiaceae; genus Paraburkholderia; species Paraburkholderia hospita. The sequence continues at coordinate 1,423,704 of NZ_CP026105.1, read as the reverse complement.
CCTCACCCGTCTCCACGATCGCCCCGTTCTGCATGACGGCAACGCGATGCGCCATGGCGCCGATCACGGCCAGATCGTGGCTGATGAACACAAATCCCAAGTTGTATTTGCGTTGCAAACCCGCGAGCAGCTTCAACACCTGTTGCTGGATCGATACGTCTAGCGCGCTGGTCGGTTCGTCGAGAATCAGGATGCGTGGTTCCAGCACCAGCGCACGCGCAATCGCAATGCGCTGCCGCTGTCCTCCGGAGAATTCATGCGGGTAGCGCTGCAGCGCCGTCCGGTCGATCCCCACTTCGCGCAGCACGCCAATCACCTTGTCGCGCCGCGCGTCGGCATTCAGTTGCGGCCGATGCAGCGCGAGCCCTTCGCCGACAATCCGCTCGATCGTCTGCCGGGGTGAAAGTGAACTAAAAGGATCCTGAAAGACGACCTGCATGTTCGAGCGCAGCGTGGTCTGCTCGCGCCCCCGATAACTGCCGAGCGCCCTGCCCTGAAAATCGATCGCGCCGTGCGAGGTTCTTTGCAGGCCGAGCAGTGCCATCGCGAGTGTCGATTTCCCCGATCCCGACTCGCCGACAATACCCAAGGTTTCGCCCTGCCGCACCGACACCGTCGCGTCGTCGACGGCACGAAAGCGCCCCGACCGGAACCAGCCAGCCATGCCCGACAGCTTCGTCCTGAAATCCACGCAGACGTCGCGCGCGTCGAGCAGCACGGGCGCGATCGGCAGCACGGGCACGACGGTGCGCTCCGGACGGCTTTGCAGCAGACGCTGCGTGTACGGATGCTGCGGCGACGCGAACAGCGTATCGACGGGGCCGCTCTCGACGAGCACGCCCTTCTCCATCACCGCGACGCGTTGCGCGAAGTGGCGCACGAGGTTCAGATCGTGCGTGATCAGCAGCACGGCCATGCCGCGCTTTTCGGCTTCCTCGCGTTGCAGTTCGAGCAGCAGTTCGACGATCTGCGCGCGGATCGTCACGTCGAGCGCCGTCGTCGGCTCGTCGGCGAGCAGCAGCCGTGGACGGCACGCGAGTGCCATCGCGATCATCGCGCGTTGCCGCTGGCCGCCCGACAACTGGTGCGGATAGCTGTTCACGCGCTTGCCCGGCTCCGTGATGCCCGTCCGGTCGAGCAGCGCGACGGCGCGCTTGCGCGCTTCGTTGGCGCTGACGCCATCGTGCAGCACGATGGTTTCCGCGATCTGGTCGCCGATCGTGTACAGCGGATTGAGCGCCGTCATCGGCTCCTGAAAGATCATCGCGATAGCAGAGCCGCGCATCCCGCGCATTTCGCGCTCGCTCTTCGCGAGCAGATCTTCGCCGTCGAAGCGCACGACGCCGCTCGTCTGCGCATCGTTCAACAAACGCAGGATCGACAGCGCCGTCACGCTCTTGCCGGAGCCCGACTCGCCGACCAGCGCAACGCGCTCGCCACGGCCGATCGCGAGCGACACATCGTCGACGGCCACTGTGTCGCCGAAGGTCACGCGCAGATGATCGAGTTCGAGCAGCGGCCCGTCGTGTTTCGTCGCGTGCGCGCTCACTGGTTGCCTCCCGCTTTCATCGCGTCGGAGATACGCGTGTCGAGCGCGTTGCGCAGCGCGTCGCCCATGAACGTCAACAGCAGCAGCGTCACGACCAGCACGCCGAAGGTCCACATGGAGATCCACCACGCATCGAGGTTCGCCTTGCCTTGCGCGAGCAGTTCACCGAGGCTGGGCGTCGGCGGCGGTACGCCGAGGCCGAGAAAATCGAGGCTCGTCAGCGCGAGAATTGCGCCGCTCATGCGAAACGGCAGGAACGTGATGACGGGCGTCAGGCTATTAGGCAACACATGTCGCCAGATGATCTGCCAGTTCGACAAGCCCATGGCCCGCGCGGCGCGCACGTAGTCCTGTTGCCGGTTGCGCAGGAACTCGGCGCGCACGTAGTCGGCAAGGCCGATCCAGCCGAACAGCGACAGCAGCACGATCAGCAGGATAAAGCCCGGCTCGAAGATCGACGCGAAGATGATCAGCAGATACAGCTCCGGCATCGCGCTCCAGATTTCGATCAGACGCTGTCCGAAGATGTCAGTCTTGCCGCCGAAGTAACCCTGCACGGCGCCCGCCAGCACGCCGAGCACGGTGCCGATGAAAGTCAGCACCAGCGCGAACTCCACCGACACGCGAAAGCCGTACACGAGGCGCGCGAACAGATCACGGCCGCGGTCGTCGGTGCCGAGCCAGTTGTCGCGCGAAGGCGGCGCCGGATTAGGCCGCTTCGAAAAATAGTTCAGCGTGTCGTAGTAGTAGCGGTTCAGCGGATAGATCGCGAAGTTGCCCGGCGCGTCGATGCGCTGCTTGACGTATGGATCGAGATAGTCGGCGGGCGTCGGAAAGTCGCCGCCGAAGGTCGTCTCCGCGTAGTCCTTCACGAGCGGGAAATAGTAGTGGCCGTCGTAGCGCACGACGACCGGCTTGTCGTTCGACCACAGCGGCGCGGCAAGGCTCGCCGCAAACGCGACAACGAATACGATCAGACTCCAGTAACCCAGCCGCTGCTGCCGGAAACGCAGCCACACGCGGCGCGCGGGCGACGGCGACACAAACGCGCGCACCGGCTGCGCGCGCGACACTTCGGCATCTGTACGAACGCGGCTCAAATCAGCGCTCCAGTTCTTCGAATTGAATGCGTGGATCGACCCACACATAACAGAGATCGGAGACGAGCTTGGTCGCGAGCCCGATCAATGTGAAGAGATAGAGCGTGCCGAGCACGACGGGATAATCGCGCCGCACGACCGACTCATACGACAGCAGCCCGAGCCCGTCGAGCGAGAACAGCGTCTCGATCAGCAGGCTGCCCGTGAAGAACGCGCCGATGAACGCAGCCGGAAAACCGACGATCAACGGCAACAGCGCGTTGCGGAACACGTGCTTCCACAGCACGCGGCGCTCGGACAGCCCTTTCGCGCGCGCGGTCAGCACGTACTGCTTGCGGATTTCGTCGAGGAACGCGTTCTTGGTCAGCATCGTGACGACCGCGAAGCTGCCGACCACGGAGGCCACGATCGGCAGCGTGATGTGCCACAGGTAATCGAGAATCTTGCCGAAGAGGCTCAGCTGATCCCAGTTGTCGGATGTGAGATTGCGCAGCGGGAACAACTGCAGGAACGAGCCGCCGCCGAACAGCACGAGCAGCAGCACGCCGAGCACGAAGCCGGGAATCGCATAGCCGATCAGCACGACGAGGCTCGTCGCGACGTCGAAGCGCGAGCCGTTGCGCACCGCCTTCGCGATGCCGAGCGGCACCGATATCAGATAAGTGAGGAAGAACGTCCATAGCCCGATGCTGATCGACACAGGCAGCTTCGACACGATCAGCGACCACACGCTTTGATGCCGGAAATAGCTTTGTCCAAGATCGAAGTGAGAGAAGCGCTTGAGCATCAGCCAGTAGCGTTCGAGCGGCGGTTTGTCGAAGCCATACAACGCCTTGAGTTGCGCGATCTGCTGCGCATCGACGCCGCTATGCGCGCGCAGCCCGAACGGCGTGCCGCCTTCGGCGGTACTGCGCCGCAGTTCGTGCACCGCCTGTTCGACGGGTCCGCCTGGCACGAACTGGATCACGACGAAAGTCAACGTGAGGACGCCGATCAACGTCGGGATCATCAATAGCAGACGTTTGAGGATGTAGCTCCACATGGCGGCCGTCCAGAATCAAAAGTACATGATGGGGTACGCGATCAGCGCGCTCATTGCGGCGTGGCGAACCACCACATCGAGGTGATCCAGCCTTCCGCCGTATAGTACAGCGGCAAGGTCGACGGCCACGCCATGCCGCGCTTGAACGCCACGCGATGCGTCGCGCTGTACCAGTGCGGGACCATGTAGTAGCCGTTGATCAGCACGCGATCGAGCGCGTGAGTGGCATCGACGAGTTGCTCGCGGGTCTGCGCGCCGACCAGCGCGCGCAGGATCGCATCGACGGCGGGCGATTTCAGCCCGATCAGATTGCCCGAGCCCGGTTCGCCTGCAGCCTTGCTGCCGAACCGGTCGATCATGTCCGCGCCCGGCACCTGCACGTCGGGAAAACGGATGGTCGTCACATCGAAGTCGAACGCGTCGAGGCGCTTCTGGTACACCGCAAAGTCCGCCGTACGCGTACGCGCATCGATACCGAGCTTCTTCAGATTGCGGATATAGGTGGCGTAGACCGGGTCAAACGTAGCCGACGAGCCCGAGTCGTCGAGAATCTCGAACGCGAACGGCTCGCCCTTCGCGTTGCGCAACGCGCCATCGCGATACGTCCAGCCAGCCTGCGCGAGCAGCGCGCGCGCTTCGAGCAGATTCGCGCGCAGCGAACCGGGCGGGTCCGTGTCGGGTTGCTTCGGCGGCACGCCGAACACGCCGGGCTCGAGCTGTGCGCGCCATGGCTCGAGCAGTTTCAGTTCGCCTGGCGACGGCAAGCCTTTAGCTTGCAGATCCGTATTGACGAAGTAGCTGTCGATCCGCTTGTACTGGCTGTAGAACAGTTGCCGGTTGAGCCACTGGAAGTCGAGCGCGAGATCGAGCGCCTTGCGCACGCGCACGTCCGAGAAAAGCGGCCGGCGCTGGTTCAGGATGAAGCCCTGCATCCCCGTGCCGTTATGTTGCGGAAACTCGCGCTTGATCAGCTCGCCGCTGTCGAACTTCTTGCCCACGTCGCGGCGCACCCAGTTGCGCGCGACGTACTCGACGAGCGCATCGTACTCGCCCGCCTTGAACGCTTCGAGACGCGCGGTGCCATCCGAATACAGCTTGTAGTTGATGCGCTCGAAGTTATACATGCCGACGCGCACGGGCAGCTTGTCGCCCCAGTACTTCGGGTCGCGTTTGTAGGTGATCGTGCGCCCGTTGTCGTAGCTCTCGATCAGATACGGCCCGCTGCCGAGAGGTTTTTCGAACGCGAGCTGATCGAACGCCGTGCGACTGCCGTCCGCCTTCATGCCCCACTTGCGCGAGAACACGGGCATGCCGCCCGCGAGCAACGGCAACTCGCGATCGTGCTGCTTGAATTCGAAGCGCACGGTCGCCGGATCGACGATCACGACGCGCGTGATCTCCGCGAAATACGCGGCGAATTGCGGCGCAGCCTGCGGGCTCTTCAAGGTATCGAACGAAAACTTCACGTCCTCGGCCGTAACGGGGTCGCCGTTCGAAAAGCGTGCGCGCGGGTTGATGTGGAAAGTCGTCGACAGGGCGTCCGGCGCGACGGCGATGTCGTCCGCCAGCAGGCCGTAGGCGGACGCGACTTCGTCGGCGCTGCCCGTCGTCAGGCTCTCGAACAACAGGCCGATGCCGGGCGCCGCGCTGCCGCGCATCGTGAACGGATTGAACTTGTCGAAGCTCGTCGAGCGGTCGGGATTCGCGAGCACCAGCGTACCGCCGCGCGGTGCGTCGGGATTGACGTAGTCGAAGTGCTTGAAGTCGGGCGGATACTTCGGGTTGCCGTACTGCGCGATCGCATACGCGGCCTGCGCATGCTGCGCCGTCATGGGCGACAAGCCGATCAGCAAGCCGACGCACACGGCGAGCGCGGCACGCACGGCGCGCGGCATCGCCTTGCAACGGACACGCAACAGCGGACGAATCAGAGTGCGCCATCTCGGGCGCGGCGCTTCAACCCGTCGCGTGCCTGCGGTCATAGGTGCCTTGTTGGTCGGTGGGCAGTTGCAATGTGAGAGAATTCTACCCAAAATCCCGCGCGTTCCCGCACTCTGTCATCGCGGCGCACTGACCTCATTAGGAGAATCCATGGGCATCCTCGCTGGTAAACGAATCTTGCTGACGGGCCTGCTGTCGAACCGTTCGATCGCGTACGGTATCGCGCAAGCCTGCAAGCGCGAAGGCGCAGAACTCGCGTTCACGTATGTCGGCGACCGCTTCAAGGATCGCATTACCGAGTTCGCGAACGAGTTCGGCAGCAATCTGATCTTCCCGTGCGACGTCGCCGACGATGCGCAAATCGACGCGCTGTTCACTTCGCTGAAAGAACACTGGGACAGCCTCGACGGCCTGGTGCATTCGATCGGCTTCGCGCCGCGCGAAGCGATCGCCGGCAACTTCCTCGACGGCATGACGCGCGAAAATTTCCGCATTGCGCACGACATCTCCGCCTACAGCTTCCCCGCTCTCGCGAAGGCCGCGTTGCCGATGCTGTCGAATGATGCGGCGCTGCTCACGCTGTCGTACCTCGGCGCAGAAAAAGCGATCCCGAACTACAACACGATGGGCCTCGCGAAGGCATCGCTCGAAGCGAGCGTGCGTTATCTCGCCGTGTCGCTGGGCGGCAAGGGCATTCGCGTGAACGGCATTTCGGCAGGCCCGATCAAGACGCTCGCGGCAAGCGGCATCAAGGGCTTCGGCAAGATTCTGGATTTCGTCGAGGGCAATGCGCCGCTCAAGCGCAATGTCACGATCGAACAGGTCGGCAATGCAGCGGCATTCCTGATGTCGGACCTCGCTGCCGGTGTGACGGCTGAGATCATGCATGTCGATAGCGGCTTCAGCGCCGTGGTCGGTGGGATGGCCGCCGTCGCCGAGTAAGCGCACGCGCTTACATGTATGCACGCGTCGTTGCGCGTGCAACCAGAAAAAAACCGCCCCTCGGGGCGGTTTTTTGTTGGGCGCATGCGACGCCGCGTGGGATCAGTGCCAGCCGTTGTGATGGCCGTTATCCCAGTGGCCATGACCATGGCCATGATCGTAGCCGCCGTGATGACGATAGTAGTCATCGCGGCCCCAGTAGCGGCGGCCATCCCAGTAGCGGTCACCATGCCAGCCGATCACGATGGCGGGTCCAGCGACGACGGGCACCGGCTGATACGGCTGATACGGCTGGTACACGACGGGCGGCGGCGGCGGCGGTGCATACACAGGCGCCGGCGCGACGTAGACGGGAGCGGGAATACCGATGTTGACACCGACGTTCAGTCCCCCAGCCATCGCCGCACTCGACGCGCCAATCGCGATCACGCCAGCGATCAACGGGATAAGACGCATGGACTTCATGGTTTCACCTTTCTTTGCGGGAGTTGTGTTTTATCGACTGCTTGATTCGAATATAACAAAGCGACGCTTAACGCGTATTTCAACTTTGTAATAACTGATGCATAACTTCGCGTCGCAAAGCGCTTCGTAACGTCCTGTTACACGCGACAGCATTTGGTGATATGCCCAGCGCTTCCACTGTTGCGTACACGCACGTTTCGCGGGATCTTTGCCATTCGCAAACCGTAGGCAGTTCGTTGGTTATCCCAGGCAAAAAGATATCCCGCATGATTCGCGTGAATGGCGCATTCATCGCGAACGCAATTCACCAATACCGATGTTTACGGACTAGGGAATGAAAAGTTGAGACCGCGCAGAGTCCACCAAGAAGACACATGAAACGAAACAGGCGCGCAAAAAACAAAACCCCGCAGAGCCGCAGCTCTACGGGGTTCCACCGCCATTTCTGGCGGAGACGGAGGGATTCGAACCCTCGATCCAGGTTTTGGCCCAGATGCTCCCTTAGCAGGGGAGTGCCTTCGACCTCTCGGCCACGTCTCCCAAACTTTCGCTTGCGCCAGGGAGGCAGCGCAACGAAGCCAAGATAATAGCGGGTTACGAGGCAGCGGTCAATTTCTACTTCACACTTTTTGCGCCTGAAGTGTCAATCGAATGTCACTTCCTTGACCTGCCCTTTCGCCGCCCTTTTACCGCGCTTTTATCGCACACAAGCTTTTACGCAGATGCCTGTCACCGAAGCAAACAGGTACTGCGCGCACATCACGCCTGGTCGAGTTCGAATGCCTTATGCAGCGCGCGCACGGCGAGCTCCATGTACTTCTCGTCGATCAGCACCGAGATCTTGATTTCCGACGTGGAGATCATCTGGATATTGATGCCCTCTTCCGACAGCGTGCGGAACATCTTGCTCGCGATACCCACGTGCGAACGCATGCCGACGCCGACCACCGAGACCTTCGACACCTTCGGATCGCCTAGCACCTGTTCGGCGTTCACGTGACCCTTGACCTGGTTCGTGAGGATGTCCATGGCGCGTTGATAATCGCCGCGACCGACCGTGAACGTGAACGCCGTTTTGCCTTCGACGCTCTGGTTCTGGATGATCATGTCGACATCGATATTCGCATCGGCAACCGGGCCGAGGATCTGATATGCGATGCCCGGCTTGTCGGGCACACCCATCACGGCGATACGGGCTTCGTCACGCTGAAACGCGATTCCCGAGATGACTGCTTTTTCCATGGTTTCGTCTTCTTCAAAAGTAATCAGGGTGCCCGACTTCATTTCTGCGTCGAGCGACATCAGCGGATCGGTCAGGCTGGACAGCACGCGCGTCTTCACCTGATATTTGCCGGCGAATTCGACCGAGCGGATCTGCAGCACCTTCGAACCGAGGCTGGCCATTTCCAGCATCTCCTCGAACGTCACGCGATCGAGCCGGCGCGCTTCTTCGACCACGCGCGGGTCCGTCGTGTAGACGCCGTCGACGTCCGTGTAGATCAGGCATTCGTCCGCTTTCAGCGCCGCGGCCACCGCGACAGCCGACGTGTCCGAGCCGCCGCGGCCGAGCGTCGTGATGTGGCCTTCGGGGTCGATGCCCTGGAAGCCCGTGATGACGACGACCTTGCCTTCGTCGAGATCGCGCAGCACGCGCTCGCCGTCGATGTCGCTGATACGCGCTTTCGTGAATGCGCTATCCGTTTTGACGGGCACTTGCCAGCCGGTGTAGCTGACGGCATCGACGCCTGCGTCATGCAGCGCGATGGACAGCAGGCCGACGCTGACCTGTTCGCCCGTCGACGCGATCATGTCGAGTTCACGCGGGCTCGGCTGGGGTGAAATTTCTCTCGCGAGACCCAGCAGGCGGTTCGTTTCGCCGGACATCGCCGAGGGCACGACGACCATCTTGTGGCCTGCCTTGTGCCATTTCGCGACGCGCTTCGCGACGTTCTTGATGCGCTCGACCGAGCCCATCGATGTGCCGCCGTATTTATGTACGATGAGTGCCATTGTCGTTCTGAACTGAAGGGAAACTGATACGCCAACCGGCGCGCGCCGGGCGCGCTGGAGACGGCCGCACAAAGAAAGCACAGGGCACAACGTTCGGGAACGACGGCGCAGTGTGGGCGGCGCAGATGCAGCGTGCGTAGGGTACGCGCGGATTTGCCGGGTTTGCTTTTTCCGGCCCTGCCGAAACCTGCCGGTAAACAGGGCTGACGGACGCTAACGGGGTGGCTAACGGCTTGGAGCGCGCCCCGGACGTCCGCATAAGAACAGCCAGGTAACACGACAAAAAGCGAGTCGGGCAAACAAGTTACCCTACCTGATCGGCAATAAAAAGACAAGCCGCAATCCAGGCAAAAGCCGCTGCAAATGCTTGTCGTAGAAGGATTTGCAGCGATTGTTGCGCGTGGATGACAGTGGCTGTCCGGTCGGTCGGGAGTCGGCCTTGGGTGATGCGGACGTCGGCCAGACGTCAGGCGAACATCACGCGAGCGTCAGATCCTCGCGCCAGGCAATCCGGATGTAGCGCGCGCTTGCGTGCTGCGCCGGGTCGACGGGCGCGGCGCGGTTCACGCCGATCAGCGGCACGAACAGCAGTGCGTCGCCGGCAAAAAGCAACGGTACATCGCGCTTCCACGATGGCACGCCGCGCTCCTGAAACAGATTCTTCAACGTGCGGCTCGGGCCGTTCGCGACACAGCGCATCCGTTCGCCGCCGCGGCGCGAGCGTGCGACGAGCGGCGCGCGCGTGAGCGCATCGACGGGAATCGCATCGGACTCGTCGGCGCTCGCCTCGCTGAATACGAACGTGCCGCGCCACTGCGGCAAACGCCACACGCTTTGCCCTTGCCATACGAGCACGCTTTCGGCGCGTTCGACGAGTGCCGTTTCGTCGGCGGGATCGGCGCTGTCGCCGGCTTCCCAATAGACCTGGCCGCGATAGCTGCGTAACGCCTGGCCCGCGTGATCGACCCGCAAGCTGTGCGCGTCGCCGATCGCGCGCAACTGGCGCAGCGCATCCGTCAGACGCGCAGTCGATGCAGCCGTCAAGCCGAGCGTACGCATCCAGTAACGCAGCAGATTCGCCGCGCGATCGTCGTCGAGCGCGAGCAGCGCGTCGCGCGACAACGCGCCCTCTTCGTCGCCGCGCGCCGTTTGCAGATCGATACGCGCCAGCTCGTCGAGCAGACGCTGCGCCGAAGCCGCGTGCGCCGCCGTGCGGGCGAGCGCGTCGCGAAAGCCCGGAAAATGCACGGCGAGCGGCGGCAGTACATCGTGACGCAGCGCGTTGCGCGCGTAGCGCGTGTCGGTGTTCGACTCATCGTCGATCCAGCGCAGATCGCGCCCGTGCGCGTATTGCTCCAGTTGTGCGCGCAGCAGATGCAGCAGCGGACGCACCCGCACAACGGACGCGCCGGACGGCAGATAGTCCGGCGCCATCGCCGCCAGACCCGCAAGCCCTGCTCCGCGAAGTAGTTGCAGCAGCACGGTCTCCGCCTGATCGTCGGCATGCTGCGCGAGCCAAAGCGTGCGCACGCGATGCTGCGAGCAAAGCGCATCGAGCGCGCGATAACGGGCGTCGCGCGCAGCGGCTTCGATGCTCAGACCGCCCGCACGTGATACGTCGACATGCGTCGACGCAAACTCGACACCCCGTTCGCGCGCAAACGCGCCGCAATGGGCGAGCCATTCGTCGGCATTGGCGCTCAGACCGTGATGAATATGCAACGCGATGCAGCGAGACGCACCACCGACACGCACCGCGGCGTCGATCAGCACCGTCGAATCGACGCCGCCGCTGAACGCAATCGCGATGCGCGCATCGTCGGGCAAGGCCCCAAACGCAACGCCGACCGCATCGAGAACGAGGCGGTCGGCGGGAGTGTCAGCGGAGGGAGTCACGTTGTGATGGCGCTTATCGTACGCGAGGCGCCTTCGGACGAGAGCGCGAGGCTTACGCGCCCGGCGTCGTTTCCTTGAACTTGCCGTAGGCCATCAGGCGTTCAAAGCGGCGCTGACGCAGATCGTTAGTGCTCATGCCCTGGAACTGGCGCAGCGAATCGGCGAGCGCACGGCGCAGCATGGCTGCCATACCCTTCGGATCGCGATGCGCGCCGCCGAGCGGCTCGTTGACGATCTTGTCGATCAGGTTCAGCGCCTTCAGGCGATGCGCGGTCAGACCCAGCGCTTCGGCTGCTTCGGGCGCCTTCGCGGCACTCTTCCACAGAATCGACGCGCAGCCTTCCGGCGAAATCACCGAGTACGTCGAGAATTGCAGCATCAGCACGCTATCGGCGACGGCGACAGCCAGCGCGCCGCCCGAACCGCCTTCACCGATGATCGTCGAGATGATGGGCGTCTTCAGCTCGGCCATCACGTACAGATTGCGGCCGATCGCTTCGGACTGGCCGCGCTCTTCCGCGCCGATGCCGGGATACGCGCCCGGCGTGTCGATGAACGTGAAGAGCGGCAGGCCGAACTTCTCGGCAAGACGCATCAGCCGTTCGGCCTTGCGGTAGCCTTCGGGGCGCGGCATGCCGAAGTTGCGCAGCGCGCGCTCCTTCGTGTCGCGGCCCTTCTGATGGCCGATCACCATGCACGGCTGACCGTTGAAACGCGCCAGGCCGCCGACGATCGACAGGTCGTCCGCATACGAGCGGTCGCCATGCAGTTCGTGGAAATCGGTGAACAGTTCGTTGATGTAATCCTGCGAGTACGGACGCTGCGGATGACGCGCAATCTGCGAAACCTGCCATGGCGTCAGGTTCGTATACAGATCTTTCGTGAGCTGCTGGCTCTTCTTCGACAGCCGCTCGATTTCTTCCGAAATATCGACGGCCGAATCGTCCTGCACGAAGCGCAATTCTTCGATTTTCGCTTCGAGCTCCGCGATCGGCTGCTCGAAATCCAGAAAGGTGGTCTTCATTGGTTTTTAATCCTTCGACTTACCGGCAGCGCGTATTCTAACCGCGCGCGCCCATGTCAAAACCGTCTCGAATCTATCAATTTTAACAAATCAATAGACTCCAACGGTTTTTGCCTTCTGCTTCAATGCTTGATTCAGCTGCCGGCCGGCGCCGGATCGAGGCTGCGCCACATGTACCAGGTCGCAACCGTGCGCCACGGCTCCCAGTTTGCGGCGACTTCACGCGCTTCGCTGCGCGTCACCGGCTCCCCGCTGAAATAGTTCTGGCTGATCGCGTGAATCAGATTCGGATCGTCAAGCGGCAGCACGTCCGGACGCGACAGATCGAAAATCAGGAACATCTCCGCCGTCCAGCGGCTGATGCCGCGAATCTGCGTCAGCTCGGCGATCACGTCCTCGTCTTCCATCGACGTCCACTTGCCGACGTGCAATGCACCCGAGACGAAGTGATGCGCGAGATCGAGAATGTACTCGGCCTTGCGCTTCGAGACGCCGCAGTTCATCAGGTCGTCCTGCCCGAGCTTGATGATCTGTTGCGGCACGAGCTTCGGACAGGCGGCGACGATGCGCTGCCACATCGACTGAGCGGACGCGACGGAAATCTGCTGGCCGACCACCGAGCGCGCCAGCGTGACGAACGGATCGGCACGGCTCGACAGATGCACGGGGCCGAACTTCGGGATCAGCTTCTTCAGAATGCGGTCGCGCTTGACGAGATCGGCACAAGCCTTGTCCCAATACGCCGGACGCGTCACGACGGACGACTGCGGGTCGCCCTGCACAGCTTGCTCGCCTTCCACCGACGACACAGCGGCGCGCGGCTTGCGAACCGTTTCGGCCTCATGGCTTTCATAGGCGAGTTCCTGCGCGTCGCTCGCGAGTTCCGCGGGCAGCGAGCCGTTGCCCTTCGCGTGCGCGGCCCGCGCGCGCGATGGTTTCACAACCGTTGCTTCGGGCAAGTCCGCTCCGTTGGGCAGGTGTCGGGACGACGCCGGCTTCGCGAGCGCGCCATGCGAGCCCGCCGTTTTGCGCGGGCCATGCAGGCCTGCCTTGACGCCTTTCGCCGACGCCGATTTCACCGCCACCTTCGCTGCGCCGCTTCGCGCCCGTACTGCCTTTACCTTAGCTGCCGCGTTTGATTGAGACGTGGCCCGTTTAGCCGGCGTCTTCGTGGCCGTTGCCATCCTGCCTCCTGCCTGGCGAGTCGATCAGAGGGAAGTACGAGGTGCACTCACACGCGCCGCCACTCGGTCAACCCGCCCGGTTTGTCTTCGAGCGCAATACCGGCGTCCAGCAATTCCTTGCGGATCCGGTCTGCCTCGGCGTAGTCCTTTGCCTGCTTCGCAGCGACGCGCGCGGCGATCTTCACTTCGATCGCTGCGACATCGAGCGCACCCTCGCTTTCGCTGCCCGCCGCCTGCTGCAGATAGGCGCGCGGTTCGCGCCTGAGCAATCCGAGCACCCGCGCGAGACCGTGCAACTGACGCGCCAGCGCCGCATCGCGCGTGCGGTTCACTTCGCTCGCCAGCTCGAACAGCACCGACACGGCGACAGGCGTATTGAAGTCGTCGTTCATCGCCGCGCGAAAACGCTGCGCATGCGCTTCATTCCAGTCGATCTCGCCCGCTCCCGGCGGCGTGTCCTTCAGTGCCGTGTACAGACGCGCAAGCGCGCTGCGCGCGTCGTCGAGATGCGTGTCGCTGTAATTCAGCGGCGAACGGTAATGCGCGCGCGCAATGAAGAACCGCACGACTTCGGCATCGTACTTCGCGAGCACTTCGCGGATCGTGAAGAAGTTGCCGAGCGACTTCGACATCTTCTCATTGTCGATCTGCACGTAACCGTTGTGCATCCAGTAATTGACGAAGGTTTGGCGCGTAGCGCCTTCACTTTGTGCGATCTCGTTTTCGTGGTGCGGAAACTGCAGATCCTGGCCGCCGCCATGAATGTCGAAATGCTCGCCGAGCAGCGTGCAGCCCATCGCCGAGCACTCGATGTGCCAGCCGGGACGGCCGCGCCCATACTTCGAATCCCAGCCGGTGTCGGCGGGCTCGTCGGGCTTCGACTGCTTCCACAGCACGAAGTCGAGCGGGTCCTGCTTCGCGTCGTTCGCGGCCACGCGCTCGCCCGCGCGCAGGTCTTCGAGCGACTTGCCCGACAGCGCGCCATAGTTCGCGAACTTGCGCACCGCGTAGTTCACGTCGCCGTCGGCGGCCTGATACGCGTAGCCGTTCTGCTCGAGCTTCTCGATCATGCCGAGCATCTGCGGAATGAAGTCCGTCGCGCGCGGTTCGAGGTCGGGCCGCTCGATACCGAGCGCGTCCGCATCCTCGTGCAGCGCCGCGATGAAGCGGTCCGTCAGCGCGCGGATCGACTCGCCGTTCTCGACTGCGCGGCGAATGATCTTGTCCTCGATGTCGGTGATATTGCGCACGTAGGTGACCTTGTAGCCGAGCGTGCGCAGCCAGCGCTGCACGATGTCGAATACGACCATCACCCGCGCATGCCCCACGTGACAGTAGTCGTACACCGTCATCCCGCAGACATACATACGCACTTCGCCTTCATGAAGCGGCACGAAATTTTGCTTGTCACGCGCGAGCGTGTTGTAGATGCGCAGAGATTCCATAGAGACGATGCGTGGGCCGAAAGAGATCCGCTTGGTCTTCGTTCATACCGCGCCCGATGAAAGCATGCAACTGCATGCACGAACACGGGCGGTGCGGCATGACTGACAGCCTGTCGCGCAACGGCGCGGGATCAGGCTGACGTCAAGGCGGAGACGACCACGAGTGGCGAAAAGACAGTCTGTGGTTCGACGGAACGCGCAGACCTTTTGTTAGAATGGGTCGGAGTATAACATCCCGACCTGAGCCTATGAAACACTCCAGCGGCCGCGCGCGAGGCGCCACGACCCTCTTCGCGACGGCGCTCCGCTCGACGCTTCGCCCGATTTCCGGCGCGTCGTCCCGTACGGGTTCCCGTCCGGGTAGCCGTCCAGGTTTGCTCGCGGCCCTGAGCACGGCAGCGGGCGCGACCTGCTGCGGCCTCGCCCTCATGGTCCTGCCCGCCGCGCCCGCCTTCGCGCAGAAAACGCCGACCGTCGCCCACGGTCCGGCCGTGCGTGACGCGACACCCGACGCCGATGCGTCGATCCAGCAGAAGAACTGGACGGCCGCGCTCTCGCAGCTCGATGCGCGCATCGCCGCGAATCCGCGCGACGCACAGGCCAAATTCAAGCGCGCCACCGTGCTTGCGCGCCTGAACCGCGACGACGAAGCGATCGCCGCATTCACCGAACTCACCGAGACGTTCCCCGAACTGCCCGAACCGTACAACAACCTCGCTGCGCTCTACGCGAAGCAGGGCCGCTATACGGAAGCGCGCGCCGCGCTGGAAACGGCCGTCAAGGCGAGCCCCGGCTACGGCCTCGCGTATGAGAATCTCGGCGACCTGTACCTGCGCATGGCGGATCAGGCGTATCGCCGCGCACAAAGTCTGGGCGCCGGCAACGGCACGACGACCCAGCGTATCGCCGACATCGAGAAAATCGTCACGCCGCGCAAGACGCCCGTGAAGAAGACCGGCCAGCCGGCTGATACCGACTACACGAATCGCGCCATGCAGAACATTACCGAGACGCCGAGCTTCACGTTCGGCGGCCCAAACGGTTCGCTCGCGACGCCGCCGTACGTTGCACCATCGCAGTGAGCGCTGGCGCGCACGCTTTCGGGCAGCGCGCCTGCCGACGTTTTTCATCTGAGTTCACCCTGTTTTCACCCCGAGGATTTACATGAAATGGTTGATGTTGGCGCTCGGCAGCGCCGCCCTGATCGCGAACGCACCGGCTTTTGCGCAAAACGGATCACAGGCTGCGCATCCGTCCGTTCTCTTGAAGACGTCGGAAGGCGATATCCGCGTCGAGTTGTATCCTGAGAAAGCGCCGAAGACGGTTGCCAATTTCCTCGACTACGTGAAATCCGGTCAATATAACGGGACGATCTTCCATCGCGTGATTCCCGGCTTCATGGTCCAGGGCGGCGGCTACACGACGAGCTACGCGGAAAAACCGACGCGCGCGCCGATTCAGCTCGAAAGCCGCAACGGCCTGAAGAACATGACGGGCACGATCGCGATGGCGCGCACGAGCGACCCGAACTCGGCTACGGCACAATTCTTCATCAACACGGTCGACAATGCCGGCCTCGACTATCCGAATCCGGACGGCAACGGCTACACGGTGTTTGGCAAGGTCACGTCGGGTATGGACGTCGTGAAGAAGATCGAGGGCACGCCGACCACGTCGCGCGGCCCGATGAGCGATGTGCCGCAAAAGCAGATCGTGCTCCAGTCGGCGACAATTGTCGGCAAGTAATTGTCGGCAACCAAGCCGAACTTGGATTGGCAATGAAGCGGCCGTGCAGGCCGCGAGAAGGCGCTCGATAGCAAACGAGCAGACGACGCATTTGCAAACAGGGTGACGCGCGAGCCGCCGGCAACTCGATGCACTGCACGGGGCCGCGCTGCACCGGAACTAACCATGCCACGGGCGCAGGCCAATGGCCGCTCAGACGGCGATGCGCCACGCCCTCCACTCACCTAGACCCAAAGGAAATCATCATGGTTGAACTGCACACGAACCACGGCGTCATCAAGCTGGAACTGGACACCGAGAAGGCGCCGAAGTCGGTTGAAAACTTCCTCGCCTACGTGAAAGCCGGCCAGTACGACAACACGGTGTTCCACCGCGTGATCGACGGCTTCATGATCCAGGGCGGCGGTTTCGAGCCGGGCATGACGCAGAAGCCGACCAGCACGCCGATCGCTAACGAAGCGAACAACGGTCTGAAGAACGTGAAGGGTTCAGTCGCGATGGCGCGCACGAACGATCCGCACTCGGCGACCGCCCAGTTCTTCATCAACGTGAACGACAACGACTTCCTGAACCACTCATCGCCGACGCCGCAAGGCTGGGGCTACGCGGTGTTCGGCAAGGTCGTCGAAGGCCTCGAAGTCGTCGATGCGATCCGCAAGGTGAAGACGGGCTCGAAGGGCTTCCACCAGGACGTGCCCGTCGACGACGTGATCATTGAAAAGGCCGTCGTCGTCGAGTAAGAGAATTACTCAAACGAACAGCCTATTCTTTAAGAATCGCTGAGCAACTAGAGAAGCACACTTCCATGCTGCAAGAGACGCCGCTGCGAAGCGTCGCTGCGGGCGTGCCTGGCGAGGGCAAACGCCCGCACGCGGCGCGCCCGTTTTTCTTTATCGCTGACCTGCATCTGAGCGAGGCGATCCCACAGACGGTCGCCGCGTTCGAGCATTTCATCCGCGTGACGGCCGAGCATGCGGATTCCGTTTTTATTCTGGGCGACCTGTTCGAATACTGGATCGGCGACGACATGCTCGCCGAGCCCTTCCCCGCCCGCATGGCCGCGCTGATGCACACGCTCTCGGAGCGCGGCATCGCGCTCTACATCATGCACGGCAACCGCGACTTCCTGCTGGGCAAGCGCTTCATGAAAGCGGCGGGCGCGATCTGGCTGCCCGATCCGTTCGTCATCACCGCGTTCGGGTCAAAAATCGCGCTCACGCACGGCGACGCGCAATGCACGTCGGACCGCAAATATCAGCGCTTTCGTGGCTTCGCGCGCAACCATTTCGCGCAGTGGCTGTTTCTGGTGTGGCCGTATCGCTGGCGTAAAGCGTTGGCGGAAAAAATGCGCGCATCGAGCGAAGCGGGACGCCAGCGCCCTGTGTCGCCGCGTTACGACGTGACGTCGGAAGGCATCGCCGCGCTCTTCAAGAAGACGAAGACAGCCACCATTATTCACGGCCATACCCACAGGCCAGCGCTGCATCATGAGAAAGGCGGCATGCGCTGGGTGCTGCCCGATTGGGACCTCGACCACGGCGAGCGCCGCGGCGGTTATGTACGCATCGACTCCGAAGGGATCAAGGCGCTGCGGCTGGACAAGTAGTCGTTTTCACCCTTTTCCCCTCGCGCGCGCTTCAGTTTGGCGCCGCTCAGCGCGCCGCCACCTCGACCTTCCCGTCGATCGCCGCCGACAGACGGCGCAGATCCAGCAACGCCGCGTCCGCGCCATGCAGCGCCTCGAGACTCGCGCCGAGCCGTTCGAGCGCTGCGACGACTTCGTCGATGCGCTGCGATTGCGTCGACGCGTGATTCACCAGCCCATGAATGGCAAGCGAGACGGGATCGTCCGCATTCGGCGTGATGCCGTACGCGCAGAAGCCTGGGCGAGCCGTCGTCGCCCTGCCATCGGCGCCCGCGGATGCGGGAGCCGCTGTCACCGATCCCGTCGCCGGCATGATCACGCGCGCCGGATTGCCGACGGCCGTGCCGCCCGCCGGCACCGGCTTCACGACGACGGCGTTCGAGCCGATCTTCGCGTCGGCGCCGATCGTGAAGCCGCCGAGCACCTTCGCGCCCGCGCCGACGATCACGCCGCGCTCCAGTGTTGGATGGCGTTTCGCGCCGCGCGTGAGCGACGTGCCGCCGAGCGTGACGCCCTGGTAGATCGTGCAGTCGTCGCCGATTTCAGCCGTCTCGCCGATCACGACGCCCATGCCGTGATCGATGAATACACGCCGCCCGATCGTCGCGCCCGGGTGGATCTCGATACCTGTCATGAAGCGGCCGAACTGCGACAGGAAACGCGCGAGCCAGCGACGGTTCGCACGCCAGCAGCCATGTGCGAAGCGGTGGAATATCAGCGCGTGCAAGCCCGGGTAACACGTGAGGACTTCCCAGCCGCTGCGGGCGGCGGGATCGCGCTCGCGGATCGTGGCGATGTCTTCGCGGAGTCTCGTGAACATGGCAGTGAGGCTGTCGTAGGGATTGATCGCCGCCGCGCATTGCGCGGGGAGCGGGCCGCCGGTGCCTGCGCTTTTGCGTCCGCTATTGCGTCCGCAGTAATGTGCATTCCAGCCGGCGAGCTTTGCTTATGACGTTTCGGGCCATTGTAGGGCGAATGCGCGAAACCTGCCGGAAGCCCACGCGGACGACAAGGTTTGAGCTTTCGTGGACCGCGACAGCCGCAACGCACGCGGCTGCGCCTGACGTGAGATACGCGCGCCGCTCAACGCTCGTGGCCGTCGCGCCCTTTCGCGTGCAGCAGAATATGCTTCGCGATTCCGCGCACGATGTTGACCTCTTCACGCTCCAGACCCGAGCGCGCGAAGAGCCGCCGCAAGCGCGACATCAGCTTTTTCGGGTTGCCGGGATCGAGAAAGTCGAGCGCGATCAGCGCGTTTTCCAGGTGAACATACATGCGCTCGATTTCATCGCTCGCGGCGAGCGAACCCGCGCCGCCCGCCACCGACTCCGACCCGTCGCTGTCGACCAGATAGGCCATGCGTAACTCGTACGACAGAACCTGAATCGCCTGCGACAGATTCAGCGAGCTGTACGCGGGATTGGCCGGAATATGGGCGAGCGCGCTGCAACGCTCGACGTCCTCGTTAGACAGCCCCGTGCGTTCGTTGCCGAACACGAGCGCGATATCGCCATGCGCGGCATGCTCGCGCGCCTGCATCGCGGCCGCGCGCGGCGCGAGCTGCGGCGGCCCGTACTCGCGCGCACGTGCCGTCAGCGCTAACGACCAGTGCGCGCCCGACAGCGCGTCGGCGAGCGTCGGCACGACATGGGCGGACGCGAGCACGTCGTCCGCGCCGCTAGCCATTGCGATCGCCTCCGGGTCGTTTTTCACGTCCGCCACGCGCGGCGACACGAGCACGAGCCGGGAAAAGCCCATGGTTTTCAACGCGCGCGCCGCCGCGCCGACGTTGCCGGGATGACTCGGCTCGACGAGCACGAAACGCGTCGACGTGAAACCGCCGCCGATGCAGGAGTTGTCGGAAGCGTTGCTGGAGGAAGGCGAAGCAGGCGTTTGAACCACGATGAGCTTTGGAGACAAAGAAATAGTAATGGTAGCCCCAACCCGCCACCTCTTTCCATCTGCCGATCGGCCAATACCGCACCAGGCGAACGTCATAGGCCTGTTTGCCTGCTCGCGGGTCGGCCCGAACCGCCTCGAAACGACGAGACTCAGGTAAAATCCCGATATTCGCGCCGTGCCACATTGCCTCTCACGGGGAACATCGGGCACCGCGCATCGCTCTTCTTCAATTCGTCTCCGTCGACGGAATGTGCTGCCAGATTTCGACTCAGTCGTGTCGGGCGCCCGTTTCGCATGATTAACAGCTTATTTTCAGCTCAACACCGGGCCGCCGCCGTGCGCGTCCGGCACAAGGATCCAGACTCATGCATCCCATGCTCAATATCGCTGTCAAGGCCGCTCGCCGCGCCGGGCAGATCATCAACCGCGCGTCGCTCGATCTCGACCTCGTGCAGGTCAGCAAGAAGCAGCACAACGATTTCGTCACGGAGGTCGACAAGGCGTCCGAAGCGGCCATCATCGAAACGCTGACCACCGCCTACCCCGATCACGCAATCCTCGCCGAAGAGTCCGGCGAATCGGGCAACGAGTCCGAATTCCAGTGGATCATCGATCCCCTCGACGGCACCACGAACTTCATCCACGGCTTCCAGTATTACTGCGTGTCGATCGCGCTCGCGCACAAGGGCACCGTCACGCAGGCGGTCGTCTATGACCCGACGCGCAACGACCTGTTCACGGCCTCGCGCGGCCGCGGCGCGTACCTGAACGACCGGCGCATCCGCGTCGGCCGCCGCGACCGGCTCGCCGACAGCCTGATCGGCACGGGCTTCCCGTTCCGCGAAAAGGACACGCTCGAAGCGTACACGCACCTCTTCGCCGACATGACGAAGGCCTGCGCGGGCCTGCGCCGTCCGGGCGCGGCGGCGCTCGATCTGGCGAACGTCGCGGCGGGCCGCCTCGACGGCTTCTTCGAGCAAGGCATCAGCGCGTGGGACATGGCGGCAGGCAGCCTGCTCGTCACGGAAGCGGGCGGCCTGGTCGGTAATTACACGGGCGACTCGGACTTCCTGCACTTGCATGAGATCGTCGCGGGCAACCCGAAGGTGTATGCGCAGATGATTCCGATTCTGTCGCGTTACACCAAGACGAAGGAGCAGGCAGCTTAAGACGCTGCGTGCAGTTGAAAGCGGCCTCGGCCGCTTTTTTCTTTTGGGGCTCGTGACTCGCGATACGTCGCACACATCAACGGGACACGTGCATCAAAGGCAAAATTGCGGGCGCTGTGTTTCAATCGGGACCATGAAGAAAGGTTTCTACACGATCATTGCGGCACAGTTCGTGTCGTCGCTCGCCGATAACGCGCTGCTGATCGCGGCCATTGCGCAGCTCACCGAGATCCGCTCGCCTGCGTGGATCACGCCGTTGCTGCAGATCTTCTTCACGATTTCGTATGTGCTGCTCGCGCCGTTCGTCGGCGCATTCGCCGACGCGCTGCAAAAGCGCCACGTGATGTTCATCTCGAACGCGCTAAAAGCGTGCGGCTGCCTGCTGATGATCGGCGGCGTGCATCCGATGATCGCTTACGGCGTGGTCGGCTTCGGCGCGGCCGCGTACTCGCCCGCGAAGTACGGCATTCTCACCGAGCTGCTGCCCGCCGACCGGCTCGTCGCCGCGAACGCGTGGCTCGAATCGGCGACCGTGCTGTCGACCATCGTCGGCACGATGCTGGGCGGCGCGCTGATCAGCACCTACGCGTCGCACTTCGTGCAGCACATGCATTGGCCGCTGATCCATTCCGCCGCCGACCTCGCGATGCTCGCCGTGATGATCACCTACGCGATCGCGGCCGCGCTCAACGTCGGCATTCCCGATACGGGCGCGCGCTATCCGAACCGGTTGGCCGAGCCGGGCGAACTGGTCGGCGAGTTCGTGCGTTGCTTCAACGTGCTGTGGGCCGACCGTCTCGCACAGATCGCGCTGTGGGTCACGACGCTGATGTGGGGCGGCGCGGTCACGCTGCAACTGCTCGTACTCAAATGGGCCGACGCGAATCTCGGGCTGTCGCTGTCGAAAGCGGCCGTCATGCAGGGCGTGGCCGGCCTTGGCATCGCAATCGGTGCAGCGGCTGCCGCCGCCTGGATTCCGTTGCGCGCGTCACTCAAGGTGCTGCCCGTCGGCCTGATCACGGGCGCCGTGGCTGTCGCGATGGCGTTCTACAACAAGAACCTGTTTCCGCCCGGTGCGGGCCTGCGCGTCGGCGAGCTGTTTGCGCCCGCCTACATCATCTTCGCGTATCCGTTGATGGTGCTGCTCGGCGCGCTGTCGGGCTTCTTCATCGTGCCGATGAACGCAATTCTCCAGCACCGCGGCGCGACGCTGCTGACGGCGGGCCACTCGATCGCCGTGCAGAACTTCAACCAGAATCTCGCCGTGCTGCTGATGCTCGGCGCGTACGCGATCCTGCTGACGGCGAAGATGCCCGTGCAGTGGATCATCGCCGTGTTTGGCGTATTCATCACGGGCATGATGTGGCTTGCGCAGCGGCGCAGCGCCGCGAACGCGCACAAGGTCGACATGCGCGCGCTGATCGAGGAATGAGCAAAGCGTACGTGTGTCTGTACGGCGACAGCAACCTGGCCATCCGGCCAGGTTCGCTCGACGCGTCGGCGGGTTAAACTCACGCCCTGAACAGTCACGCAAGAAAGACACGAGGATGGGCACTCAAACCGCAGCCGCAAGCGACAACGCGCAACACACCCCCATGATGCAGCAGTATCTGCGCATTAAAGGGGAGCATCCGGGCACGCTCGTGTTCTACCGGATGGGCGATTTCTATGAACTGTTCTTCGACGACGCCGAAAAGGCCTCGCGCCTGCTCGATCTGACGCTTACGCAGCGCGGCGCGTCGGGCGGCAATCCGATCAAGATGGCGGGCGTGCCGCATCACGCCGTCGAACAGTATCTGGCGAAGCTGGTCAAGCTCGGCGAGTCGGTTGCGATCTGCGAGCAGATTGGCGATCCCGCGACATCGAAGGGGCCTGTCGAACGCAAGGTCGTGCGCGTGGTCACGCCCGGCACGCTGACGGACGCCGCGCTGCTGTCCGACAAGAACGACACGTATCTGCTCGCCGTGTGCGCCGGGCACAACCGGCGCGGCGTCGTGACCACGATCGGCCTCGCATGGCTGAATCTGGCGAGCGGCGCGCTGCGCCTCGCAGAAGTCGCGCCCGATCAGGTCGCGGCCGCCCTCGAGCGCATCCGCCCTGCTGAAATCCTCGTTGCCGACGCGCCGTCGTCGAACGATTCGAACGCGTGGACAGTGCCCACCGGCTTCGGCGCGACGACGCGCGTGCCCGTCTGGCACTTCGACGTCGCCTCGGGTACGCAGCGGCTGTGCGATCAACTGGAAGTGGCGGGCCTCGATGGCTTCGGCGCGCATTCGCTTTCGAGCGCATGCGGCGCGGCGGGCGCGCTGCTGCTGTACGCGGCGGCGACCCAAGGCCAGCAGTTGCGCCATGTGCGCAGCCTGAAGGTCGAGTATGAATCGGAGTACATCGGCCTCGATCCGTCCACGCGCCGCAATCTTGAACTGACGGAAACACTGCGCGGCACGGACTCGCCCACGCTCTGCTCGCTGCTCGATACCTGCTGCACGACAATGGGCAGCCGTCTGCTGCGTCACTGGCTGCATCATCCGCCGCGCGACGCGTCGTTCGCGCAGGCGCGCCAGCAGGCGATCGGCGCACTGCTCGACGCGCCGCCGCAAGCAAGCCTCGACGGGCTGCGCAGCGCGCTGCGGCAGATCTCGGATATCGAGCGGATCACTGGGCGGCTCGCGTTGCTGTCGGCGCGCCCGCGCGATCTGTCGAGCTTGCGCGACACGTTCATTGCGCTGCCCGAACTGCGCGCGCAACTCGCCGCCGTGACGGCCGCTGCCGATTCGCTCGCGCGCATCGATACGGCGCTGGTGCCGCCCGCTGACTGCGTCGATCTGCTGAAGCGCGCAGTCGCGCAGGAACCCGCTGCGATGGTGCGCGACGGCGGCGTGATCGCACGCGGGTACGATGCGGAACTCGATGAACTACGAGATATTTCGGAGAACTGTGGACAGTTCCTGATCGATCTCGAAACGCGTGAACGTGCGCGCACGGGCATCGGCAATCTGCGCGTCGAATACAACAAGGTGCACGGCTTCTATATCGAAGTGACGCGCGGCCAGACTGACAAGGTGCCCGACGATTATCGCCGCCGTCAGACGCTGAAGAACGCCGAGCGCTACATCACGCCTGAGCTGAAAACGTTCGAGGACAAGGCGCTGTCCGCGCAGGAACGCGCGCTCGCGCGAGAGAAAGCGCTGTATGACGCGCTGTTGCAATCGCTGCTGCCGTTCATCGCCGATTGCCAGCGCGTTGCGTTGGCGCTCGCCGAACTCGATCTGCTCGCCGCGTTTGCCGAGCGCGCCCGCGCGCTCGACTGGGTTGCCCCTGGCTTCACGCCGACGGGCGGCATCGATATCGAACAGGGCCGGCACCCCGTGGTCGAAGCGCAGGTCGAGCAGTTCATCGCCAACGACTGCGTGCTCAATCCCGAACGCAAGCTGCTGCTGATCACCGGCCCGAACATGGGCGGTAAATCGACGTTCATGCGTCAGACCGCGCTGATCGCGTTGATGGCGTATGTAGGCAGCTATGTGCCCGCGCGGCGCGCGTCGTTCGGCCCGATCGATCGTATTTTCACGCGGATCGGCGCCGCCGACGATCTGGCGGGCGGCCGCTCGACCTTCATGGTCGAAATGACGGAAGCCGCCGCGATCCTGAACGATGCGACGCCGCAAAGCCTCGTGTTGATGGACGAAATTGGGCGCGGCACGTCGACATTCGACGGCCTCGCGCTCGCTTGGGCCATCGCGCGGCATCTGCTGGCGCACAACAACTGCCATACGTTGTTCGCGACGCATTATTTCGAACTGACGCAACTGCCCGCCGAGTTTCCGCATGCGGCGAACGTGCATCTGTCGGCAGTCGAGCATGGGCACGGCATCGTGTTCCTGCATGCCGTCAACGATGGCCCCGCGAACCAGAGCTACGGCCTGCAGGTCGCGCAACTGGCGGGCGTGCCGAACGCGGTGATTCGTGCCGCGCGCAAGCATCTCGCTTATCTGGAGCAGCAGTCGGCCGCGCAACCCGCGCCGCAACTCGACCTGTTCGCGACGCCCGTTGCGATGCTCGAAGACGCCGACGACGAGCCGCCCGCGCCGGCAGTCGATCCCGCCACGCAGGCGCTCGTCGAACGCTTGCGCGAGATCGACCCGAACGATCTACGTCCGCGCGACGCGCTCGACCTGCTGTTCGAACTGCATGAACTGGCCAAGTCGCCAGATGCGCGACACTGACGCCGGCAATCGCCGCGCGCCGCCCCGCCTTCGCCGCCGCTCGCGCGGCGCAGCGCGAGCGCTCGCGCTGACGCTCGCGTACGTGAGCGCGCTGTCGCTGGCGGCGCTGGGCCCTGAGTCGTTCGCAAAGGAACCGGCGCCGCAGTACGCGTTCGCGGTCATCGGCGGCACGCTGCAAAGTTCCGCCGACGAAGCGCTCACGCAGCGACTGCTCGACGCAATCGGACGCGATCCGGACGTCTCGTTCATCGTCTACGATGGCAATCTGAAAAGCAGCAAGGAAGCCTGCCGCGATTCGCTGTTCGAGACGCGCCATACGCTGCTCGAAACGTCGAAGCCCGCGCTCGTCTTCATTCCCGGCCAGCACGACTGGACCGATTGCGGCACGGCTGAGGCCGGCAGCTACGATCCCGTCGAGCGGCTCGATCTGCTGCGGCAGACGCTGTTCGCCGATGCGTCGTCGATGGGACAGAATCCGATTCCGCTCGCACGCGAAAGCGAAGTGTCGCGGTTCCGGCCTTATCGCGAGAATGTGCGCTGGCTGGTCGGCGATACCGTGTTCGTCGGCCTCAACGTGCCGGGCCCGAACAATCATTTTCTGTATGCGGGCGGCCGCAATGGCGAGTTCGAAGACCGCGTGATCGCGAATGCATTCTGGCTCGATCACGCCGCCGAGTATGCGAAGCGCCGCGGCGCACGCGCGATCGTCGTGCTGGTTCAGGGCGACTTCGATCCCGAACGTTACGAGCGCCCCGAGCGCTTCGCGTGGCTGCGCTTCGGGCATCGCTCGAAGCGCGATGGTTTCATGGAATTCAAGCGCAGTCTGGTGAAGCTGGCCGAGACGTTTCGCGGACCAGTCGTCGTGATTCATCAGGACGACGACAGATCGCATACCGGCTTTATGATCGACCAGCCGCTGCGCAACGATAAGGGCGATCTGGTGACGAATCTGACGCGCATTGCATTCGCGCCGCGTAGCCCTCAGAACCAGTGGATACAGGTCGATGTCGATCTGCAGAAGCGGCCGCCGTTTCGCGTGACTATACGCGATGTGCCGAAGAATCTGCCGCTGCCGGCCGCGCCCACCATGCCGTCGCACAACGATAACGCCACGCCGCCGATGCCGCCGTCGATGCCCGCCGTGCCGGACTCCGCGCCCGCTTCCGAGCTGCCGCCGATCCTGCCTGAACCGTCGCGCACGCCGTCGCCGGATTAGAGCAACGGCATCACATACCGCGCTACGCGCCCCAGATGCGACAACGGGCGCTTACGCGCCCGCTTCGGGAACTGCTCCGTCGTCGGCCCTCTATCCGGTACCCAAGCGTCCACCCTGCAAATTCAGTGCAGCGTCGGCCGTGACGGTTCGGCGTCGTCGGCATCGTCCTCATCATCATCTTCGTCGGCGATTTCGAGTCCGCTCGCGCCGTGTGCATGCTCGTGCTGGATTTCGTCTTCCGTCGCTTCGCGCACGTCCTTCACAGTCAGGCTGAAACGCAGCGCCATGCCTGCGAGCGGGTGATTGCCGTCGAGCACGACCTTGTCTTCGGCGACATCGGTGACGGTATAGATCAACGAGTCCAGATCTTCATCGCCCTCTTCCGGCGTGCCTTCGAACTGCATGCCGACTTCGAGCGGCTCAGGGAAACGGCTGCGCGGCTCGATCTTCACGAGGTCAGGATCGTATTCGCCGAACGCGTCGCCCGGTTCCAGCTGGATCTGGGTTTCGAAGCCGGGCTCATGGCCGTCAAGCTCTTCCTCGATCTTGGGGAACGTGCCATCATAGCCGCCGTGCAGATAAACCATCGGCTCGTCGCTTTCCTCAATCAGATTGTCTTGCGCATCCGACAGTTTGTAAGTGACCGATACGACGGTGTTCTTTGCGATTTTCATTCGATTCTCCAGATTACGACTCACATTATACGATGCCCGTGCGGCCCCCTGACTACCCCGCTGGCAAAGCTTCAGCGCGTTCCACTCCGACTCCCGCCTCCGCTTCTTCCGCGCCTGCGCCCGATCGGCCTGCGTCGTTGCTGGGCAATCTGACGCCGTCGCAATTCATGCGGCGCTACTGGCAAAAGAAGCCTTTGCTGATCCGTCAGGCCATACCGGATATCGCCGCGCCGCTCTCGCGCGACGAACTGTTCGAACTGGCCGATCAGGATGAAGTCGAGTCACGCCTCATCACGCACTTTCGCAACAAATGGCAGCTCGAACATGGTCCGTTTGCTGCAGACGAATTGCCTTCCGTCAAACAGCGTGCGTGGACGTTGCTCGTGCAAGGCGCCGATCTGCATAACGACCGAGCGCGCGCATTACTTGACCGTTTTCGCTTCGTGCCCGACGCGCGTCTCGACGACCTGATGATCTCGTACGCGACGGACGGCGGCGGCGTCGGTCCTCATTTCGACTCTTACGATGTCTTCCTGTTGCAGGTTCACGGCAAGCGCCGCTGGCGCATCGGCGCGCAACGCGATCTGTCGTTGCAGCCCGGCCTGCCCTTGAAAGTTCTACAAAACTTCGAGCCGGAAGAGGAATGGGTATTGGAGCCCGGCGACATGCTTTATCTGCCGCCGCACATCGCCCACGACGGCGTGGCGGAAGGCGAATGCATGACGTGCTCGATCGGTTTTCGCGCGCCGTCGACGTCCGAACTCGCCGCGCAGTTCCTGTATTACCTTGCGGAGCGCGGCGAAGCGGCCAACTCGCCGGACGGCGCCGCGCTCTATCGCGACCCGCAGCAACCGGCCGTCGCGAAGCCAGCGGCACTGCCCGCTGCGCTTGTCGACCGGGTGGGTGCGATCCTTGCTAAGATCGACTGGAACGAGAAGGACGTCTCGTCATTCCTCGGTACCTATCTGAGCGAACCGAAGCCGAGCGTCGTATTCGATCCACCCGAGCGACCGCTCGATGAAGCGCGTTTCATCAAGCGCGCAAGCAAGGAAGGCGTGCGTCTGGATCGCAAGACTGTGCTGCTTTACGACAGTCGTGCTTACTACCTGAATGGAGAAGAAAGCAGGCTGTCGGGCGTGAAAACCGCGGTGATTGAACTCGCCGACAACCGCTATCTGAGTGCGAAACGCTTTGTAACACTCTCGGGGCAATCGTCGGTGACAGCACTACTTCACGAGTGGTATCGTGCGGGCTGGATACAGATGGGTGATCTGAGATAAGATTCGCTCCGCTGTCATACCGTATAGCGAAAAATTGTCTGAGAAAGACAACGTATTGGCCCCGGATTTGTCGACGGTCGATACGAAAGTGCATATAATTTCCGCCCAAGCCGTAGGGAAGATTCACGCTCATGAAGTGCGGTCTCCACCAGCGGCCCAGGTCGGTGTTGGAGCACATTACCGGTATTATTTTGCGCTGTTGCTTACCTTTAACCATAAAAGGACGTGATCATGAAGAAATCCCTCCTCGTAGCATCCCTGTTGGCAGCTGTGGCACTGGCTGCATGCAACAAGAGCAGCGACCAGGCAGCTGCCCCGGCTAGCGATGCTGCTGCCGCTTCGGCACCCGCTGCTGCTGCTTCGGATTCGGCTGCTGCCGCTTCGGGCGCTGCTGCTGCTGCGAGCGACGCTGCTGCTTCGGCTACGACGGCTGCTTCGGATGCAGGCGCTGCTGCTTCGGACGCTGCTGCGTCGGCAGCTGCTCCGGCTTCGGGCGCAAGCCAGTAAGCTGTAGCACAGGGTTCGCCTCAGGGCGAAAACTGCGACGGGAAGTCCGAGGGCTTTCCGGGCAAAAAACAAAACGCCACGAGTTCAAACTCGTGGCGTTTTGCTTTATGCGCCGCTATTAATCGCGATTATTTCGCTTGCATGCATTCGATGCATTTTGGTCAATTCATGTCGTTAAGCCACAACACGCAGTCCGGCCTTAAAAACAAAATGATTTGCCCGCTGCATCGGCAGCATGGTGTTTTCGATGTAACGAGCGCTTATTCGGAAGCCTGCGCCTTCTCTTCGAAGAACTCGCGCACGACGTCGATTTCACGCGTGCGCTTGAATGGCGGCAGGCTCTGCCATATCCGGCGCCCATACGGCTTGTCGACCAGCCGGGTGTCGCAGATCATCAGCACGCCGCGATCGGTCTCAGAGCGGATCAGACGCCCTGCGCCCTGCTTGAGCGTGATAACTGCCTGCGGCAGTTGATGCACGGCAAATGGACTCAAGCCCTTCTTCGTCAGCGCATCGAGACGCGCGGACAGCACGGGGTCGTCAGGCGGCGCAAACGGCAGCTTGTCGATGACGACGAGCGACAGCGCATCGCCACGCACATCGACGCCTTCCCAGAAGCTCTGGCTGCCGACGAGAATCGCATTGCCATAGGAGCGGAACCGGTCGAGCAGTTCAGTACGGCTCGCATCGCCCTGCACGAGTAATGGCATGTTCCAGCCGCGCGACTCGATCACGTCGCGCAGCTTCGTCGCGATGCGATCGACGGCGCGCAGCGTCGTGCACAGCATGAACACACCACCGCCCGATGCTTCGATCGCCGGCAGCGCGGCATCGAATACGGCATCGGTGAACGTCGGCGACGAGGGCTGCGGCAAATTACGCGGCACGTAGAGCAGGCCCTGCGTGCCGTAGTCGAACGGGCTGGGCAGCGTCATCGAGCGACGCGAGTTGAGACCCATCTGCGCCGCATAGTGCGCGAAGTCGCCACGCACCGACAACGTCGCCGACGTGAACACCCACGCGCGCGGCACGCCCGCGCGCTGCTTCGCGAAAATGGGCGCGACGGATAGCGGCGTCTCGTGCAGTTGCACGGTATGCGAGAACACTTCGATCCAGCGGACCTTCTCGTTCGGATCGCTTTTCTCTGCTGCTTTTGCGGCGTCCGTTGCGGCGTCGCGTTCGGTCTCGGTGGGCGGCGTGGTCCAGCCCGACAGCACCTCCTGCAACTCTCGTCCGCGGCGCACCAGCGCACCCAGCGACTCGGCGCGCTCCGACTGCCCAGCGAGCGCGCTTGCGAGCGCATCGAGTTCCGTCTCGACGGCTTCGAGCGCGGGGAACAACGGATGATCGTCGGGCAACTGGCCAATCGACAGCCGCACCGAGTCTTCCTTGAATGCGAGCCGCACGTCGCGCGCCGAGCGTTCGAGCGCTGCGCCGAGCTTCACCCAGTCGACGGCATCACGCGCATGGCCGAGGCCTTCCGCGACCGAGTCGCGCGCGAGCTCGAGGAATTGCGTGGTGGACAACGTTTCGCCGAAGAACAGCGTCGCGGTTTCGGGCAGTTGATGCGCTTCGTCGAAGATCACCGTGTTCGCCGTCGGCAGCAGTTCGGCCATGCCCGTATCGCGCAGCATGATGTCGGCGAAGAACAGATGGTGATTGACGACCACGATATCGGCCTGCTGCGCCTCACGGCGCGCCTGCATCACGAAGCAGTCCTTGTAGTGCGGGCACTCCTGGCCAAGACAGTTATCGCGCGTCGACGTCACCATCGACCACACGGCCGCCGTCTCCGGCACGCTTGCAAGCTCGGCCTTGTCACCCGTGCGTGTGATCTTCGCGAAGCGGATGATGTCCTGCAGATACGACGTTTCCTGCCGCGACGGCAGACGGCCGTTGTCGGCCGTGCGTTGCAGATAGTAGTGGCACAGATAGTTCGCGCGGCCCTTGAGCATCGCGACGGACACGGGCACGGCGAGCGCGTCGCGCACGGTCGGAATGTCGCGCTGAAAGAGCTGGTCCTGCAAGTGCTTGGTGCCCGTCGAGACGACCACCTTGCCGCCCCACAGCATCGCCGGCACGAGGTACGCGTAGGTCTTGCCCGTGCCCGTGCCTGCTTCGACGATCAGCGTGTTCTCGCCGCCTTCGGTATTGCCGTCAGCGGCCGCTGCGTCTTCAGGTGCGGACTGCGCTGCCGATGCCGACTGCTGCAAGCGCCGCGCCGGACGCTTCTGCGCCTCGAACATCGCGGGCTCCGGCATCGCGCGGCCCGATGCTTCCATCGCGGCGGCCACGGCACGCGCCATTTCGATCTGCGACGCGCGCGGCCGGTAGCCGTCGATCTGGCGTGCGAGCAGCCCGTCGGCGGCGAAGATGTCGGCGAGTTCGGATGATCGCTTGTGACTCAGCGACGCGGCTAGCGCGCCGCCGCCCGATGCGGGCTTCGCCGCGTGCTCGTCGGCGCCCGTCGCAGCGGCGTCCGAAGCGCCCGCCGACGCCGTCCGGGAAGAAGATTGAAGCGATGAATTCAAGGCAAGCGATTCCTGCAAAGTCCGGCGCGCCACATGCTGAACGGGGCCGGCGCCTGCCTGGCCGCTCCGTCAGTTGCGGGCTTCCGGTTCAAGCTGCAACTGCAGCAAGATGATGGTGTCCTTGACCTTGAGCTTGCGCTTTTTCAGGCGCTGGATCTCGAGGTCGTCGATGCCGGGTTCCTCGGACATTTTGTCGATCAAACGATCAAGCCCACTATGCTCCGATTCCAGTTGCAGAATGCGGTCGCGCAGTGTGTCCGAATTGACGACGCGATGATGGTCGCGCATGCTCGCCTCCTCTTTCGAAAGGGCGAAGGCCGCGCTGCGCGGTCGCTCCGCTCGAGGTTGCTGTCCGGCCTGAAACGCGTTACGGCTGTTGCTGACTGATGCTCACTGCTGCTGTTGCTGCTTCTGTTGCTGCTCGAGCTGCTGTTGCTGTTTCGCCTGCTCTTCCTGTTTCTGTTTGGCCTTCTCGGCCGCCTGCTTCTGACGCTCTTCGACATCGGCCTTGTGCTGCGCTGCTTCCGACTGCTTCTGCTGGAAGCGCTGCTGCTTCTCGCCGCGCTCCTGAGCCTTCTGGGCGGCCTGCTGATGCGCCTCGTCGAGCTTGCGCTGGAAGTCGGCCTGCTTCGCATCGTAGGCCTTCTGGTTCGCGGCCGCTTGCGAAGGCGAAATGCCGCGCTGCGCCTGATCGATGGCGTGCTGTTGCTGCTTCTGCTGGAAAGCCTGCTCGTTCGCGGCGCGCTGCGGCGCTTCTGCGTTGCGCTGCGCCTGACTCAACTGATGCTGACGCTGCTTGTCTTCGTACGCCTGCGCATTGCGCTCGTCCTGTGCAGTGCGCGCGGGCGTGTCTGCTTCGTACTGCGCGCGCTTGATGGCCGCCTGCTCGTCGCGTTGCCGCGCGTGCTCGACGCGCTTTTCGTCGTCGAGCGCGAGCTGCTCCTTGCGAATGTCGGCGGCGACGACACGCATGTCTTCACGGGCCGAGTCCAGGCAATGATTGACGAAAAACTTGCTATAACAGTTGTGCTGGGCGACGCCGTAACGGTAGTTGTTCTCCGTCGTGCGGGTATCGAGCGTCTTTTGACGCGCGTCGAAATCGTTCGCGGCTGGCACGCCCGAAGCCGTAGCCGACGCGGCCGACGATGCCGCCACGGCATTCTCCTGCGCATCGGCGAGCGCGGGCGTAAGCGCCGCGCACGCGACGAACGCCAGCGACGCGGCGAGCGCGAACCGGCGGACGGACCCGGCACACCAAAGTGCAACGGACGCGGCCTCTGGGCTGAAGACGGGCGATGCGAGCGGAGATCGCCGTGAAGATCCGGGCAGATTTCCGGACGTGAGGCGTGAGGTCGGCAACGTCGTAGATGGGCAGCGGAACATGCCTGAAATTCTATCACCCCGCGCTTGAGCGCTCGGTCATTTATGGCAAAATGCCCCGCTTCAGCAAGCTTTCACGAGCTTTGACGACTTTTCCGCAACCCGGCCGCCGCGTGTTTCGCGCAGCACGGCCACAGTCGAATCCGGCAGGAACATCAAGACCCTATGACGGACACCGTAGCAATCAAGATCGTACAGCGCATCGCCACCGAACTGACCGTCCAGCCGCGCCAGGTCGCGGCCGCGGTGCAACTACTCGATGAAGGAGCGACTGTTCCGTTTATCGCCCGGTACCGGAAGGAAGTCACCGGCAATCTCGACGACACGCAACTGCGCACGCTCGAAGAACGCCTGCTCTATCTGCGCGAGCTGGAAGACCGGCGCGCCTCGATCATCGCGAGCATCGACGAGCAAGGCAAACTCACGGACGAACTGCGCGCCGCGATCGAAGGCGCCGACAGCAAGCAGGTCCTCGAAGACCTCTATCTACCGTACAAGCCGAAGCGCCGAACGCGCGCGCAGATCGCCCGCGAAGCCGGCCTGCAGCCGCTCGCCGACGCGCTGCTCGCGAACCCGCTGCTCGATCCGCAGACGGAAGCCGCGAAATACGTCGATGCCAAGAAAGGCGTCGCGGACGTCAAGGTCGCGCTCGACGGCGCGCGCGACATTCTCTCCGAGCAGTTCGGCGAAACGGCCGAAGTGCTCGGCAAGCTGCGCGACTATCTGTTCAATCAGGGCGTGTTGGCGTCGGCAGTGGTCGAAGGCAAGGAAGGCGAAGAAGGCGAGAAATTCCGCGACTACTACGACTATTCGGAAACGATCCGCACCGTGCCGTCGCACCGCGCGCTCGCCCTCTTCCGCGGCCGCAATGCAGGCGTGCTGATGATCAAGCTGGGACTCGGCGAAGAACTCGACGCGCAGGTGCCGCATCCGGGCGAAGCGATGATCGCGCGCCACTTCGGCATCGCGAATCAGGGCCGGCCGGCGGACAAGTGGCTCTCCGATGTATGCCGCTGGTGCTGGCGCGTGAAGGTGCAGCCGCACATCGAAAACGAACTGCTGACGAATCTGCGCGAAGAAGCCGAAAACGAAGCGATCCGTGTGTTTGCGCGCAATCTGAAGGATCTGCTGCTGGCCGCGCCGGCGGGCCCGAAGGCTGTGATCGGCCTCGATCCGGGTCTGCGCACGGGCGTGAAGGTGGCTGTCGTCGACCGTACGGGCAAGGTGCTCGCCACGGATCAGATCTATCCTCACGAACCGCGCCGCGACTGGGACGGCTCGATCGCGAAGCTCGCACGCATCGCCGCGCAAACGCAGGCGGAACTGGTCAGTATCGGTAACGGCACGGCGTCGCGCGAAACGGACAAGCTCGCTAGTGAACTGATGTCGCGTCATCCGGAACTGAAGTTGCAGAAGATCGTCGTGTCGGAAGCGGGCGCTTCTGTGTACTCGGCATCGGAACTCGCGGCCAAGGAATTCCCGGATATGGACGTGTCGCTGCGCGGCGCGGTGTCGATCGCGCGCCGCCTGCAGGACCCGCTCGCCGAACTCGTGAAGATCGAGCCGAAGGCGATTGGGGTCGGGCAGTATCAGCATGACGTGAACCAGCGCGATCTCGCGCGTTCGCTCGATGCCGTTGTCGAAGACTGCGTGAATGCCGTCGGCGTGGATGCGAATACGGCTTCCGTTGCGTTGCTGGCGCGCGTGTCCGGCCTGAACGCGACGCTTGCGCGCAATATCGTTGATTATCGCGATGCGAACGGTCCGTTCCCGACGCGCGACCATCTGCGCAAGGTGCCGCGTCTTGGCGACAAGACGTTCGAGCAGGCTGCGGGCTTCTTGCGCATCAATGGCGGCGAGAATCCGCTCGACCGCTCGTCGGTGCACCCGGAAGCGTATCCCGTCGTTGAACGGATGCTTGCGAAGATCAGCAGGAACATTGGCGACGTGCTCGGTAATCGCGATGCGCTGTCGCGGCTGTCACCTGCCGAGTTCGTCGACGATCGTTTCGGTCTGCCGACTGTGCGGGATATTCTCTCTGAACTTGAGAAGCCTGGGCGTGATCCGCGTCCTGAGTTCAAGACTGCGACTTTCCGCGAAGGCGTTGAGAAGATTTCTGACCTGTCGCCGGGCATGGTGCTCGAAGGTGTCGTGACGAACGTGGCTGCGTTTGGCGCGTTTATCGATATCGGCGTGCATCAGGATGGGCTCGTGCATGTGTCGGCGATGTCGACGAAGTTCATCAAGGACCCGCATGAGGTCGTCAGGGCCGGGCAGATCGTCAAGGTGAAGGTGCTTGAGGTCGACGTCAAGCGTCAGCGGATTTCGTTGACCATGCGGATGGATGATGATGTTGCAGCGGGTGCGCCGCAGGAGCGCTCGGCTGGGCGTTCGGGGTCCGGGTCGGCCTCGGGGGCAGGTGCGGGGCGTTCGCAGCAACGCGCGCGTGGGCCGGAACCGGTTAATGCTATGGCGGCGGCTTTTGCCAAGTTGAAACGGTAAGTGTGGGCGGGGCTTTTGCCCCGTGTGCCCCGTTTTTGCGTTGCGCGTTGGGTGGTTTGTTGCTCTGCGATGGGGGTGCGGTTTGCCGCCGCGGTGCAGGCTTTAGTCTTTCAATGGCATCCGCGATTTGCCTTCGCTGTTCATGCGTTGCCCCGGTGATTTTGCCTGTGCGCTGGCATCCGCGCTTTGCCTTCGTGCTTCAAGCGTCGCCCCTGTGCGGGGCGGCACCTAAAGAAAGCGGCTCACACCGCCAACTCTTCTTCCTGCCTGAGGGCCCTCAACAGGTCCCACGCTTCACACGGCAACGTCTCTGTTCGCGTGTGTTGCCAACGCTCTGAATTGACGCCTCACCCGCCTCAAACTCCCTCGCAAATGCAAGCGGCAGCGAATGGTATATGCCGCCCAGGTGGCAAACTGTGTGTAGGTTGTCGCGTCGTATAACCTTGCGCTCTTACAGGGTGGAACGCGTGCGCTATCGGTCCGGAGTGAGGAGTGTGAGGCACTATGGCCTACACACAGTTTGCCACCTGGGCGGCGGTGGACTATCTGGCACGGCGTGCTGTAGTGCGGGAGCGTGAAGCGGGTGAGGCGCACCGCAAGAGCGCTGGCAACGAACGTGGGTCACGTGGTTGCCGTGTGAAGCGTAAGAACCTTCGGGGGCCCTCAGGCAAGAAGAAATGTTGGCGGTGTTAGCCGCTTTCTTTTGCCTACTTTTCTTTGCGGCGGTGGCAAAGAAAAGTAGGTGCCGCCCCGCACAGGGGCGACGCGTGAACGGCAAACACCACAACGCGGATGCCAGCGAAAACCAAAGCAAACCACCCAGCGTCGCAAGACAAAAAAACTCAGATCTCTATTTTCGTCCCAAGCTCAACAACGCGATTCGCGGGAATGCTAAAAAAGTCAGTTGGCTTCGCAGCATTCTGATGCATCCATGCAAACACACGCTCACGCCACACGGACATGCCGGGCAACTGCGTCGGCACGACAGTCTCCCTCGCGAGAAAGAACGACGTGTCCATCAACTCAAACGACATATCGTGTGACACGCTGATCTGCTCGAGCACAGCCTTCACATCAGGCGTCTCATTGAACCCATAAGCGGCCTTGACGAGAAAAAGCCCACCGCTAACATCCTTGACCGTCAACCGGTCCTTATCCTCAACATAAGGAATATCCCGCGTGATGAAAGTCAGAAAGATGGTCCGTTCGTGCAGCACCTTGTTGTGCTTGAGATTATGCAAAAGGCTCACGGGAACGAGCGTCGCGCTCCCTGTCAGATAAATGGCCGTGCCCGACACGCGATGCGGCGGATGCGCAAGCAGTCCTTGCACGAAGGGCATCAACGGAATACCGTCGGCGGCCGTGCGCTCCTTCACAATCATGCGCCCCTTGAACCACGTCATCAGCAGGAAGAACAGCAACGCGCCGATGCCGAGCGGCAACCACCCGCCCTCCGCCACTTTCAGCAGATTCGCGCCGAAGAACCCAAGGTCGACAATCAGCAGCGCGCCGATAATCAACGCGACAACGCCCTTGTTCCAGTTCCACACCTTCACCATCACCACGCTCGCGAGGATCGTCGTGATCACCATCGTCGCCGTCACGGCAATACCGTAGGCCGCGGCCAGATTGTCCGAACTCTTGAACGCGAGGACGATGCACAGAATGATGAACAGCAGCATCCAGTTGACGACAGGCACATAGATCTGCCCGATCGCCAGCTCCGACGTGTGCAGGATCTTCATGCGCGGCACGTAGCCGAGCTGGATCGCCTGGCTCGTCAGCGAATACGCGCCCGAAATCACCGCTTGCGACGCAATCACCGTCGCAACCGTCGACAGCACAACCAACGGCAGCAGCGCCCAGTCAGGCGCAAGCAGAAAGAACGGGTTTTCGATCGCCTTCGGGTCGTGCATCAGCAACGCACCCTGGCCGAAGTAGTTCAGCACCAGCGACGGCATCACGAGCGAATACCACGCGCAGCGTATCGGCGCCGCGCCGAAGTGGCCCATGTCCGCGTACAGCGCTTCCGCGCCCGTCAGCACCAGCACGACCGAGCCGAGCACCACGTACGCCTGCAGCAGGTGCGCCGACATGAACGAGAACGCGTAGTACGGATTGAGCGCCTTGATCACTTCCGGTGCCTGCACGATATGCGACAGGCCGAGCACCGCGATCGTCACGAACCACAACACCATGATCGGGCCGAACAGCCGGCCGACCATCGCCGTCCCGTGGCGCTGGATCCAGAACAGCAGCACGAGGATCACCATCGTCAGCGGCAGCACCAGATGCGAGAGCTTTGGCGCAGCGATCTCCAGACCCTCGACAGCCGACATTACCGAAATGGCAGGCGTGATCACGGCATCGCCGTAGAACATGCAGGCGCCGAAAATGCCGAGCATCATCAGAAGGCCCGCCGCCCTGCTCTTCGTGTCGAACGAGCGCAGCGACAGCGCCATCAACGCAAGCACGCCGCCCTCGCCGTTGTTGTCGGCGCGCATCACGAACATCACGTACTTGATGCTGACGACCACGATGATCGCCCAGAACAGCAGCGATATGACGCCGAGGATAGAACTCTCTGTGAGGGGAATGCCGTGGGAGGGGCTGAAGGCTTCTTTCAGCGAATACAGGGGGCTTGTGCCGATATCCCCGAAAACCACGCCGATCGCAGCGACTGCAAGCGAGGGCAACGGCTGCTTGGGGACGTGAGAGTTGTCTGTCATAAACGCGAAAAGAATCCGTTCCTGAGCGGCAAAAAACGAACGCTATTCTAAAGAATATAGGCGACAAAGCCCACCATTCAGCCCGTTGTGCTGACGCCACGCAGTCGGGCAGCGTCGGTCGAGTGTAGCATCACACCCCATGGCCGGCGTGCGTTTGCGCGTGTCAAGGGCTGCATTGTCAAATTGTTCCCGTTTGACCACGCTCATCAACGAATGTGAGGCGAACATAAAAACGGAGCCTCGAGAGGCTCCGTTTCAGTTTGCAGCATGCCGCCATCAACTTGCACGACGGCGGGCGGATGCTAGCTGGCGTCCGTCGAACGCTCCTGGCCACGCTTGATCCATGCGCTCAGGTTGTGCGGACGCACTGTGTCCCACTCCTCGAACGGCTGATGGATCCACGGGTTCGTCGCGAGATAGTGAACGTGATAGTCCGGCTTCACCTTCGAGCACGCCTTCCACCACAGCACCGCCGAACGCACCGACGTGATGGCGGGATAACGCTCCTTCAGATGCTGCTGCACGCGCGCGAGCGTCACGCCCGAATCGACAAGGTCATCGACCAGCAGCACGTTGCCCGACAGTTCGCCGCGCGTCATCGTGATGTACTGCGCGATATCGAGCTCGCCCTGCTCCGTGCCTGCCGCTTCGCGGTACGAACTCGTCGCGAGGATCGCGAGCGGCAGATCGTAGATGCGCGAGAGCTGATCGCCGACCCGCAGACCGCCGCGCGCGAGGCACAGGATCTTGTCGAACTTCCAGCCCGATTCGTGGACGGCGAGCGCAAGCAGCTCGATCAGCCGGTGATATTCGTCCCAGCCGACCCACAAGTTGCGCTCGTCGTTGCGCGGGTCCTTCATTTCAATCATGGGTACACCCTGGATCATGCTTAAACCTTGAACGGGTGACGCAGAAGAATGGTTTCGTCGCGGTCCGGACCCGTCGACACCATGTCGATCGGCACGCCCGCCACTTCCTGCACGCGCGACAGATACGCTTGAGCGTTCGCGGGCAACTTGCTCCATTCCTTGATACCGACCGTGCTTTCCTGCCAGCCGCCGAACGTTTCGTAAACCGGCTCGCAGCGCGAGACTTCGGACGCGCCGCGCGGCAGGATGTCGGCGCTCTTGCCGTCGATCGTGTAGCCGACGCACAGCTTCACTTCGTCGAGACCGTCGAGCACGTCGAGCTTCGTGATGCACAGGCCCGACACGCCGTTGATCTGGATCGAGCGGCGCAGCGCGGCGGCGTCGAGCCAGCCGGTGCGGCGCGGGCGGCCCGTGACCGAGCCGAATTCCTTGCCGACCTTCGCAAGCGTCAAGCCGACTTCTTCCTGGCGGTTGGCGTTGTCGGCGTCGTACAGTTCGCTCGGGAACGGACCCGAGCCGACGCGCGTGCAGTACGCCTTCGTGATGCCAAGAATGTAGTCCAGCTTCTGCGGGCCGACACCCGCGCCCGCGCTCGCCGCACCCGCGACGCAATTGCTCGACGTAACGAACGGATACGTGCCGTGGTCGATATCGAGCAGCGTGCCTTGCGCGCCTTCAAACAGCAGGTTGTTGCCCGCGGCGTTCTCGTCGTACAGACGGCGCGAAACATCCGTGACCATCGGCTTCAGACGGTCGGCGTAGCTCAGCATCATGTCGAGCGTCTGCTGATAATCGACAGCCGGTGCGCCGAGGTATTGCGTGAGCACGAAATTGTGGAAATCGAGATTTGCGCGCAGGCGTTCAGCGAAGGTCTTCGGCTCGAACAGGTCCTGCACGCGCATGCCACGGCGCGCCACCTTGTCTTCGTAGGCCGGGCCGATGCCGCGCCCCGTCGTGCCGATCTTGCCGGCGCCGCTGCGTGCTTCGCGGGCCTGGTCGATGGCGACGTGGTACGGGAGGATCAGCGTGGTGGCTTCGGAGATGAAGAGACGCTTCTGCACGTCGACGCCGGCCGATTCTAGCTCTTCGATTTCCTTGAACAGCGCTTCAGGCGACAACACGACGCCATTGCCGATGTAGCAGGCGACGCCCGGGCGCATGATGCCCGACGGAATCAGACGCAAGATGGTTTTCTTGCCGCCGATGATGAGCGTATGGCCGGCGTTGTGACCGCCCTGGAAACGAACGACGCCTTGCGCGTGGTCCGTCAGCCAGTCAACGATCTTGCCCTTGCCTTCATCACCCCACTGGGTACCCACGACGACGACATTGCGCCCAGGGTTCACATTCACTGCGCTGGCAGACATGTTGTTTCTTAAGCTGGTTAAAAACGTATTTTACCTATGTTCGCGAAAGGTTCCCGATTTTTTCACGGACTGATACCGGGATTTTTCCCGAAATTTCCTTTTGCGCTCAAAGGCATGGGAGCGGCGAGGCGCTGCGGCCCGGCCGCGCGTGGCACGGAGCGGCCACGCGTTCGATGGTTGCGGCGTCACGTTTCACATGACGCGGCAGGCCTTCACGGCATCACGACTTCGATTCGACGACCCACTGGCCGT
The DNA here is from genome assembly GCF_002902965.1 of Paraburkholderia hospita. Lineage (GTDB taxonomy): Bacteria > Pseudomonadota > Gammaproteobacteria > Burkholderiales > Burkholderiaceae > Paraburkholderia > Paraburkholderia hospita. Next base: position 1,383,111 of record NZ_CP026105.1, on the reverse strand, counting down.
TGCGCTCGACCAGCACGCGGTCGCACGCGAATTCGTCGAGTGCGTGGTCGTGCCCCGGCAGCGCCTGGATCACGACTTCGCCCGCATCGCGCAGCGCGGCGACGCTCGTGCGCAAGGCTTCGCCGTGTTGCCATGGCGCGAGGATCGCGCTGCTGCGCGCCTCGATGGGCGAGATGCGCGCCACTTCGCGCAGATCCAGCGAAAAGCCCGTTGCCGCGCGGGCGCGGCCGTACGCCTGGCCGACCTTGTCATAGCGGCCGCCTCGCGCGACGGCATTCGGCACGCCATCGACGTAGGCCGAGAACATCACGCCGCTGTGATAGGCGTAGCCGCGCAGATCGGCCAGATCGATCATCACTTCCGCGCCGTCGACCTGTTGCGCGAGGAACGCGAGGTCGTCGAGCGCCCGCGCGATTTCGGGCGCATTCGGCAGACGCGCGCGCGCTTCTTCGAGCACGGACGCGTCGCCGTACAGCGTGGGCAGTGCGCGCAGCGCGTCGCGCGTGACGGGCGTGAGGTTCGCCGTCAGTTCGTTGAGCAGCGGCACGTCCTTGCCTGCGAGCGCTTCGTAAAGCGCCTCGCCGAGCGACGCGGCAGCCGGCTCGCCATCGATCAGCGCGCCAAGCACGGCGGCGTGGCACAGATCCAGACGCACGCGGCCGAGTCCCGCGAGATGCAGCGCGTCGAGCATCAGTTGCTGAATCTCCAGATCCGCTTCGAGACCCGCATGACCGTAAATTTCGGCGCCGATCTGGATCTGCTCACGCGTCGCGTGCAAACCGCGCGGGCGCGTGTGCAGCACATTGCCCGCGTAGCACAGGCGCGTCACGCCCTGGCGGTTCAGCAGGTGCGCGTCGATGCGCGCGACCTGCGGCGTGATGTCGGCGCGCAGGCCGAGCGTGCGGCCCGACAGCTGATCGACGAGCTTGAAGGTGCGCAGGTTCAGGTCGCTGCCGCCGCCTGTCAGCAGCGACTCCAAGTATTCGAGCAGCGGCGGCATGACCATCTCGTAGCCGTACGCGCGAAAGCGGTCGAGCAGCCGGCGGCGCAGTTCTTCGATCTTGCGTGCCTCGGACGGCAGCACGTCGGCAATATTCTCGGGAAGTAACCAGGTCGACATCGATACAGTCCTACGACGGTGAATCCGGCGTCATGGCAAACGCCGTCGGAAATTGGGGTGATGCGCGGCGCGCGGAACGTTGGTGCCCACCTCGAGACTCGTTCCGGGCTTCGCCCCGGGGAGCCGGCGACGTGCCGGCCGGCCGTGATGGCCGGCAAAGTGAACGACACTTGGCGCATTACGACGCATGGCGCGTGCTGCACGCAGTGTCCGGAAACGGACGCCACCTCGTGAGTGCCGCCCGGCATCGCATGGCGCCCGGTCAGGTCGCGATCAACAGCAACAGCAGCCCGAGCACCATGACGATCAGCCCGCCGATCCGGATGTGGTGCGGCGGGCGCTCCGCTATTCTACGAAACGTGTCGCGCCAGGCGCTCGGAAACACGAACGGGAACATCCCCTCGATGATCAGCATCAGTGCGATCGCGAGCAATAACGAGCCGGCTATGTCCATGCGATGAGGCCGCCGCGATCCGTATGCCGCGGCGTTCCAGTTATCAGTGTTTGCGCGCGCCCGTCGACGCGCCGGAAGACGATTGAACGGCGGCGGCTCCGCCGTCCGGCCCGCGCATGAAGCGGAAGAAATCGTTGCTCGAGTCGACGACCATCACGTCGCCGGGTTTGAAGCTGTTCTTGTACGCCTGCATGCTTTGGTAGAACTGATAGAACTGCGGGTCGCTGCCATACGCCTCGGCGGCAATCGACGCAGCCTTGCCGTCGCCCTCGCCCTTGGTCGCCTGCGCCTGCTTGTACGCGTCGGCGAGCACCGCCTGCTGCTGTTGCGCGGCGTCCGCCTTGATGCGGTCCGCTTCGGCTGCGCCGTCCGCACGCTCCTGATTGGCCACCTGCTGGCGCGCGGCAATCATGCGCTTGTAGACGGAATCGGCCATCGCAGCCGGGAAATCGAGCCGCGTGAACTGCACGTTGACGACGTCGACGCCCAGCGACGCCGCGCCCTTCTGCATACCGTCGCGCGCCTGAGTCGCGATCGCGTCCTGCTTCGCGAGCGCGTCGGTCAGCGTGTATTTCGCGAACGCGTCGCCGAGCGCGCCGCGCGTGAGCAGCGCGAGCCGGTCAGGCAGGCTCTGCACGTCGCCCTTGGTTTCCGTGACCAGCTTCACGGGATCGGACACGCGGAATTTGACGACGGGGTTCACCAGCAGATCCGTTTTATCGGACGTGGCGTAACGGTCTTCGTCGGGTGCATCCAGCGACTGGATGCGCGTGTCCACCGATGTCACCGTCTGTAGCGGCGGCGGCAGCTTCACGTGCAGGCCGGGGCCCGCGAGCGTGGGCGCGGCGTCGCCGCGAGCGGAGACGACGGCCATATGCCGCGGATCAACGACGAATACCATCGACGACGCCGCGAACAGCACGATCACGACGGCCACGACGAGCGCAACAATTTTGTTCATGTTCGCGCTCCTTATTGCAGATCGTCTTCGCGGCCGCGGCTGCGGAACGAATCACGCGAACGGAAGGCGTCGCTTGCGGCGGCTGCCTGGCTTGCGCTGCTGACGGGCGCGGCGGGCGGCGTGATGATCGCGGGCGTGTTGCCGCCCTGCGCCGCCGCTTGTGCACCCTGAGCACTCTGTGCATTTTGTGCGGGCTGCGCAGCCTGCGCCGCCGATGCGGCACTGGCCGCAGCCGATTCGGCCACGCGCTGACGCGTCTGCTCGACGAGCTTGTCGAGCGGCAGGTACAGCACGTTGCTGCCCGACTTGCTGTCGACGAACACCTTCGTCGTGTTCGAGTAGATTTGCTGCATCGTTTCCAGGTACATACGTTCGCGGATCACGGCAGGCGCCTTCGAATACTGCGCATAGACTTCCTTGAAGCGCTCGGCATCGCCTTGCGCCTGCGCGATGACGCGGTCACTGTAGGTTTTCGCGTCATCGATCATGCGCTCGGCTTCCGCCTTCGTGCGCGGCAGCAATTCGTTCGCGTAGGCTTGCGCGTCGCGCTTTGCACGCTCGCGATCCTGCCGCGCCTTTGCGGCGTCGTCGAACGCGGCCTGCACCTGATCGGGCGGCTGCACGCTCTGGATCGTCACGCCCGTGACGGCGAGCCCCGTGTGATATTCGTCCAGGGAATGCTGGATGGCTTCCGTCAGTTGCGCGCGGATGGCCTCGCGGTCCTGATAGAGGATGTCGCTCGTGCTGCGCGAGCCGACGATCTCCCGCACCGCCGCCTGCGCGGCCTGGGTGACGCTTTGATCAGGGTCGGCGCTGCGGAACAGATAGTCGGTCGGCTTGCGGATCTGGTACTGGACGGCAAAGCGCACGTCGACGATATCGGCGTCGTGCGTGAGCATCGACGCGTCCTTCACGTTCGCGAGACGCACCACGTTGTTGCGGCCGATCTCGACCGAGCGAACCTGGCCCACGTTGACGGTTTCATGGGATTCGAACGGATACGGCAGACGCCAGTGCACGCCCTGCCCGACCGTGCCGCGCAACTGCCCCAGACGCAGTACCACGGCCGCCTGGTTGTCCTGCACGACGAACACGCCGCTGCCGAGATAGATCGCAATCAGCACGCCGATGATGATGCCGACGCCGATGCGCGCGCCGCGCCCGTTGTCCGGACGCGGACCGCCGCCGTTGCCGCCCTTGCGGCCAAACATGCGCGACAGACGCCGGTTGAAGTCACGCCACATTTCGTCGAGATCGGGCGGACCTTCGCTGTCCTTGCCGTTGGGCGGACGCTTCGAATCGTTCAGACGCTGGCGATCGCCATTGCCTTCGCCCCGGCCCCAGCGCGGGTCGTTCAGCGACAACATGCCGCGCAGACGCAGCCAGATACTCCGCTCGTTGTAATCGTTCACCTGTGTTCGTTCACCAGAGTAGACAGCGGGTCAATGCAATTGGAACGGGTCAGCGCCCGTGTCTGGGATCTTGCGGTCTTCGCGGTGGTCTTCGCCTGCATCATCGCGTTGCTCTTGATGAGGTGCCGCCGCTTCCGGGCCTCTCTCCGACAGTAGACCGTCAGACTCCGGCAGATGTTCGGCAGTTGCGATTTCGGCGATGGCAGCGCGCAGTGTGTCCAGCCCTTGCCCCGTGCGCGCGCTCAAAAAGACGCGCGAAATATTACCATACTCGTCCCGCTCGACCGCGTCGCCCCGGGCCGCCAGTTCGGGCACGGCGTCGATCTTGTTGAACACGAGCACCTGCCGGATCGTATCCGCGCCGATCTCGCGCAGCACGTCGTTGACCTGATCGATCTGATCGAGCCGCACCGCGCTCGACGCATCGACGACATGCAGCAACAGGTCCGCGTGAATGGTTTCCTCGAGCGTGGCGCGGAAAGCGGCCACCAGTTGGTGAGGCAACTCGCGGATGAATCCTACGGTGTCCGAGACGACGATCTGCCCGACCTCTTCGCCGAGATACACGCGGCGGGAAGTCGTATCGAGCGTGGCGAACAACTGGTCGGCGGCGTACGCCTGCGCCTTGGTCAGCGCGTTGAACAGCGTCGACTTGCCCGCGTTCGTATAGCCGACCAGCGACACCGACATCGTGCGATTACGCGCCCGCGCGCGCCGCTGCGTGCCGTGCTGGCGGCGCAGCTTTTCGAGCCGCCCCTTGAGCATCTTGATGCGCTCGCCGATCAGCCGGCGGTCGGTTTCGAGCTGCGTTTCACCCGGGCCGCGCAGGCCGATACCGCCCTTTTGCCGCTCCAGGTGGGTCCACGCGCGAATCAGCCGCGTGGCGAGATATTGCAATTGTGCGAGTTCGACCTGGAGCTTGCCTTCGTGACTGCGCGCGCGTTGCGCGAAGATATCGAGGATCAGGCTGGTGCGGTCGACCACGCGCCTGTTAAGCGTACGCTCCAGATTGCGCTGCTGCGCCGGCGCAAGTGCGTGGTTGAAGATGACGATGTCGATGTCGTTCGCCTCGCACGCGAGGCGCAACTCTTCGGCCTTGCCGCTGCCGACGAACATCGCGGCATCGGGACTGGAACGGCGACCGGTGAGGGTGACGGCTGGATGGGCACCCGCGCTTTGCGCGAGCAGGCTGAGTTCTTCGAGACTGGCTTCGAAATCGATCTTTCCGAAGTCGATGCCGACAAGCGCTGCGTTGATCAAATTGGTGGATGTCAAAATGAAGCGGCCGGGCTGTGTCGCCTGCGGACGACGCTCGACCGGCCGCGACGAGAGGTTAGGACGATTCGGAATCCGGGTGGAAATTCACCGGACGGGCAGGCACGACAGTCGAGATAGCGTGCTTGTAGACCATCTGGGTCACCGTATTCCGGAGCAACACGACGTACTGGTCGAACGATTCAATGTTCCCTTGAAGCTTGATGCCGTTGACCAGATAGATCGAGACCGGCACGTGCTCTTTACGCAGTGCGTTCAAAAACGGGTCTTGTAACAATTGCCCTTTGTTGCTCATAGCAAACTCCGTGTTTTTTTGCAGGTTGACTTTATTGCCGGCGAAGAAAAAGAAATCCGCCGTCAATCGCTACACTATAGCCGATTTTTATTGACCAGCGCTTTGCCTGGCCGTTCGGCCAGGACCCAATGTACATGCGGGTTTCAGGCCGGATTTCAAGCCATGAACCGGCCTGCGTTGAACGCCTGTATCAGCCCTTGTCCGCGTACGGATTCGTCGTCGAACGAAACTCTATTCGCAATGGAGTGCCCGTCAGCGCGAAAGTTTCCCGGAAGCGGTTTTCAAGGTAGCGCTTGTACGTATCGGTCACAGCGTCGAGCGCGTTGCCGTGAATCACGATGATCGGCGGATTTTGTCCCCCTTGGTGCGCGTAGCGCAGTTTTGGACGCACGGGACCGCGGCGGCGCGGCTGCTGGAACTCGACAGCTTCGATCAGCGCACGCGTGAGCTTCGGCGTCGGCAGCTTCGTCATCGCAGCCTTGTACGCGTCGTCTACGGAGCGCATCAACGGGCCAATTCCCGTCTTTTCCGCTGCAGAAATGAAGTGGAACTTGGCGAACTCGAGGAATTTTAGCTTGCGCTGAAGATCCGCCTTGGTGCGCTCACGCACATGCGGGTCGAGCCCGTCCCACTTGTTCACGCCGACCACGAGCGCCCGACCCTGCTCGACAACGAAGCCCGCGATGTGCGCGTCCTGCTCCGAAATGTCCTGGCGCGCGTCGAGCAGCAGGATCACGACGTTGGCGTCGGAAATCGACTGCAGCGTCTTCACGACCGAGAATTTTTCGATCGCCTCGAACACTTTGCCGCGTTTGCGCAGGCCGGCCGTATCGATCAGCGTGTATTTTTTGCCCTGCCGTTCGAAGTCGACGTAAATCGAGTCGCGCGTCGTGCCCGGCATGTCGAACGCGATCACGCGGTCTTCGCCGATCAGCGTGTTGACGAGCGTCGACTTGCCGACGTTCGGCCGCCCGACGATCGCGATCTTGACACCGTGCTGCGCCTTCTCTTCGTCACTCTCTTCCGGCTGGCCGGCGTACGCGACGTCGAGCGCCTCGTTGATCATTTCCGTGACGCCGTCGCCGTGCGCAGCGGAAACCGCGCGCGGGTCGCCGAGGCCCAACTCGTAGAAGTCGGCGGCCACCGACGTGTATTTCATCCCCTCGGACTTGTTGACGACGAGGAAAATGGGCCGGCCCGTCTTGCGCAGGTAGTCGGCGATCGACTTGTCCTGCGGCGCGAGGCCATTGCGGCCGTCGACGATGAACACGACGATGTCGGATTCCTCGACGGCCTGACGCGTCTGGCGCGCCATCTCATGCAGAATGCCGTCCTTCGCGACGGGTTCGAAGCCGCCCGTGTCGACCACGAGATACGGGCGCTCACCGCCGACGCGGCCTTCACCGTAGTGACGGTCGCGTGTGAGGCCGGGCAGATCGGCGACCAGCGCATCGCGCGAACGCGTGAGCCGGTTGAACAGCGTGGATTTCCCCACATTGGGGCGCCCGACGAGGGCAATAACGGGTTTCATCAGATCTTGTTCACAGTGAGGCGCGGCATCGAACGGTCGATCTGCCGCGCTGGCAACGCCATGCGGCCGTTGCACGGCTGCGTTTGACGAAAATTATCACGAATTTGACCCAATTCGAACGCGCGGAGCTTGCGCATGCGAACGGATTTCAGGTTGGCTGCCTGCGTGGGTCCGCCCAGTGGCTCATGCGACCCGATCGGCGCCACCTGGATCGCGCGTGATGACGCGACGCGTGCTGGATGACCGCCTGTGCAGCCTGACTGGCGGTCCCGATGATGTGGGGCGGCATGCTTCTTCCGCGCTCGTCCCGATCAAAATCGGGACGCCATCAAAAAAAGTGCGGCCGGCAAAGCCGGCCTGGATTCACCGCACGACGCGCCGTCCAGGACGCGCCGCACAGCCCAACTACGTTTTAACGCGGACGGAAACCGTACAGATCGCCGTCGTGCGTCTGCACGATCAGCGTGTCGCCCGCCAGCACGGGCGCAGCCGTGATCGCGCTGCCGTCCGTCTTCGCACGGGCGACGAACGTGCCGTCGTCGCGCGACAGGAAATGCACGTAGCCCTGATAGTCGCCGACCACGGCGGCGTGGCCAAGCAGCATCGGCACGCTGACGTCACGGCTCTTCAGCTGGTCGTTGCGCCACAGTTGCTTACCCGTGTTGGCGTCGAACGCCGACACGATTGCCCAGTCGTCGCCCGCGACCACGACACGGTCGTCCTGAGCGAGACCGCTCGTGCTCGAGAATGCCTTTTCCCACAGCGCGCGACCCGAGTTGGCGTCGAAGCAGCCAAGCTGACCCTGGAACGTGACCGCGCAGGTTTCGGCGCCCATCAGCGTGGGCGGGCCCGTCACGTCGTTGATACGCTCGACTTCCGTCACGCCCTTCGGATACGACACAGGCGTCGTCCAGTAGGCGTCGCCCGTCTGCAGGTTGATCGCCGCGAACTGGCCGCCGGGAAAGCCGGCGAGCACGGCCTGGTCGCCCGCGAACGTCATGCCCGCCGATACGCGCAGATTCAGCGGCACCGCGCGGTTGCGGTAGTTCCACTTCTGCTCGCCCGTTTGCGCGTTGAACGCGGTGATCTGACCGTCCACCGTACGTACGACCACGAGACCGTTACCGACGAGCGGCGGCGACAGGATTTCGCCCGGTGCAAGACCCTTCCACGACAGCTTGCCGCTCTGGTCGAGCACAAACACTTCACCCTTCAGGCCGCCGACGGCCGTCAGCGTGCCGTCCGTGCCGACGCCGGCCGACAGGTCGCCGTCGACCTTCGTGCGCCACAGATCCTTGCCCGTCTTGGCATCGATCTTCGCGACCGAGCCGTTTGCGCCCGCCGCATACACGGCGTCGCCGACCGTCACGGGCGAGAACATATAGCGTCCGGCCTTGCCGACGCTGGACGTCCACACCTGCTGCACGTCGAGCACGGGTTTGAACTCGGTGAGCGGCGTGGGCACGCGGCGCTCGTCTTTCGACGATGAGCAGGCCGTCAGAGCAAGCAGGGTCATCGCACAGGCAACGGGCACAGCGTAACGTTTCAGCAGATTCATCGGTGAACGAAGCATGTATGTTGTATTGATCAAAAATTGTCGGCGGACGTTGCAGCGGCGTGCAACGTTCAGCCGCCCAGCGCGTCGAGCTTGAACTGGATCAGTTGACGGGCCGAGGCATCGTTCTTCGGCAGCGAGTCGAGCGCGAGCTTGTAGGCAGTGCGTGCATCGTCGCGCTTGCCTTGCGCGGCGAGCAGGTCGCCGCGGCGATCCGCGACGACGCCCTTGAACGCATCCGAAGGATCGTTCAACAGCGCGAGACCGGCGTCATAGGCTTTTTCATCGAGCAGCAGCGACGCGAGACGCAGCTTCGCAATCTGCTTGAATTCGTCGTCCTTCGCGTGGTCGACGGCCCATTGCAGTTGCGCTTTCGCGCCCGGTTCGTCGCCTGCAGCATACAGCGCCTTCGCGGCTGCGAGCGCCGTCATCTGCGCGTAAGCCGTGCCGCTGAACTTGTCTTCCATGTCGGTCGCGACGCGCGTGATGGCCGCCTTGTCCGTGCCCGTCGTGGCTTGCTGAACCTGGTCGTACAGCACGGCTGCTTCCGCTGCCTGATGACGCTGCCAGTAGTTCCAGCCGTTCCAGCCGGCGGCCGCAACAAGCGCGACCAGCACGATCCACGTGACGCCATTCCCCCACTGCGCCCACCATGCTTTCAGGCTTTCAAGCGATTCTTGTTCGTCGTGGTAACTCATCGCGACGCGTTTTCCTTTCCTGGTGCTTTATATGAATGGGGCCGCAACCGGTGCGGCCCGTCGAATGACGCCGCGATCAGTCGTCGTCTTCGGTGGACGCAACCATCGCATTGATTAGATATTCGGTCAAGTCTTCGAGCGGCACCGTTTGTTGCTCGCTCTTTCCGTCGCTTTGCGATGTGTCGCGCAGCGCCTTCACGCCAGCCGTGCCGTTCGCGATCTCATCCTCGCCGAGGATCACGGCGAACGCCGCGCCGCTTGCGTCCGCGCGCTTCATCTGCGACTTGAAGCTCGACGCCTGACCGTCAGGACTGCAATGCAGAATCACATCGAGGCCCGTGTCGCGCAGACGCTCGGCGACGATGAACGCCTGCTCGCGGGCCGCATCGCCCTGGTGCGCGACGTACACATCGCACCCTTCTGCTTCGGGCACGAGATTCTCTTCCTTCAGCAGCTCGAGAATGCGTTCGATGCCCATTGCCCAGCCGCACGCCGCCGTCGGCTTGCCGCCGAGCTGCTCGATCAGCGGATCGTAGCGGCCGCCTGCTGCGACCGTACCTTGCGCGCCGAGTTTGTCCGTGACCCATTCGAACACAGTCAGATTGTAATAATCCAGACCACGCACGAGACGCGGATTGATCGTGAACGGAATGTTGTTCGCCTTCAGGATGCGCTGCAGCCCTTCAAAGTGCGCGCGCGATTCCTCGCCGAGGAAATCGATCAGCTTCGGTGCGTTCTGCGCGACTTCCTGCATGGCCGGATTCTTCGTATCCAGCACGCGCAGCGGGTTCGTGTGCAGACGGCGCTTCGCGTCTTCGTCGAGCACGTCGAGGTGCTTCTCGAGATACGCGATCAGTTCGACGCGGTGCTTTGCACGCTCTTCAGCGAGACCCAGCGAGTTGATTTCGAGCTTGATGCCCGTCAGCCCGAGGTCGTCCCACAGACGCTGGCACATCAGGATGATCTCAGCGTCCGTGTCCGGGCCGGCGAAGCCGAGCGCCTCGACACCCACCTGGTGGAACTGCCGGTAACGGCCACGCTGCGGACGCTCGTGACGGAACATCGGGCCGATGTACCACAGGCGCTTCGGGCCGTCGTACAGCATGTTGTGTTCGATCGATGCGCGCACCACGGCAGCCGTGTTCTCCGGACGCATCGTCAGGTTTTCGCCGTTCAGCGCGTCGGTGAAGCTGTACATCTCTTTCTCGACGATGTCGGTCACTTCGCCGATACCGCGCGTGAAGAGCTGCGTGTGCTCGACGATCGGCGTGCGGATATTCTGGTATCCGTACGAACGCAGCATCGACTTGACCGTCGATTCGAAAAATTCCCACAAGCCGGCGTCCTGCGGAAGGATGTCGTTCATGCCCTTCACGCCGGACAACTTGTCGAGCTTCTGCTTCTTCTGTTCAGTCATCTGTCTACTTGACGATTGGATGGGGAGCGAATCAGTTCGTCGCTTCGGCGCGACCGTAGGTGCGCTCGACGTAATCGCTCACGATCTGCTGGAATTCCTGCGCGATGTGTTCGCCGCGCAGCGTCTTGACCTTCACGCCGTCGACAAACACGGGCGCGGCCGGATTTTCGCCCGAGCCCGGCAGGCTGATACCGATGTTCGCGTGCTTCGATTCGCCCGGACCATTGACGATGCAACCCATCACGGCGACGTGCATCTTCTCGACGCCGGGATATGTGTCGCGCCACATCGGCATTTGCGTGCGCAAATACGTTTGAATCTGCGATGCGAGTTCCTGGAACAGCGTGCTCGTGGTGCGGCCACAGCCGGGGCACGCGATGACCATCGGCGTGAACGAGCGCAGGCCCATCGTCTGCAGGATTTCCTGGCCGACGATCACTTCGCCCGTGCGCGATGCGCCCGGTTCCGGCGTCAGCGAGATACGGATCGTGTCGCCGATGCCCTGCTGCAGCAGCACGGAGAGCGCCGCCGTCGAAGCGACGATGCCCTTCGATCCCATGCCCGCTTCCGTCAGGCCAAGGTGCAGCGCGAAGTCGCAACGGCGCGCGAGTTCCTGGTACACGGCGATCAGATCCTGCACGCCGCTCACCTTGCACGACAGGATGATCTTGTCGCGCCCAAGGCCGAGTTCGACAGCACGTTCCGCCGAGCCGATCGCCGACTGGATCAGCGCTTCGTACATCACGCTTTGCGCTTCCCACGGTTCGGCGCGCGTGGCGTTTTCGTCCATCATCCGCGCGAGCAGGTCCTGATCGAGACTGCCCCAGTTCACGCCGATCCGCACCGGCTTGTCGTACTTCGCGGCCGCTTCGATCATCTGCGCGAACTGCGTGTCGCGCTTCGCACCCTGGCCGACGTTGCCGGGATTGATCCGGTACTTCGACAGCGATTCGGCGCAGCCCGGATAGTCGCGCAGCAGCAGATGGCCGTTGTAGTGGAAATCGCCGACCAACGGCACCGTGACGCCCATACGGTCAAGCTGCTCGCGAACTGCGGGCACGGCAGCTGCCGCTTCCGGCGTGTTGACCGTGATACGGACGAGTTCCGAGCCAGCCTGCGCAAGTTCCTTGATCTGGATTGCCGTGCCGATCGCGTCTGCCGTATCGGTGTTCGTCATCGACTGCACGCGCACGGGCGCGTCGCCGCCGATCGTCACGAGCTGGCCGCCCCAACGGACGTCGACCGCATTCGAGCGGCGACGCGGCGCGTGACCGCCGAACACCGGCACGGTCGAAACAATCTGACTGCTGGATTTCACTTGATCGGAGTGCATCGATAAACCCGCTTACACCGCCTGCTCACCGCCCGGAAAGTGTCCGGCCCCGTTGAGAAATACGGCGCGTGAATTGAAAAAGCGCCGCGGCCCCAAAAGCCGCGACGCACACGATTGAATTGACGTCAGGGCAGCGCGAAGCGTGCCACATTGCCCTTCGCCGACACATATTTGGCCGGATCGACCGGCTGGCCGTCCAGCGTGATCGAGTCCAGACCCGCCTTGTTGCCGAGCGTCACCTTGAGCGGCGGCACGCCGCTGACTTCCTTGCTTTCACCCGCGTGCACGAGTCCGGAGAATACTTCCTTGCCGTCCTTCTGGCGCACGCTGAACCAGCTGTCCTGCTTGACCGACAGCGCGACCGTCGATGAACCTTCCGGCGCGACCGGCGACTCGCTCGCCGACGCAGCCGCCGCGACGGCCGGCGCCGCGCTCGCAGCCTTCGGCGCCGCAGCAGCCGGCGTCGATGCCGATGCGACCGTCGATGCCGGCGCAACGCCTGCCATCGGAAGCGGCGTGGGCATCGGCGTCGCCGACGCGCCTTCAGCGGCCGCTTGCGTATCCGTTTGCGCCGCCGAATCCGACGCGCTGATTTCGCCTGTCACAGCCGAACCGCTTGCGGCCTGTGCTGCGCTCGACGATGCCGTTTCCGTCGACGCCGCACTGCCGGCGATACCCTTCAGACGCGCAAGCCACGCGGTCGAGTCACCATTGTTCGTATGCCACATGGCGAGCGCGATCAGCACCACCACGGCGAGCGCGACGCCCCACATCCACGAACGGCGGCGCGGCGCGCCGCCGCCAAGCGACAGCGATACTTTCCCGCGCGGCAGATCCGTGCCCGCCGATGCCGGCATGGTCAGCGCAGGTTCCGGCACGCCCTTTTCGCGACGCAATGCCTGCGTCATCGGGGCGGGATCGGCACCCACCATTTTTGCGTAGCTGCGCAAGACGCCCAGCGCGAACGTGGTGTCCGGCAACTGGGTGAGATCGCCCGCTTCGAGCCCGCGCAGCTTGCCCGGCGAAACCTTCAGGCGCGCGGACACGTCCTCGACCGACCAGCCTTTTGACTCGCGCAACTGCGCAAGCCGCGCGCCGACGGCGCCCAGCGAGTCGAACCCGGTCGGCACGGCTGCCGGCACGGCCGCCGGCAGCGGTCGATCCGAATGCGTATCCATGTCGTGCGGTTGCGGGTGCTGCGGCTCACTCATCCCAAATCCTTTCGCGTCGATTCTTTTATCACTCATGCGAACGGGCGGCTTTTTGCCTCGCCCGGTTTCGCAGACCGTTTATAACAAAATGTGCGGCTGTGCGTGCCGCTTCCGATCGCTTTTGCAAACTTTCTTTTCACATCACGCGACACGGCGCACCCGAAGAGGAGGCTTGCTGGCATGCCGCCCCTTTTCGCCTGTCGCGGGCCTTACACGGCGCGAACTTCGATGACCTTCGACTTGCCGGTGCGCTCAGCCAGGCGCGTGCGGTCCTTGACTGCGCCTGCCAGCTGACCGCAGGCGGCGTCGATATCGTCGCCGCGCGTCTTGCGCACTGTCGTGACGACCCCAGCGTCGATCAACACTTGCGCGAAACGCTTGATCTGCTCGTTTTTCGAGCGAAACAACCCCGATTCCGGGAACGGATTGAACGGAATCAGGTTGAATTTGCACGGCACGTCGCGTGTGACGGCCAGCAACTCGCGTGCGTGCGCTTCGCTGTCGTTCACGCCGTCGAGCATGCAGTATTCGAACGTGATGAAGTCGCGCGGCGCGACTTTCAGATACCGCTGGCACGCGGCCATCAGCTCGCGCAGCGGATACTTCTTGTTGAGCGGCACCAGCACGTCGCGCAGCGCGTCGTTCGGCGCGTGCAGCGAAACGGCGAGTGCCACAGGCAGATCGGCGCCGAGCCGGTCCATCATCGGCACGACGCCCGAGGTGGACAACGTGACGCGCCGGCGCGACAGACCGTAGGCGTTGTCGTCGAGCATCAGCCGCATAGCCGGCACGACGGCGTCGTAATTGAGCAGCGGCTCGCCCATGCCCATCATCACGACGTTCGTGACGACGCGCTCGCCCTTGCCCTCACCGCCCGTCGCGCGCCCGCCGGCCGTGCCGAGCGACGCGCGCAGCGCGAATTCGGCCATGCGCAACTGGCCGATGATTTCGCCCGTGCTGAGATTGCGTGAGAAACCTTGCTTGCCCGTCGAACAGAAACGGCAGTTGACGGCGCACCCCGCCTGCGACGACACGCACAGCGTGCCACGCGTTTCTTCGGGGATGAAGACGGTTTCGACGGCATTGCCGTTACCGACGTCGACGAGCCACTTGCGTGTGCCGTCGGTGGAAATATGGTCGCTGACGATGGGCGGCATCGTGATGGATGCACGCCCTTTCAGCTTTTCGCGCAAGGACTTCGCGAGATCGGTCATCCCGTCGAAGTCGGCAGCGTTGTACTGGTGTAACCAGCGCTGCAATTGCTTGGCGCGAAACGGCTTCTCGCCGAGGCTGTCGCAATACGCGACGAGGCCAGCGGCGTCGAGATCGAGAAGGTTGACGGTGGGACTGCTCGTCATATCGAATCCTGCCATTCAGTGCGAGACTGCGTTCATGCAACAAGCTGCATGAACGCGTATGCCGCTCGCGCCCGCTCCTGCTGCGATTACTGCTGTCCTACGAAGCGCTTAGCGCGAGTAGACGTTGACTTCCGGGAAGAAGAACGCGATTTCGCCGCGTGCCGTTTCCACTGCGTCCGAGCCATGGACTGCGTTCGCGTCGATGCTGTCAGCGAAGTCAGCGCGGATCGTGCCCTTGTCGGCCTTTTTCGGGTCGGTTGCACCCATCAGATCGCGGTTCTTCAGGATGGCGCCTTCGCCCTCCAGAACTTGAACCTGCACCGGGCCGGAGATCATGAACTCAACCAGATCCTTGAAGAACGGGCGTTCTGCGTGCACAGCGTAGAACTTCTCTGCGTCAGCGCGCGACAGATGAACCATGCGCGATGCCACGATCTTCAGGCCAGCGTTTTCGAAGCGGCTGTAGATCTGGCCGATCACGTTCTTGGCCACTGCGTCCGGCTTGATAATCGACAGGGTGCGTTCGATCGCCATAAAAACTCCAGAAAATTTAAGAGGTTACAGATTTAAATGAATCCGCTATTGTAGCATGTTCCAGTGTATGATTGCGATTGAACCCTTACGATACTGTAAGGTCGAAGTTGGAGTCGCCCAAGCCCTTTAAGTCAGCGCTAAGAATGGGGTAACACAATGTAATCGCACGGTGTCGTGCGCCGCATTGAAACTCCCCGCTACGCCGCTAATCTTAGGGGTGTGGGTTCGCGTGACGGCGGCAACTGCCAGCCGGCACCGTACAAAAACCGTTGCAAGCCACGTCGCAACACTGCGTCTGACGCAAGGAGAAACCATGAACGATTATCCCAATACCTTTGGCCGGGGCGGCAGCGTCACCACGGCCGAGACCCGCAACCGGGTACTGCGCAACACCTACTGGCTGCTCGCGCTGTCGATGGTGCCGACCGTCCTCGGCGCGTGGGTGGGCGTCGCCACCGGCTTCTCGCTGTTCGCCGCCACCAGCCCGGCGATGAGCATGCTGGCGTTCTTCGCCATCGCGTTCGGTTTCATGTTCGCGATCCAGAAGACGAAGGACAGCTCCGTCGGCGTGTTCGTGCTGCTCGGCTTCACGTTCTTCATGGGCCTGATGCTGTCGCGCCTGCTGAGCTTCATCCTGGGCTTTTCGAACGGGCCGCAGCTGATCATGCTCGCCTTCGGTGGCACTGGTGTGATCTTCGCCGCGATGGCGACGATCGCCACAGTCAGCAAGCGTGACTTCTCGGGCCTCGGCAAATGGCTGTTCGTCGGCGTGATCGTGCTGCTGCTGGCGATGGTTGCGAATGTGTTTCTGCAACTGCCTGCGCTGATGCTGACGGTGTCGGTGCTCGCGATCGTGATCTTCTCGGCCTACATGCTGTTCGACGTGCAGCGCGTCGTGAACGGCGGCGAGACGAACTACATCACGGCGACGCTCGCGATCTATCTCGACCTGTACAACGTGTTCGTGAACCTGCTGGCGCTCCTCGGCATCTTCGGCGGCAACCGTAACTGATCGAACGCTGATCGTTAGCTAAAACAAAACGCCCGTGACGAGCAATCGTCACGGGCGTTTTTCATTTCAAGGCGCCATGCGAGCGGCGATGCTCAAAGGCTCAACCAGCCGAACCCTTCGCTTTGCGTCGCCACCACCACTTCTGTTGCCGCCGCGCCTAGCACGCCAGCCATCGCCGCCTGGGCCAGCTCAGGTAGATTGTTCTGCTGACTCAGATGCGCCGCCACAAGATGCCGCAGCTTCGAGCGATCGAGCGACGCGAGAATCTCCGCCGCCGCGTCGTTGTTCAGATGCCCATGATTACCGCCGATCCGCGCCTTCAACGACGGCGGATAGCGCGAACCCGCCAGCATCTGCACATCGTGATTGCATTCCAGCACGAGCGCGTCGCAACCGCTCAGCACCGCGCTGATGTGCGGCGTCGACGTGCCGACGTCGGTCAGCACGCCCAGGCGCGATGCACCATCGGAGAATATGTATTGCAGCGGCTCGCGCGCGTCGTGCGGTACGGTGTACGGCAGCACGCTCAGATCGCCGATCGCGACGGTTTCGTCGCCCCACAGCACATGCAGATCGACATCGGCTTCGTCGGCGCCCACGGCGCGCGCGGTGCCCCAGCTCATGTACAACGGAATGGACAGCTTGCGCGCCAGTGTCAGCGCGCTGCCGATGTGATCGCTGTGTTCGTGCGTGATGAGAATGGCGTCGAGCTCGTCGACGCCAGCGCCCAGCCGCTCCAGCCGCCGGGCGACTTCTTTGCCCGAGAAGCCGCAGTCCAGCAGGATGCGCGTGGTCGTGACACCGCTTTGAGCTTCGACCAGCAACGCATTGCCCTCACTGCCGCTTCCCAGACTGGCGAATCGCACGACCCGCCTTAGTTCAGTTGCGCATGCAGCAGCGACACGATGCGCTGCGCGTCCGACGACGTATCCACCTGGCCATTCGAGTCGACGACGGCAACCTGCGTCATCGCGTCGCCCTTCGAGCGCACGTTGACGAGGAATTCGTGGCTGTCTTTCTTCGCGCTCTTGTCGCTATAGAACAGCTTGCCGAACAGACCGTCGCGCTTGAGTTCCTGCATCGAATCCGCGTAGCGCACGTAGTAGATGCCCTTTTCGCGATCGCGGTTGTCGACGGTGAAGTTCGTACGGTCGAGCGCAAGGCCGACGCGCAGCCACGCGCGATCGAACGATTCAGGCAGGTCGAGCGTGGCGCCGCCCGCGCTCTTGTCGAGCTGCGCCTGCGCCGTCGACGGACGCGCGTCCGTCAGCAGTTGCTTCGATTGCGCGTCGGTGAGGCCGAACTTCTGCATCAGCTTGGCGAGGAACTCGGCTTCCAGCGCGGGATCGCGCGGACGCTCGACCCAGCGCGACGAGGTCTTGTCCTGTCCCGTCAGCACTTCTTCCATCGCCGAGTGCGTGATCGAGATATCGGTTGCGCCTGTGCCGCTCGAATCGCGCGAAACCAGCGTGCGGAAGCTGTCGCGCGTGCCCGACGAGTACGCGAAATCGACGACCTTGCCGATCGTGCGGCGGAACCAGTCGTCCGGAATGTTGGCGCGGTTTTCCGCCCAGTCGGTCGACATGATGCCCGTGGTCGGCGCATCCGTCTTCAGCGAGAAACCGTTCTCGGTCCAGAATTCCTGCAACTGCGGCCACAGCTGTTCCGGTGAGCGTCCGTCCACGACGAGCCAGCGGCGGTCGCCATCGCGCTCGATGTGCATGCCCAGCGGGTCTTGCGCGCTCGGCACCCCTTCTGTCAGGTTGCCCGCCGCTGTCTTCGCGCGTTGCGGCGCGCCGCCGAGCGCCGCGCCTGCAGGAGGCGCCACGTAGCGCTGGTCGATTTGCGCAGCGGACAGATCGCTAGGCACGGCGAGCGGCGGCGCACTCGCGGTTGCCTTGTAGTTCACTCGGTCCGACGCGAGCATGTCGTTCAGCGACTCGCAGCCAGAAAGCGACGCGATCGAGCCAGCCGCAAGCGTCAGCGCCGCCAGGCGCGTTGCGTGGAGGGAAAGTGCGGAACGTTTCATGGGGTCCTTCGTGAAGCTAAACGCGCTGCCTGGATCGGTGCGGACCGTGGGCGATATCGACGTCAGTTGAAAAAATGCCGGGAGGCGCCTGAAATGTCAGACGCTCAGCCGAGCAGCCCAGCCTCGCGCAGCGCGGCGCGAACCACGTCGTGGTAACGCGCGTCCAGCGGCGTAAGAGGCAGACGGATGCCGCCCTTGACGCGGCCCAGTTGCTGCAACGCCCACTTGGCGGGAATCGGATTCGATTCGATGAAGAGGTTCTTGTGCAGCGAGAGAAGTTTCAGATGGATTTCGCGCGCCGTCTTCGCGTCGGCTGCGAGCGCGGCCTTGCACAGGTCGCTCATCAGGCGCGGCGCGATGTTTGCCGTCACCGAGATATTGCCATGGCCGCCCAGCAGCATCAGCGCAATCGCGGTCGGATCGTCGCCGCTGTAGATGCCGAAGTGCGCGGGCGCCGACTTGATCAGATGCGCAGCGCGATCGATGTTGCCCGTCGCTTCCTTCACGCCGATGATGCCCGGCACGTTAGCGAGACGCAGGATGGTCTCGTTCGACATGTCCGCGACCGTGCGGCCCGGCACGTTGTACAAGATCACGGGAAGATCGACCGTTTCGGCGATTTTCGAGAAGTGGCGGTAGATGCCTTCCTGCGTCGGCTTGTTGTAGTACGGCACGACCTGAAGCGTGGCATCGGCACCCACTTTCTTCGCCTGCTCGGTCAGCTCGATGGCTTCCGTCGTCGAATTGGCGCCCGCCCCCGCGATCACGGGGATGCGGCCGGCTGCCTGCTCGACGGCCGTCCGGACCATCAGCACGTGCTCCTCGACCGACAGCGTCGCCGACTCGCCGCTCGTGCCGACCACGACCAGACCGTTCGTACCCTCTTCGATGTGCCAGTCGACCAGTTTGCGGAAGGCCGGGAGATCGAGACTGCCGTCTTCGAGCATCGGAGTGATGATGGCGGGAATGCTGCCGCGAATCGCGACGCCGTCTTGCTGAGTGCCGTTAGCCATGAAACGCCATGAATTTGTTCAATAAACTGCGATTGTAGCGGATTAACCGGTCAGATCGTAACGCGGGGGAACACCCGTATCTTTCGTTTCGACCGACCCATCCGGCTCGCGCACCGCGCAAATGCGCTGCACGTAGGCGGGACGCGGCTCCGCGAGGAATCCATCCTGAAATGCAACGACACGTAACAGTCCGCGCACCGCGTCAATCAGCTCACCGGGCGCGAGCAGAAAAGCGGGGTTCGAAGGCTTGCCGACCGTTTCGTTGCCCTTCGCGAACGTTTCGTAGATCAGCACGCCGCCAGGCGCCAGCGCGCCCAGCAATTGGGGGAAGAGCGGACGGTGCAGATAGTTCGTGACGACGACGGCCGCGAATTGCGAATCCGCCGGCAGCGGCCACGGACCGTTTTCGATATCGGCGGCGACGGCCGTGATGCCGTCCACGCCGTTCATCGACTCCAGAGCGGCGGCATCGCGGTCGATTGCCGTAACGGGATGGCCGCGCGACGCGAAAAACCGCGCGTGCCGCCCAGCTCCCGATGCCACATCGAGCACCGCACCGCCCGCTTCGACCAGGTGCGCCCAGCGCTTCACCCAGCGCGACGGCTCACCGATCGCCGCATGGCTTGCGCCCGACGCGCCTGGGTTCTGGCCGTCCGTCATCAGGTGTACGACAGGCCCATCGCTTCGCGCACGTCGCGCATCGTCTCCGACGCGAAACGGCGCGCCTTGTCGCAGCCGTCGGCGACGATCGCGCGCAGCAGCGACGGATCATCCATGTACTTCTGCGCGCGTTCGAGCATCGGCTGCTGCTCGCGCAGAATGCCTTCGATCACCGGCTGCTTGCACTCCAGGCACCCAATGCCCGCCGTGCGGCAGCCCTTCTGCACCCACTCGTGCGTCTCGCTGTCGGTGTAGACCTGATGCAGCTGCCATACCGGGCACTTGTCCGGATCGCCCGGATCGGTGCGGCGCACGCGCGCCGGGTCGGTCGGCATGGTGCGGACTTTCTTCGTGATCGTCTCAGCGTCTTCGCGCAGGCCGATCGTGTTGCCGTACGACTTCGACATCTTCTGGCCGTCGAGGCCGGGCATCCGCGACGCTTCCGTCAGCAGCACCTGCGGCTCCGGCAGGATGATCTTGCGCGAGCCTTCGAGGTAGCCGAACAGGCGCTCGCGATCGCTCATCGACAGGCTTTGCGACTCCGACAACATCGCGCGCGCCTTTTCGAGCGCTTCTTCGTGGCCTTCCTGCTGATACGCGACGCGCAGTTCGTGATAAAGCTTCGAGCGCTTGCCGCCGAGCTTCTTCGCGGCTTCGTTCGCTTTTTCTTCAAAGCCGGGTTCGCGCCCGTACATGTAGTTGAAGCGCCGCGCCATTTCGCGCGCCATTTCGACGTGCGGCACCTGATCCTCGCCGACGGGCACGAGCGACGCGCGGTACAGCAGGATGTCGGCGGCCATCAGCACGGGATAACCGAGGAAGCCGTACGTGCCGAGGTCCTTGTCGCGCAGCTTCTCGATCTGCTCCTTGTAGGTCGGCACACGTTCGAGCCAGCTGAGCGGCGTGCTCATGCCGAGCAGCAGCGAGAGTTCGGCGTGCTCTGGCACACGGCTCTGGATGAACAGCGTCGCCTGCGCCGGATCGATGCCCGAAGCAAGCCAGTCGACCAGCACATCCCAGACGTTCTTCTCGATGACTTCCGGCGTTTCATAGTGCGTCGTCAGCGCATGCCAGTCGACCACGCAGAAGAAACACGGGTACTCGGATTGCAGACGCACCCAGTTTTTTAGCACGCCGTGATAGTGGCCGAGGTGCAGCGAGCCGGTAGGCCGCATGCCGGAGAAGATACGGTCGGGGTACATGGTTTTGATTTATAGAAGCGAAACGAGAGGGGTCAGGATAACCGTCACGGCCTCATAGCCGATATTTACGAGCGGACGCAGCCAGTAGCGCGTCAACGTGCCCGTCATCACGAGCGCCATCACGATGAAGAATCCGTATGGCTCGATGCGCGCGAGCGCCATCGCCGGGCGCACGGGCAACAGCGCCGTCAGCACGCGGCCGCCGTCGAGCGGCGGCAACGGAAAGAGGTTCAGCACGCCGAGCACCAGGTTCACGCCGACGCCCGCACCCGCCATGCGCGTGAAGAACGGCTCGTCGACATTCATCGCTGCGAGCGCGACACCAAATATGCCCCAGATGAGCGCCTGCGCAAAATTGCACAACGGCCCGGCGAGCGCGACCCACATCGAGCCCCAGCGCGGATTGCGCAGGTTGCCGAACGCGACGGGCACGGGCTTCGCGTAGCCGAACATGAATGCGCCGCTCGTGGCGAAGTACAGCACGAGCGGAATCACGATCGTGCCAATCGGGTCTATGTGCCGCATCGGATTGAACGACACGCGGCCGAGCACGTACGCGGTGTTGTCGCCGAGCATGCGCGCGACGTAGCCGTGAGCCGCCTCGTGCAGCGTGATCGCGAAGATCACCGGTAATGCGTAGACGACGATGGTCTGTATCAGGGAGGAATCCATATCGCTCTATTGTAACAACGGCGCCTTGCGGCACTGTCGGCTTTCGTTCATGTGATTTTTATGCCGTCTCTTCAAGACCGAACGGCGCGAGCGAGCCGCGCCCCGGCCGCACCAGCACGGGCTCTTCGCCCGTCAGGTCGATCACCGTCGACGGCTCGCACGGACACGCGCCACCGTCGATCACCAGATCCAGTTGCTTTTCCAGTTTCTCGCGGATTTCTTCCGGATCGTTCAGCGGCTGCGTCTCGCCCGGCAGGATCAGCGTCGAGCCGAGCAGTGGCTCGCCGAGTTCTTCGAGGATGGCGAGCGTGATCGCGTGGTCGGGCACGCGCAGGCCGATCGTCTTGCGCGACGGATGCGACAGGCGCCGCGGCACTTCCTTGGTCGCCTGCAACACGAACACGTAGGGACCCGGCGTCACCGATTTGATCAGACGGTATTGGCGATTGTCGACGAGCGCGAAGTTCGCCAGCTCGGACAGATCGCGCACGAGCAGCGACAGCAATTGCCGATCGTCGAGGCCGCGAATGCGCCGCACGCGGTCGACAGCATCCTTGTTGTCGAGCTGGCACGCGAGCGCGTAGCTGGAATCCGTCGGCAGCGCGACCACGCCGCCGCCTTCGATGATCTGCGCCGCCTGCTTGATCAGCCGCGGCTGCGGATTGTCCGGGTGAAGCCGAAAATATTGGGACATGATGTCGGTCAGAAGGTCGGGAATCGGCAGACAGCAAGCAAAGGCTCATGCAGCGCGCGTGACCGCGCAGCACGCGAATCCAGAGCTTACAGCCAACGTTCCCAGACTGGCTTCAGATCGGACGGCAGCGGCGGCAAACTGCCGAGATCGACGCGGCCTTCGCCCGCCGCATGAAAGTCGGACCCGCGCGATGCCTCAAAGCCGAAGCGGCGCGCGACGTCCGCATACTCGCGATACTGATCGGGCGTGTGGCTACCCGTCACGACTTCGATTGCCTTGCCGCCAAGATCGATGAATTCCGCGAACAGCGCGTCGAACTCGGTCTGCGTGTAGGCATAGCGGCCCGGATGCGCGATCACCGCTTCACCGCCCGACACCCGGATCCAGTTGACGGCGTCGGCGAGCTTCGACCAGCGATGCGCCACGTAGCCCGGCTTGCCGTCGCCGAGAAAGCGGTTGAACACGTCCTGCGTGTTTTCCGCGTAGCCGCTCTCGACCATGAAGCGCGCGAAGTGCGTGCGCGAAATCATGTCGGGATTCGACACGAACTTCAGTGCGCCTGCGTACGCGTCGGGAATGCCGAGCGTGGCCAGCTGCTCGCCGATCGCTTCCGCCCGCGCGGCGCGGCCATTGCGCGTGCGCTCGAGCCCTTCGACGAGATCCTTGCAGGCAGGATCGACATGCAGGCCGACCACGTGAATGGTGCGCGACGCCCATGTCACCGAAATTTCGACGCCGCTCAAATACTGCATGCCGAGTGCTTCGGCCGTTTCGCGCGCTTCGACCTGACCGCTGATTTCGTCGTGATCGGTGAGCGCCCACAGCGTCACGCCGCCGGCATGCGCGCGGCGCGCGACATCGGCGGGCGCGAAAGCGCCGTCGGAAACGGTGGAATGGCAATGCAGATCGGCGTTCATCGTTTTATGGATAGCGTGATCCGACCATTTTACTGCAACGCAGTAAGCACACGCAGAGGATTCGTCGAGACAAATGTAGAACGCGCACTACACGCAAAACGCTTCGATCAGCGCCGCGACCTGCTCCGGCTGGTCGTGGTGAACCATGTGGCCCGCATCGTCGATGATGGCTTCGCGCCAGTCGGGAAACGCCTGGAAACGCGCCTTGAATTCGTCGAGCGGAATGTTGCCCGCCAGCACCGCGAGGGTCGGCGATACAGCGGCTTCCACGTGCAGCACCTTGGCGCGCACGTTCGCCCAGACGGCCATCACTTCGTCGAGCCGGTACAGCAGTGGCCCGCGAATCTTGTGCGCGGGATCGGCGAGCAGCATGTAGCCGCCCTCGCCGTCCGGCTTCGACCAGTGCTGCGCGAGAAAGCGCGCGCGCTGCGGGTCCAGGCGTTCGTTGGTCTTGATGAGACGCGCAGCGACGTCGTCGAGCGTCGCGTAGCGGCGCAGCGTCGGCGGCTCGCGCAGTTCGTCGAGCCACGACGCGATCCGGCGCGGCAACTGCGCGGGCTTCGACGGCGGGAGCCCGAATCCCTCCAGATCGACTACGCGGCGCACGCGCTCGGGCCTTGCGCCGGCATACAGGCACACGACGTTCGCGCCCATGCTGTGCCCGACGAGGTTTACTTCGCCCGTTGGCGCGTAGTGGTCGAGCAGCGCGTCGAGGTCGGCCAGATATTCGTGGAACCAGTAATGACCGCCGTTCTGGTGCGCGACGGGCCAGTCGGACAGGCCGAAGCCGCGCGCATCGGGCGCGATCACCTGCCAGTCGTTCGCGAGCACGTCGACGACGAACTGGAACGACGCGGCGACGTCCATCCAGCCGTGCAGCATAAAAAGCGTCGGCGCATCGGGATTGCCCCAGCGACGCACGTGCAGGCGCACGCCGCGCACGGTCACGAATTCGGATACGGAAGGTTTGAGCGGACGGTTCATGATGCGAGCGCAGAAAAAGAATGGTCGTTCTATTATATCGGGATCGCCGTGCCGCCGCTTGGTCCGAGCCTGAAACAGGCTCAGTCGGCCGGGCGCTGCTGGGCGTCGAGACCCGCCAGCGCGGCGAGTTCTTCCTCTTCGAAACCAGCGTCGCGGCGCGCTTCGAAATTGAACGGACCGCGCAGTTTCGGCGCGTGATACTCGTCGGAAAGACGCAAGTAGGTTTGATGTGCGTCGATGCCCGCCTCGTCGCACAGATGCCGGAACCAGCGGTTGCCGATCAGCACATGTCCGATTTCGTCGCGCAGGATCACGTCCAGAATCGCCGCCGACGCGTGATCGCCTGCTTGTTGCAGGCGCGCGCGGATCGGCGGCGAGGCGTCGAGCCCGCGCGCCTCGAGCGTGCGCGGCACCAGCGCCATGCGCGCGAGCACGTCGCCGCGCGTGCGCTCGCACATGTCCCACAAACCGTCGTGCGCCGGAAAGTCGCCGTACGCATGGCCGAATTCGGCCAAACGCGCCGACAGCAGCGAAAAGTGATGCGCCTCTTCCGACGCGACCTTTAGCCAATCGACGTAAAACGCGTCGGGCATGCCGCCGAAACGCCACACGGCGTCGAGCGCGAGGTTGATTGCGTTGAACTCGATGTGTGCGAGCGCGTGCAGCAACACCGCGCGCCCTTCCGGCGACTGCATGCTGCGTCGCCCGAGTTTGCGCGGCTCGACCAGTTCGGGCTGCGCGGGGCGCCCCGGCAGATCCGTCGGCTCGTCCAGCACACGCCCCGGCGAAACGACCGCCTCGCCTGCCTGTACGCGCGCGTAAAGCGCCTGCGCCGCAGCGGCTTTGGCCGCGGGAACACGCTCTGCCAGCACAGCGAGCGCTTCGGAACGGGCGCAAATCATCGGATGGGGACGGATCGACTCGGGGGCATGCATCGCGAAACGGGAACCAGCAAAAAAGGACAAAAACGAGCGATTCTGACACGGCGTTGCCCGCGCGCATGCTTCGCACGGACCAATGGCACAACCGTTTACAATACGCGATTCGACCATGCCGCGCGGGATGCCGCCATTTCGCGCAAATCGCCTCGTCGCCATCCCGACGACAGCAACCGTCTTGCATGAGACCAGAGGAGACACTGTGGCAATCTACAAGCTTGGCGACGCCGCCCCGACCATCCACGAAAGCGTGTTCGTCGCGGACACGGCGACCATCATCGGCAAGGTGACCGTCGAAGAAAACGCGAGCATCTGGTTCGGCGCGTCGATTCGCGGCGACAACGAGCCGATCACCGTCGGCAAGGGCACTAACATACAGGAAGGCGCCGTCCTGCACGCCGACCCGGGTTTCCCACTGACGCTCGAAGCGGGCGTGACGGTTGGCCATCAGGCGATGCTGCACGGCTGCACGGTCAAGGAAGGCGCGTTGATCGGGATTCAGGCCGTCGTCTTGAATGGAGCGGTAATCGGCCGCAATTGTCTGGTTGGCGCAGGCGCCGTCGTTACCGAGGGCAAGGTTTTTCCTGACAATTCCCTGATTCTCGGATCACCCGCAAAGGTTGTCCGGGAACTGACTGAAGCAGATATCAAAGGCCTGAAGCGCGCTGCGGACATCTACGTGGAGCGCAGGGATTATTTCAAGGCGCAACTCGTGCGCATCGGCTAGGGCCGACCGCACGGCGCGCCACGCGTGGCCTTCCCACCGCGCGGTTCGACCGAGGAAAAGTTGTGAGTGACCAGTTGCAGAAATTCATGTTCAGCGCGGCGCCCGTTCGCGGCGAGATCGTTTCGCTGAGCAACACGTGGCAGGAAGTCCTGACGCGCAGAAGCTATCCGGCGCCCGTGCGGACCATGCTCGGCGAGATGATGGCCGCGTGCGCGCTGCTGTCGGCGAATCTGAAGTTCGATGGCACGCTGATCATGCAGATCTTCGGCGACGGCCCCGTGAAGATGCTCGTCGTGCAGTGCAATTCGGACCTGTCGATGCGCGCGACCGCCAAGTTCTCCGGCGACACCGCGCACACGATCGCCGACGACCTGTCACTCGTCGATCTCGTCAATCCGGGCGGTCACGGCCGTTGCGTGATCACGCTCGATCCGAAGAACAAGGTTCCCGGCCAGCAACCTTATCAGGGCATCGTGCCGCTGTCGGACGAAAACGGGCCGCTCACGTCGATGGCGCAAGTGCTCGAGCACTACATGCATCATTCGGAGCAGCTCGACACGCGCATGTGGCTTGCCGCGAACAACGAGCGTGCGGTCGGCATGCTGCTGCAGAAGCTGCCCGGCGACGGCGGCATCGTCCCGCATCCGGGCGACATCGACGCCGATACGTGGGACCGGCTGTGTACGCTCGGCGGCACGCTGTCGCAGGACGAAATGCTGGCGGAAGACCCGAACACGCTGTTCCGGCGCCTGTTCTGGCAGGAGAACGTCCAGCATTTCGAGCCGACGCGAACCCGCTTCGAGTGCACGTGCTCGCGTGCGCGCGTGGGCAACATGCTGAAAATGCTGGGCCGCGAGGAAGTGGACAGCGTGATCGAAGAGCGTGGCCACGTCGAGATTCACTGCGAATACTGCAACCAGCGCTATGAATTCGACCCTGTCGACGTGGCGCAACTTTTTGTCGCGAGCGGGCTCTCACAGGGAGTGGCGCCCGCTGCCGAGCAGCGGCACTAAAGCTGGACTATCCGCGTCGCTCCGCCCCGCTACGGGCGGGCGACGGCGCGGTATCATCGGATACTGGCGGCCGCGTGCTTTCCGGCCATCGATTTGCTTAGGTATCCGACCGATGGAGGTCGAAATGAATGCCCCTTCGCTGTTCCAACCCGTACACCGGATAGCGGCGCTTGCGCTCGTTGCGGGCGCGATGGCGCTGTCGGGCTGCATGCTGGACCCGCCCGGCCCGTCGCCGATCTATAGCCGCCTGCCTGCGGACCAGTCGGGCATCGCCGCGACTGCGCAACCGCTCACACCGGAAGAACGCGCCCGCTACGATGCAATCGACAAGCAGGTGATGGCCGAGCAGAACCAGGCCATGGCCGCCGACGCCGCCGCGCAGGCGTATTCGCGCTACGCCGCGCCGCCCGTCTCCGTGTATGGCAGCTACTACAGCGGCGGATGGGGACACGGCTGGGGCACGGGCATCGGCTACGGTTATGCGCCGGGTTGGGGCTGGTGAGCGGCACATCGGTCTGAATGCCGGAACTCCCGCCCGCGGTTCGTCCCGCCAAACAAAAAGGCGCGGTTCATTGCGAACCGCGCCTTTTTTCATGATCCTGCCGCACCGGCTTTACACCGCACCAGCATCAACCCGGCTTCTTCTCCTTCGGATCCTTTTTCGCGTGCTTGCGATCCGGCTTCGCGCGCGATTCCGGATTCGGCACCACGCGCAGCGGCGCGCCCGTGATCTGTCCGCGCGTCGACGTACTCGACTGCGGCACGTTCAACGCCGACGATGGCGCATTCGGCGACACGAACTGCACGAACACCTCGCTGTCCTTGACCATGCCCATTTCGTAGCGGGCGCGCTCTTCGACGGCGGCCGTGCCGTTCTGCAGATCCTGCACCTCGCCCTGGATGCGCTCGTTGCGCTCCTTCGCGTCCGCGTTCTTTTTCAACTGCTGCGCCAGTTCCTGTTGCAGTTCGTGAACGCGCAGCCAGCCGCCATGGCCCCACCACAGAGGGTATTGGATCAGCACCAGCAGGACGAGCAGAACGACGGTGACGAGCCGCATGAAGTGAATTGCAGGGTTGAATGTGCGCCGCCCTGCGCTTTACGCAGGGCGGTAGGGTGAATCAGTAGCGAAGCATAACCGGTTTAACGGTTATTGAGACGGGTTTGTTGACATCAAGCGTCACTTACTCGCGCCAATCCGGCTCATTCGACGGCGTTCAACGCAGGTTGTAGAACGCCGACTTGCCCGGGTAGCTGGCGATATCGCCGAGATCTTCCTCGATACGCAGCAGCTGGTTGTACTTCGAAATACGGTCCGAGCGCGACAGCGAGCCCGTCTTGATCTGACCCGCGTTGAGACCGACAGCGATGTCGGCGATCGTCGAATCTTCCGTTTCGCCCGAGCGGTGCGAGATCACAGCCGTGTAGCCCGCGCGCTTGGCCATTTCGATCGCTGCGAAGGTTTCCGTCAGCGTGCCGATCTGGTTGATCTTGATCAGGATCGAATTCGCGATGCCCTTGTCGATGCCTTCCTTCAGGATGCGCGTGTTCGTCACGAACAGGTCGTCGCCGACCAGCTGGATCTTCTTGCCGAGCTTGTCGGTCAGGATCTTCCAGCCTTCCCAGTCGCTTTCGTGCATGCCGTCTTCGATCGAGACGATCGGGAATTTGTCCGCGAGCGCGCCGAGGTAATCGGCGAATTCCGACGAAGACAGTTGCAGGCCTTCGCCCGCCAGCTGGTACTTGCCGTCGTGGTAGAACTCGCTGGCTGCACAGTCGAGCGCGAGCAGCACGTCTTCACCGGCGCGATAGCCAGCCTTCTCAATAGCTTGCAGGATGGTCGACAGGCACTCGTCGTTGCTGCCGAAGTTCGGCGCGAAGCCGCCTTCGTCACCCACGGCCGTGCTCATGCCGCGGTCCGACAGGATCTTCTTCAGCGCGTGGAACACTTCAGCGCCGCAGCGCAGTGCTTCGCGGAAGGTCGGCTGGCTGACGGGGACGATCATGAATTCCTGGATGTCCAGGCTGTTGTTCGCGTGCGCGCCGCCGTTGACGATGTTCATCATCGGCACGGGCAGTTGCATCGCGCCCGAGCCGCCGAAGTAGCGGTACAGCGGCAGGCCGGCTTCTTCAGCAGCAGCCTTCGCGACAGCCATCGACACGGCTAGCATCGCGTTCGCACCGAGGCGCGACTTGTTGTCGGTGCCGTCCAGTTCGAGCAGCGTCTTGTCGAGGAAGGCCTGCTCGGAAGCGTCGAGGCCCATGATCGCTTCGGAGATTTCGGTGTTGATGTGCTCGACAGCCTTCAGCACACCCTTGCCGCCGTAGCGGCCGGTTTCGCCGTCACGCAGTTCGATCGCTTCACGCGAACCCGTCGATGCGCCCGACGGCACAGCCGCGCGGCCCATCGTGCCCGATTCGAGCAGCACGTCGCATTCGACGGTGGGGTTGCCTCGCGAATCGAGAATCTCGCGACCGATGATATCTACGATAGCACTCATGGTTTCCTCTGAAATGACGATGAATTCTTAAGGTGAGACGTCCGGCTCACTTCGACAGCACGCGTCCGGACGCGTTCGACGACCATCGGGTTGGAGCACGCGCGCGTCGCCGGACAGCGGCGAAGCGCGCGTGGCTGCATCAGTTGAAATCGTTCTCGAGGAACGGCGTGCGCTTCACGGCCTGATCGAGGGTCAACAGCGTTTCGAGCAGATCGGCCATGCGATGCAATGGCACGGCATTGGGACCGTCCGACTTCGCTTCAGCCGGATTCGGATGGGTTTCCATGAACAGACCCGCGATGCCCGTCGCGACGGCGGCACGCGCCAGCACCGGGACGAACTCGCGCTGGCCGCCCGAACTCGTGCCCTGCCCGCCCGGCAACTGCACCGAGTGGGTCGCGTCGAACACGACGGGGGCGCCTGTTTCACGCATGATCGCGAGCGAGCGCATGTCGGACACGAGGTTGTTATAGCCAAACGACACGCCGCGCTCGCACGCCATGAAGCGGTCTTCCGACAGACCCGCTTCACGCGCAGCATCACGCGCCTTGTCGATCACGTTCTTCATGTCGTGCGGCGCGAGGAACTGGCCTTTCTTGATGTTGACGGGCTTGCCCGAACGCGCGCACGCGTGGATGAAGTCCGTCTGGCGGCACAGGAACGCAGGCGTCTGCAGCACGTCGACCACGGATGCCACCTGCTCGATCTCGTGTTCGCTGTGCACGTCCGTCAGAACGGGCAAGCCGAGTTGACGCTTCACTTCGGACAGAATGCGCAAACCCTCATCCATTCCCAAGCCACGAAACGACTTGCCGCTGCTGCGATTGGCCTTGTCGTAAGAAGACTTGTAGATGAACGGAATCTTCAGCTTCGCGCAGATTTCCTTCAGCTTGCCGGCCGTGTCGATCGTCATCTGTTCAGATTCGACGACGCAGGTGCCAGCGATCAGGAAAAACGGCTTGTCGAGGCCGATTTCGAAATCGCCCAGTTTCATACTTTCTCCTCGACGCTCGCTTCGCGATGGGCGCGCGCCGCTTCGACGAATGCCTTGAAGAGCGGGTGTCCGTCGCGCGGCGTCGACGTGAATTCGGGGTGGAACTGAACGCCGACGAACCACGGGTGCATCGAGCGCGGCAGCTCCATCATTTCCGGCAGATCTTCGCTCGGAGTACGGGCGCTGATGATAAGGCCGCCCGCTTCGAGCTGGGGCACGAAGCGGTTATTGACTTCATAACGGTGACGGTGACGCTCGTTCACATCCTTGCCGTAAATCTCTTCGGCCATCGTGCCCGGCTTGATCGGGCAACGCTGCGAACCGAGGCGCATCGTGCCGCCCAGATCGGATTCTTCCGTACGCTTCTCAACCTTACCGTCGCGGTCGTACCACTCGGTAATCAACGCGACCACGCGATTCGGCGTTTCCGGGTCGAATTCCGTGCTGTTCGCATCCTTGAGGCCGACCACGTCGCGCGCGAATTCGATCACGGCCAGCTGCATGCCGAGGCAGATACCGAGATACGGCACCTTCGCTTCGCGTGCATAGCGGATCGCCTTCATCTTGCCTTCCGTGCCGCGACGGCCGAAACCGCCTGGCACCAGCACGGCATCCAGATGCTTGAGGCTGTCGACGCCGCTTTCTTCCACCTCTTCGGAGTCGATGTATTCGATGTTGACCTTGGTCGACGTGTGGATCGACGCATGGCGCAGCGCTTCGATCAGCGACTTGTACGACTCCGTCAGTTCGACGTACTTGCCGACCATGCCGACCGTGACTTCGCTCTTCGGGTGTTCGAGCTTCTCGACGAGGCCCGACCACATCGACAGATCCGCCGGCTTGGCCGTCAGCTTCAGCTCGTCGCAGATCAGTTCGTCGAGGCCCTGGTCGTGCAGCATCTGCGGAATCTTGTAGATGCTGTCGACGTCCCACACCGAGATCACGGCGTCTTCCGGCACGTTCGAGAACATCGAGATCTTCGCGCGCTCGTCGTCGGGAATACGGCGGTCGGCGCGGCACAGCAGCACGTTCGGATAGATACCGATTTCGCGCAGCTTCTGCACGCTGTGCTGCGTCGGCTTGGTCTTCAGTTCGCCCGCGGTGGCGATGAACGGCACCAGCGTCAGGTGCACGAAGCACGCGCTGTTACGGCCCATGCGCAGGCTCATCTGACGCGCGGCCTCGAGGAACGGCAGCGATTCGATGTCACCGACCGTGCCACCCACTTCGACGATGGCGACGTCCGGCTCGCCGCACGTCGCGGATGCCGCGCCGCGTTCGACGAATGCCTGGATTTCGTTCGTGATGTGCGGAATAACCTGCACCGTCTTGCCTAGATAATCGCCGCGGCGTTCCTTGCGGATCACCGATTCGTAAATCTGGCCCGTGGTGAAGTTGTTGGCCTTGCGCATCTTCGTGCTGATGAAGCGCTCATAGTGGCCAAGGTCGAGGTCGGTCTCCGCGCCGTCTTCCGTCACGAACACTTCGCCGTGTTGAAACGGGCTCATCGTGCCGGGGTCGACGTTGATGTAGGGGTCTAGCTTGAGGAGGGTGACTTTCAGACCGCGCGATTCGAGGATCGCGGCGAGGGAAGCGGCGGCAATACCCTTGCCGAGGGAAGAAACTACGCCGCCGGTGACGAAAACATATTTGGTCATCGCTGGATGCTCGCGGGAAAAACGGATTATACCCGAACGTGTGCATCCAGCCCATACCTGGGGCGGCTCGTTCGCGACGATCGAGCATTCTTTTTGAGCATCCACGGGGTCGCTTTTCGCGTGAATGCCCGATGGATTTCGGTTCGCGCGTTTCGTGCCTTGAGTGCGCCGCGGGTTTGTTGCGGGTTTATGTCGCAGCGCAGCCCGGCGTTTCATTTATCCGCGAACGCGGATGCCGTCGCGGGCGAAAATCATTCGAGCCCGCGCAGTATTCTCTGCACGGCGCGTGCCGTTTCGATGGGCCGCTCCATTGGATACAGGTGGCTTCCTTCCATCCACTCGAAATGCTCGCCCGCGATGCGCCGGGTCGCGTGCAGTCCCGCCTGCCGCACCTCCCGCGACCGCGTCCCGGCGACGAAGCCGACGGGCACGGGCGCGCCGCGCGCCAGCCGGCCGCCGAACGTATGCGGCAAAGTCTTGTAGATCCGGTACTCGGTCTGCCGGTCGAAAGCGAGTTCCCGCGTGCCGTCGGCGCCCGCTTGCGGAATGCCGAAATCGACGTAGTCGGACAGAACCCGCTCGTCCCAGCGCGCGAACGCGGGCTTCGAATGGAAGTGGCGCCACGCCTCGTCGCGGCTGCCCCAGCGCGTTCGCCGAGTGCGCGTCGCCGCCGCGGGCGACAGCCGCTCGTCCAGCCCCGTCCATTGCGACACGCGCAGCATGTTGCTGCGCCAGCCCGCGATGACGGGCGAATCGAGCATCACCACGCCGCGCACCCATTGCGGCTTCCTCAGCGCCGCCATCAGTGAAAGATAACCGCCGAGCGAATGCCCGACGAGCCAGACAGGGTTCTCGTAAGCACGCCCGATGTCATCCAGCAACTCCTCGACCAGATGCGGCCAGTCGCGCGTCACGGGATAGCGCGCGTCATGGCCGATCCGCTCGATGAAACGCATGTCGTAGTCGTCAGAGAGTTCGGCGAAGAACGTCCGATACGTGGACGCCGGAAATCCGTTTGCATGCGAGAAATGGATGATGTTCTTCAAGCGCTATGGTCTCCGTTCTGATTTGTTCTCGATCGCGCCGGGCCCTTTGTTACGGGTCCATCCAGTACCGGCGATGCGTCTGCCGATAACGCTCCAGCGACAGCGTCGCACCTGCCTCGATGCGCGCGGCGCCGTCTTCGTCGCTGCGCGAAAGCTCGATGCCACGCGCCCGATACCGTTCGTAGACGCCCGCGTACGGATGATGAAACCGGTTGCGATAGCCTACCTGAAATACCGCGATGGACGGCTCGATAGAGTCGAGGAACGGCTCGGTCGACGAGGTCTTGCTGCCGTGATGCGGCACGAGCAAAATCTGCGCGCGCAATGCGGCGGGCTCGCGCGCGAGCAGCGTGCGTTCGACGGGCGCTTCAATGTCCGCGGCCAGCAAGGCGACGACGGGCTTCTGTCCATCTTCATGCGTTTGGATGCGAGAACTGCGTGCCGCGACGCCCGCCGTGCTCACGCGCAGCACGCAGCAATGCGCGTTCGGCTTGCCTTGCAAGGGACCCGCGTCGGGCCAGAGTATCGCGAAGTCGACACCGTCCCATCGCCAGCGCTGGCCCGCCGCGCAGCGCACCGTTTGGGCGCCCTTCCCGGCCGCCTCGCGCCAAAGTGCGTGGCCTGGCGGAAGTCCCGCCAGCAACTGCCTCACTTCGATGCCTTCGAGCACGGCGGGAGCGCCGCCCGAATGGTCGGAGTCGGCATGGCTGATGATCAGCGTATCGAGCGCCGCGATGCCCGCCGCCTGAAGGTAGGGCACGACGATGCGCTCGCCCGCGTGCGTCGATTCGGGACCCGGACCGGCATCGAACAGCAGCGTGTGATGGGCGGTTTCGACAACGATCGACGAGCCTTGCCCGATGTCGAGCGCCGCGAGACGGAACGCGCCCTCGGCGGGAGCGGCCGATGCCGGCGCCAGTAGCGGCAGCCACGTCAGCGGCGCGGCCCAGCGCAACGGCCAGCCGGCAGGTGCAAGACACCACGCGACGCCGACGGCCGCAAACGCCATCGCCCATGCATCCGGCTGCGGCAATTGCCACACCGTCCACGCCGGACCCGACAGCAGTTGCAGACCGGCTGCGAGCAGATCCAGCAGATGATGCGCGAAACGAAAAGCGAGCGCATCGAGCGGCGCCGGCAACGCGATGCCGGCGATCACGGCAGGCGTCACGAAGACGCTGACCCACGGAATCGCGAACGCATTCGCCACGGGACCGATCAGCGGTATCTGCGAGAAGAAGCACACCGTCAGCGGCGCGAGCGCGATCGTCACCGCGAACTGGACGCGAGCGCCGCTGCGTACGCGCTCTATCAACGCTCCGATCCGCGAACGCAATACGTCGGCGCAGCGCCTCATTAAAGAGCGTTCGCCTTGCTCTTCATCCAGTGGGTCAGACGCCCCGCTTCGCGCGACATGCGCCGACCCCGACATCGCGAACAGAATCGCGCCGACCGCACAAAACGACAGCCAGAATCCCGCCGACACGACCGCCCACGGATCGACCAGCAGCACGAGCCCGAGCGCCCACGCGATCACGACGGAAGGCGCGACGCGCCGTCCGCCGACATAAGCGAGCGCAACGACACCCGCCATCCACAATGCCCGTTGCGCGGGCACGTTGAAGCCCGCGAGGGCCGCATGAAAAGCGGCGAACAGCGCGCCGCCGCCGATCGCCACTTTCTGCGCGGGCACGAGCAACGGCAAGCCGCGTCCGATGAAGAACGAATGCCGCCACAGCATGCCTATCAGCCATCCGGCCAGTCCTGCGACAAAACCGATATGCAAACCGGAAATCGCGACGAGATGGCTCGTGCCCGTGCGCCGCATCAGCAGCCAGTCGGCGGCGCTCACGGCGTCCTGCGCACCGATCGCGAGCGCGACGACGATGCCCATGTGCGGCGCGTCGCCGAGCACAGCGGCGATGCGAGCGCGGATGGTCGATCGCCAGCCGTCGATCAGCACGCCCGCCCCGCTTGCCTTGCCGGGAAGCCGCACAGCACGCGAAGGCGCGCTCACATAACCCGTCGCCCGAACGTCACGCGCGAGCAACACGGCTTCCGCGTCGCGCACGCCCCAGTTCGCGTTTCCGTGCGGACGCTTGAGCCGCACGTTCAGACGCCAGCGCGAACCCGGTTCGAGCACGGGCGGCGGCGCGTCATCCGCGATCCACGACAGTTGCAGCGTGCGGGGAAAACGTTCGACGGGCGCATCGGCTGAATCGACGACGAACAGGAAACGCGTGCCGTCCGCGCTGCGCGTCGGCAGACCTTTGACCCAGCCGCTGACGGCGATATCGCGCCCTTCCCACGCATGCGGCAGTTCAAACGCGAGCCGCGCCTGCGCGCGCCACGCCGCATAACCGAAGCCACAGCACGCCGCTGCACACAGCACGGCGAACCAGCCCGCGCGCGTGGACCACGCGCCGCCGCGTCGCAAGCACGTCCACAAAATCAGACTCAGTGCGCAAACGCACGCGATCAACGCGAACCAACCCGACCACCGCGGCAACGAAGCCTGCTGCTGCAACCACACGACGCCCAACGCAAAACCGCACCACACTGCCCGCATGCCGCCTCCGCAACCGATGCTCGCACAGCGCCACGTTGACATTCATCAGGAACCCGAATCAATGTCGGCGTCAACGCGCCATGCGAGCCAAACAGTGATTATGCAGAGGAAAGCGCGAGCCGCGGCAATGCAGCGTGTGCATTAGCCGTTGTGCCTATCGCCAGCGTGTTTTTGTCGATGCCGCGCTGCTCGGCGAGCATCGCGCCGATAGCAGGAATCTGGTCCGGCGTGTTGCGCTGCCTGTAGAGCCACGAAGGGGCGATATCGGGCGCATCGGTTTCGACGACCAGCGCGTCGAGCGGCAACTGCGCCGCGAGCCGCCGGATCTGCAGCGCGCGTTCGAACGTCACATTGCCGCCGAAACCGAGATGCATGCCGTGATCGATGAACGCCTGCGCCTGCTGGAAACTGCCGTTGAACGCATGCGCGATGCCGCGATTGACGTGAGCTCGCCGCAAGCCCTTCAGCACCTGGTCCTGCGACTTGCGCACGTGGCAAATCACGGGCAGATCGAACTCGCGCGCGAGCTTGAGTTGCTCGTTGTAATAGAACTGCTGCGTCTCGTCGTCGAGCCCCGGCACGAAGTAGTCGAGCCCAATCTCACCGAGACCGACGAAAAGCGGGTCGTCGAGACTCGCCTCGATTTCCATGCGCAGGACATCGAGATCGGACGGCTGCGCCTGCGGCGTGAAAAGCGGATGAATGCCGAGCGCATACGCGCCGCCCTGCACGCGATGCGCCAGTTCCCGCACCGTCGAAAAGTTGCTGCGCGCGATGCCCGGAATCACGATCCGGCTCACGCCCGCTTCGAGCGCGGCGCTCGCCACAGCGTCGCGATCCGCGTCGAATTCGGAAGCGTCGAGATGACAGTGCGTATCGATCCACATGCGCGCAGCCTCGTGTCGAATGGAAAGCGCCCGGCCTCAGACGGGCACGGTCGGCTCCTCGTACAGCACGCCGTCGCGCAGACGCATGATGCGGTCGCAGCGCGCGGCCAGATCGGGATCGTGTGTGACGATCACGAAACTCGTCGACAGCGTGTTCGACAGTTCCAGCATCAGGTTGAACACCGTATCCGCCGTGCCGCCGTCGAGGTTGCCCGTCGGCTCGTCGGCGAGCACGCAGGCGGGCTTCGTGACCAGTGCGCGCGCAATCGCGACGCGCTGCCGTTCGCCCCCAGACAGCTCGCCCGGACGATGCTTCGCGCGATGCGCGAGCCCCACCCGTTCGAGCATGTCATGCGCCTGTTTGCGCGCGTCTTCCGTCGTCATGCGGCGGATGCGCAGCGGCATCGCGACGTTATCGAGCGCGGTGAATTCCGGCAGCAGATGGTGGAACTGATACACGAAGCCGAGCGCGCGGTTACGCAAGTCGTTGCGCTCGCGCTCGGAGAGCTTCGTAAACGGCTTGCCCATCACTTCGACATGCCCGGTGCTCGGATCGTCGAGGCCGCCCAGCACGTGCAACAGCGTGCTCTTGCCGGAGCCGGATGCGCCGACGATCGCAAGCTTCTCGCCGCGTCGCACGGAGAGCTGCGTGTTGTTCAGCACCTGCACGTTCAGGCCGCCCTGAACGAACGCCTTCGAAATGCCCGTAGCTTCGAGCACGTACGGATGCAAACCAGTTTCGTCGGCGGCCATGAGAGTGTTGTTCGGACGATCATTCATAACGCAGCGCCTCCGCCGGACGCACCTTGGCGCCGCGCCAGCTCGGATACAGCGTCGCGAGACACGACAGCACGAACGCGATCACGCCGATCTTGACCACATCGCCGGGCACGAGTTCGGACGGCAGCTCGCTGATGAAATACACCGACGGCGGCAGGAACTGCACGTGCAGCAGATGCTCGATCATCGGCACGAGCCACGGAATGCTCCATGCAATCAGGCAGCCGAGCGCGACGCCGATGCCCGTGCCGACGAAACCGATCGTCATGCCCTGGATGACAAAAATCTTCATGATCGAGCCGGGCTGCGCGCCGAGCGTGCGCAGGATCGCGATATCGGCCTGCTTGTTGGTCACCGTCATCACCAGCGACGAAACAAGATTGAACGCCGCCACCGCGATGATCAGCGTCAGGATGATGAACATCATGCGCTTCTCGATCTGCACGGCCGAGAACCAGGTCTTGTTCTGCTGCGTCCAGTCGCGGATATACAGATCGCCCGACAGCGTGCGCGCCAGCTGATGCGCGACTTCCGGCGCGCGCTGCATGTCCTTCAGCCGCAAGCGTACGCCCGTCGGCGCGGGCAGCCGGAACAGCGCTTCCGCGTCCTTGATGTTGATCAGTGCGAGCGTGCTGTCGTACTCATAGTGGCCGGACTCGAACACGCCGACCACGGTGAACTGCTTGAGACGCGGCAGCAGGCCCGCGGGCGTCATCGTGCCTTCGGGCGCGACCAGCGTGATCTTGTCGCCCGTCGTCACGCCGAGATTCCCGGCCAGATCCCCGCCGAGCACGATGCCGAACTCGCCGGGCTTCAGCTCGTTCAGGTTGCCCGCCTTCATCTCCTTGCCGATATCCGACACTTCCGGCTCCAGCGACGGCTCCACGCCGCGCAGCGCGACGCCGCTCACGGCGTCCTGGCGCGTGAGCAGCGCCTGCGCTTCGACATACGGCGCCGCGCCGATCACTTCCTTGTTCTGCTTCGCCTCTTGCGCCGTCAGCTGCCAGTTCGGCATCGAGCCCGTCGGCGAAAAGATCTCGACGTGCGCAAGCACCGACAGCATGCGGTCGCGCACCTCTTTCTGGAAGCCGTTCATCACCGACAGCACGACGATCAGCGCGGCCACGCCGAGCGCGATACCCGACATCGACACGAGCGCGATGAACGAGATGAAGCCGTTACCCGTGGTGCGTTTGCCGGCACGCGTGTAGCGCCAGCCTATCTGCCATTCGTATGGAAGTTTCAAGCGAGTCCTTTTTCAGCGTGATTGCGCTGTGTTCTGCATTTGCCCTGACTGTCCGCGCGGTCGGCGAAAAACGCCGTCAGGCGCGCGAGAGCCGTGTCGATTGGGCGCGAATTTCGGCCGATGGTTCCAGAACGCCGGCTTGCAGCGGCTTTCCTCATACGGCGCGCCGGCTGTGACGCCGTGCAACGGCGCGCGCAACATCGCACCGTCCGGTGCGCAATCGTTGCGTGAATTGTACGCACCGGCGCGCAAATCACGCATTCGGGCCCGGTCTGATCGCCCGCCATCGCGGATCAACGGGGCGAAGTTTGCCATACAATGCGCAGCATCATGAATGCCAACCGCCTGCATCTCCTTCTACCTTTCGCGCTGCCCGCCGCAGCCGATGCGTCCACCGCGCTGTATTCCCTCGACATTCCCGCCCTCGACAAACTGATCGCCCGCGCGACGCTGGTCGAACGTGTGATCGGCGAAGACTTCCAGCGCACGCTGCCGCACGAGCGCTGGGTGGCCCGCAGTTTTGGCGCGGTGCCCGCCGGCACGGCCGCCGCCGACGAGGCGCCCCTCGCGCCCTACATGCTGCTCGCCGACGGCGGTAACCCCGGCGACGCGACATGGGCATGCGTGCAGCCGGTGCATGTGCGGATCGCGCACGACCATCTGGTGCTGATCGATCCCGCGTCGCTGGAACTCGCGAACGACGACGCGCGCGCGCTGTTCGACGTCGCGCGTCCGCTGATCGAGGAACTGGGCGTGCGGATCGAGGCGCCGCAGCCGTCGCGCTGGTATCTGTCGAGCGACGCGTTCGGCACGCTGGCGGGCGCCTCGCCGCTGCGCGCGAGCGGGCGCAACATCGAAATCTGGCTGCCGCACGAAGCGCACACGGGCGAGCGCTCGCGTGCGTGGATGAAGCTGCAGAACGAAGTGCAGATGGCCTGGTTCGAGCATCCCGTGAACGAGGCGCGCGAGGCGCGCGGCCTGCCCGCCGTCAATTCGATCTGGTTTCACGCGCAAGGCGCGGCGCAGCCGGTCAAAAGCGACTTTGCGCGCGTGCTGTCGGATGCGGCGGCGACGCGCGGTCTCGCGCTCGCCGCGCAGGCGGCAACGGCCGCGCCGCCTGCGACTTACGACGCATGGCGTTCGGACAGCGCGAACGGCAGCGCCGCCACCACGCTGATCGAACTCGACCCGTTTTCCGCGCCTTTTATCGAGCAGGACTGGTTCCGCTGGAACGCCGCGTTCGCCGCGCTGGAGCGCGACTGGCTCGCGCCCGCGCTCGCCGCGCTGCAGGCGGGCGAACTCGGCACACTCGGCCTGACGCTGTGCGGCGACACGGGCTCGGTGACACTCGACATTACGCGCGGCGATTTGCGCAAATTCTGGCGACGGCGCCTGTTCGCGTCGCTCTTCATCGAATGAACTGTTCTTCTGCTCCAGGTTTTGCCGCATGACTCGAATCGTTACACGCCCCTGCTCTCCCGCCGACGCGGAAGCGCTGATCCGCCACGGCCTGCATCCCGTGCTCGCGCGCCTCTATGCATCGCGCGGCGTGTGCCTGCCCGATGAGCTCGAAATCGGGCTCGCGCGCCTGACGCCACCCGCGTCGCTAAAAGGCTGCGATGCGGCCGCGGCTCTGCTCGCCGATGCCATCGAAGGCCGGCGCCGCATGCTGGTCGTCGCGGACTACGACTGCGACGGCGCGACGGCTTGCGCTGTCGCCGTGCGCGGCTTGCGGATGTTCGGCGCACAGATCGACTACCTCGTGCCGAACCGCTTCGAGTACGGCTACGGCCTCACGCCGGAAATCGTCGCGCTGGCCGCGCAACGGCCGGGCGGCAAGCCCGAGTTGCTGATCACCGTCGATAACGGCATTGCGAGCGTCGACGGCGTCGAGGCGGCGAATGCGCTCGGCATCGACGTGCTCGTCACCGATCACCATTTGCCCGGCGACGAGTTGCCCGCTGCGCGCGCGATCGTCAATCCGAACCAGCCGGGCTGTACGTTCCCGAGCAAGTGCATCGCGGGCGTCGGCGTGATGTTCTATGTGCTGCTCGCGCTGCGCGCCGAACTGCGCCGCCGTGGCGCATTCGGCGACGCGCGCCCGGAACCGCGTCTGGACGGTCTGCTCGATCTCGTCGCGCTCGGCACGGTCGCCGACGTCGTGAAGCTCGACGGCAACAACCGGGTGCTGGTCGCGCAGGGCTTGCAGCGCATCCGCAACGGCCGCATGCAGCCGGGCATCGCCGCCCTTTTTCGCGCCGCGGGCCGCGATGCGCGCAGCGCGTCGGGCTTCGATCTCGGCTTCGCACTGGGGCCGCGCCTGAATGCGGCGGGACGGCTGTCGGACATGTCGCTGGGCATCGACTGCCTGACGACGGACGACGTCGGACGTGCGTGGGAACTCGCGCAGCAACTCGACACGATGAACCGCGAGCGGCGCGAAATCGAAGCGGGCATGCAGCAGCAGGCGCTCGACGACCTGTCGACGGTCGATCCCGCCGACTCGACGACGATCACGCTGTTCAATCCGAGCTGGCACCAGGGCGTGATCGGTATCGTGGCCGGGCGGCTGAAGGAGAAATTCCACCGGCCGTCGTTCACGTTCGCGCTGGCCGATGATGGCGGCACCACCGTCAAGGGCTCGGGCCGCTCTATTCCGGGTTTCCATCTGCGCGATGCGCTCGATCTCGTGTCGAAGCGCGAGCCGGGGCTGATCGCCAAATTTGGTGGCCACGCGATGGCCGCGGGTCTGACGATCGCTACGGCCGATATTCCGCGCTTTACCGCGGCGTTCGAGCGGGTTGGGCGCGAGTGGCTCACTCAGGACGTGCTGGCGCGCACGGTCGAGACGGATGGCGATCTCGAAGATGCGTATTTCACGCCGCAATTCGTCGAGATGATTGATGCGGCTGTCTGGGGACAGGGGTTTCCGGCGCCTGTTTTCTCGGGCGAGTTCGATGTGATGTCGCAGGCGCTGGTGAAGGATAAACATCTGAAGCTGCAGTTGATGCGCGGGCGCCAGCGGTTCAATGCGATCTGGTTCAATCACACGGCGCCGCTGCCCGCGCGGACGACTGTTGCCTATCGGCTGTCGGCGGATACGTGGAATGGCGTTGCACGGGTGCAACTGATCGTTGAGCATGCTGTGTTGTAGGCTGGGTGCGCCCAGCCCTGGCGCTGTGATCCGCTATAATTTTGGTTTTTGGCGGGAAGGGGTGTGGTTGGCCTTTTTTCGGTTTGGGTTTGGGTTTGGGTTTGGGTTTGGGTTTGGGTTTGTTTTTTTGCTGGCGCCCGCGATTTGCTCTTGCGCTGGCATCCGCGACTTGTTTTGCCTGCTTCACGCGTCGCCCCTGTGCGGGGCGGCACCTACTTTTCTTTGCCGCCGCAAAGAAAAGTAGGCAAAAGAAAGCGGCTAACACCGCCAGCTCTTGTGTTTGCCTGAGGGACCCCAACCGGTCTTATGCTTCACACGGCAACGTCTCTGCTGGCGTGCGTTGCCAACGCTCTGAATGAGCGCCTCACCCGCTTCGCATTCCCATGCACGGGCCAGCGGCAGCGAATGGTTGGTGCCGCCCAGGTGGCAAACTGTGTGTAGGCTTTCGCGCCATACACGCACCACTCCAGACTGAAAAGCGAGGTTGGTGTTTCTGGTAAGGGCACTAATCCGTGCGGTGCGACAACCTACACACAGTTTGCCACCTGGGCGGCGATGGAATATTCGGTACGGCATGCTGCGACGCGGGCGTGTGAAGCGGGTGATGCGTAACGCAAGAGCGTTGGCAACGAGCATGAGTCACGTGGTTGCCGTGTGAAGCGTAAGACCCGTTGGGGGCCCTCAGGCAGGAAGAAATGTTGGCGGTGTTAGCCGCTTTCTTTTGCCTACTTTTCTTTGCGGCGGCAAAGAAAAGTAGGTGCCGCCCCGCACAGGGGCGACGCGTGAAGCACGCTAACGCATCGCGGATGCCAGCGAAAGCAAACACCGCAACGCGAACAAAACCCAAACCCAAACGCCCCCCCAACAGCGTCGCAGACAAAAAACCCATTTATTTGAAACTGGATCGACATGGAAGCGGAACGCCTCAACGCAATCGAATCCTCCCTGGCGGACCTGCGCTCACGCGCAGGCGAGCTCCGGGGGTATCTTTGACTACGATGCAAAGTCGGTACGACTGATCGAAGTCAACAAGGAACTCGAAGACCCGAACGTCTGGAACGACTCGAAGCACGCCCAGGCACTCGGCAAGGAAAAGAAGCTGCTCGAAGGCGTCGTCGACGTGCTGAGCGCGCTCGATAACGACCTGCGCGACACGCAAGACCTGTTCGACATGGCGCGCGAGGAAAGCGACGAAGACACGCTCGTCGCGGTCGACGAAGATGCCGCGAAACTCGAAGCGCGCGTCGCCGACATGGAATTCCGCCGGATGTTCTCGAACCCGGCCGACCCGAACAACGCGTTCATCGACATCCAGGCAGGCGCGGGCGGCACGGAAGCGTGCGACTGGGCATCGATGCTGTTGCGCCAGTACCTGCGCTACTGCGAGCGCAAGGGCTTCAAGACGGAAGTGCTCGAAGAATCGGAAGGCGATGTCGCCGGCATCAAGAGCGCGACCATCAAGGTCGAAGGCGAATACGCGTACGGCTTCCTGCGCACCGAAACAGGCATTCACCGCCTCGTGCGCAAGTCGCCGTTCGACTCGTCAGGCGGCCGTCATACGTCATTCTCGTCGGTGTTCGTCTATCCGGAAATCGATGAGTCGTTCGAGATCGAAGTCAATCCGGCCGATCTGCGCATCGATACCTACCGTGCTTCGGGCGCGGGCGGTCAGCACATCAACAAGACCGACTCCGCCGTGCGTATCACGCACGTCCCGTCAGGCATCGTCGTGCAGTGCCAGAACGACCGCTCGCAGCACCGTAACCGCGCCGAAGCCATGGCGATGCTGAAATCGCGTCTGTACGAAGCCGAAATGCGCAAGCGCCAGTCGGAACAGGACAAGCTCGAAGCGGGCAAATCGGACGTGGGCTGGGGCCACCAGATCCGTTCGTACGTGCTCGACAACAGCCGCATCAAGGATCTGCGTACCAACGTCGAAATCAGCAACACGAAGAGCGTGCTCGACGGCGACCTCGATCCGTTCATCAGCGCCAGCCTGAAACAGGGCATCTAGGCGTAGCCGGCGCGGCACGCTTCGCCACGCCGCATTTTTTTCACCGCCTGTGCGCCACAGTCGAAAGCGCGCATGAGGCATCGGATACCGAACATCATCACCATGACCGAACCGACCCAGCCGAATGCGGCCCAGCGGGATGCCGCCCAGCAGAACGCCGCCGCCGAGGTGGACGACAACCAGATCATCGCCGAGCGCCGCGAAAAGCTGCGCGCACTGCGTGAGCAAGGCGTCGCCTACCCGAACGACTTCCGCCCGACCCACCACGCCGCCGATCTCCAGTCCGACTACGCGGACGACGACAAGGACGCGCTCGAAGCGAAAGCGCTGCCAGTTGCACTGGCCGGCCGCATGATGCTCAAGCGCGTGATGGGCAAGGCGAGTTTCGCGACGGTGCGCGACGGCTCGGGCCAGATCCAGTTCTTCATCACGCCCGCCGACGTCGGCGAAGCGACATACGAAGCGTTCAAGAAGTGGGACCTCGGCGACATCGTCGCCGCCAAGGGCGTGCTGTTCCGCACGAACAAGGGCGAGCTCTCCGTGCGCTGTACGGAACTGCGGCTGCTGTCGAAGGCACTGCGTCCGTTGCCCGACAAGTTCCACGGTCTCGCCGACCAGGAAATGCGCTATCGCCAGCGCTATGTCGATCTGATCGTCACGCCGGAAGCGCGCAAGACGTTTGTCGCACGTACCAAAGCCGTGTCGTCGATCCGCAAGTTCATGGCCGACGCGAACTTCATGGAAGTCGAAACGCCGATGCTGCACCCGATTCCGGGCGGCGCCGCGGCCAAGCCGTTCGTCACGCATCACAACGCGCTCGATATGCAGATGTTCCTGCGCATCGCGCCCGAGCTGTATCTGAAGCGGCTGGT
The DNA here is from genome assembly GCF_002902965.1 of Paraburkholderia hospita. GTDB lineage: Bacteria > Pseudomonadota > Gammaproteobacteria > Burkholderiales > Burkholderiaceae > Paraburkholderia > Paraburkholderia hospita. The sequence goes on along the minus strand of NZ_CP026105.1, from coordinate 1,338,377 downwards.
GGTGGGTGGCTTCGAGCGTGTGTTCGAGATCAACCGGAATTTCCGTAACGAGGGCGTGTCGCCGCGTCACAATCCGGAATTCACGATGATGGAGTTCTACGCCGCGTACACCGACTACAAGTGGCTGATGGACTTCACCGAGCAACTGATCCGTCAGGCCGCCGTCGATGCACTCGGCGACGCGACGATCACGTATCAGGGCCGCGAACTGGATCTGTCCAAGCCGTTCCATCGCCTGACGATCACGCAGGCGATCCAGAAATTCGCGCCGCAATACACGGACGCGCAACTGGCGGACGGCGCGTTCCTGCGCACAGAACTGAAGAAGTTCGGCGTCGACGCGAACCAGCCGCAGTTCCTGAACGCGGGTATCGGCGCGCTGCAACTGGCGCTGTTCGAGGAAACGGCGGAGTCGCAATTGTGGGAGCCGACGTTCATCATCGATTACCCCATCGAGGTATCGCCGCTCGCGCGCGCATCGGATAGCGTGGACGGCATCACCGAACGTTTCGAGCTGTTCATCACGGGCCGTGAAATCGCCAACGGCTTCTCGGAGCTGAACGATCCGGAAGACCAGGCCGCGCGCTTCAAGAAGCAGGTCGACCAGAAGGACGCCGGCGACGAAGAAGCGATGTACTACGACGCCGACTACATCCGCGCGCTCGAATACGGCATGCCGCCGGCGGGCGGCTGCGGGATCGGCATCGACCGTCTGGTGATGCTGCTCACCGACAGCCCGAGCATCCGCGACGTCATCCTGTTCCCGCATCTGCGCCGCGAAGACTGATCTTCCCGCTGATACCGCTGTCCCCGCGCACGGCCGTTTTCGCGCCGTGCGCGGCTTCCACTCCCCCGCCGCTCTCCCTTCTTTCCGAAGTGCACGTGCCGTTTGTAACTATCGGTAAAAGCTGCGCAATTCGATCTGGTCCGCTTTTGTCGCTAATTCGCCGAAATCCAGCTTCGGCGCGGTTTTGGGCTTTTGGTGCACTTCTTGCGTTCGCCATGGGCAAATCCCGGCCCGTTCCCGGTTACAAATTGAAACCCTGAGCGGATCGGCATGTCCGACACTTATACGGCTACTTTTACAGGTCAAACTCTGCACAGCTGGAGGCCTACCACCATGGACAATCCGAACAATTCACCGCGCCGCCTTCATCCCCTCATTGCCGTGGCGGCAGGCGCCGTCATCGTCGCCAGTCTGGTCGCGACGGCGGCCGTGACGGGACTGTTCCCGAAGGCTTCGAGCAACGGCGAGCAAAGCGACCAGGTGCAGTCGGCGGCCGTCGCACAGCAACAGCAGCCCGTCGTCGATACCGCGCAACCGGCTAACCTGAGCGCGCAGCAGCAAGCAGCGGCGCAACAACAGCAGGCCGAACAGCAAGCGGCTCAGCAGCAGGCTCAACCGGCACAGCAGGCGCAGGCTCAGCAAGCACAGCAGTTGGCCGCGCAGCAGGCGCCGCAAGCACCCGCGCCGGCCCCGCAATTTGCGCAACAGCCGCAATACGCGCAGCAACAACCCGCGCGACCCGCCTACTGTTCGACGTGCGGCACGGTCGAAGCGATTTCGGCCGTGCGCCAGGAAGGCCACGGAACCGGGATTGGCGCCGTGGGCGGCGCGGTGGCGGGTGGTGTCGTCGGCAACCAGTTCGGCAGCGGCGGCGGCCGCACGGCGATGACGCTGCTCGGCGCGCTCGGCGGCGGCCTCGCGGGTAACTCGGTCGAAAAGCATCTGCGCAGCTCGACCAGTTACTCGGTGCGCGTGCATATGGAAAACGGCAAGACGCGCTACTTCACGTATCACGAAGCGCCGCCGTTCCAGCAAGGCCAGCGTGTGCGAGTGGAGAACGGGACGCTCGTCGCAGGCTGATCTTTAACGGACGCCCGCGCGCGCAAAGCTTCGAGCATTAAAAAAGGCGACTTCCACGGAAGTCGCCTTTTGCATGTGTTGCGTCTGAAGCGCCGCTGTACGCGCCGCGCTCAGTAATCCGCGTCTTCGATCCATGCCGCCTGAATCGCCTCAAGGATCTTTTCGTTCGAGCGATTCGGATCGTCGTCGAAACCGTCCAGTTCCATCACCCAACGGTGTAGATCGGTGAACCGCACCTGTTGCGGATCGATCTCGGGGTGCTTGTCGGTCAAGGCCATCGCGATATCTTGCGTGTCGGTCCACTTCATGGCTGCTCGCTCCTGTTAGTGATTTTCCTTCGCGTGGTTGATCGAATAACGCGGAATCTCGACCACGAGATCGTCGCCTTCAGGCATGAGCGCCTGGCACGACAACCGCGATTCGCGTTCGAGACCCCATGCCTTGTCGAGCAGATCGTCCTCGTCTTCTTCCGACGGCGTCAGCACGTTGAAACCCTCACGGACGATCACGTGACAGGTCGTGCACGCGCAAGACTTCTCGCATGCGTGCTCGATTTCGATGCCGTGTTCGAGCAGATTGTCGCAGATGCTCTTGCCCGGCACGGCGTCGATGACCGCGCCGTCTGGACACAGTTCGACGTGAGGCAGCACAACGATTTGAGGCATACAAATTCCGTTCTGGTCTGTGAGGCACGGACGCCGCCCTTCAGGCACCGTACCATTTTACTGGTGGCGCGGCCGTTTTTGGCACGCGCCGCGTGATTCAGCGGCGACGTGTGAATCATGGATTCACGGCATCGCCTTGGTTGCGTCGACTGCGCTGATTGAAGACTGGCGCGGCGTCAGATCTCGTCGAGCTTGCGGCCCGCGAGCGCGCGGCGAATGCTCTTGTTCATCCGGCGCGCGGCGAATTCGTCGGTGCCTTCGGCGAGCGTCTTCGTCGCCGTTTCGATCGCGTCGGTATCGTCGCCCGGCGCGATCGCACGCAGCGCGGCGACCAGACCTTCGAGCGTGACACGCTCGTCGGCGTCGAGCAGTTCGCCGTCGGCCGCAAGCGCCGCTTCCGTCGCTTCGACCAGACGCTGCGCTTCGACCTGCGCCTCGCGCAACGCCCGCGCGCGCATATCGACTTCCGCCGTCTTGAAGCTGTCTTCGAGCATGCGCGCGACGTCGTCGTCGGCGAGCCCATACGACGGCTTCACGATCACCGATGCCTCCACGCCCGAATGCTGCTCGCGCGCAAACACGGACAACAGACCGTCCGCATCGACCTGATAGGTGACGCGGATGCGCGCCGCGCCCGCCGCCATCGGCGGAATGCCGCGCAACTCGAAGCGCGCGAGCGAACGGCAATCGGACACGAGTTCGCGCTCGCCCTGGACGACGTGAATCGCCATCGCCGTCTGGCCGTCCTTGAAGGTCGTGAATTCCTGCGCGCGTGCGACGGGAATGGTCGAGTTGCGCGGGATGATCTTCTCGGCGAGGCCGCCCATCGTTTCGACGCCGAGCGACAGCGGAATCACGTCGAGCAGCAGCCAGTCGTCGCCGTCGGCGCCGCGGTTGCCCGCGAGCAGGTCGGCCTGGATCGCCGCGCCGAGCGCGACGACCTGATCTGGATCGAGATTGGTCAGCGGCGGCTGGCCGAAAAAGTTTTCGACCGCGCGGCGTATCACCGGCATGCGCGTCGCGCCGCCGACGAGCACGACGCCGTCGATATCGGCCGCCGTCAGCTTCGCGTCGCGCAGCGCCTTTTTCGTCGGGCCGAGCGTGCGCTGCACGAGCGCCTGCGTGATCGTTTCGAACGCCGCTTCGTCGACGGTGACATCGATCTTTGCGCCGCTTGCGAGCGTTACCTGGATCGGAGCGCTCGGCGCCGACGACAGCGTTTCTTTCGCGACACGCACGGTGTCGAGCAACAGGCGCACGTCTTCCGGTGTCAGCGACTGCGCCGGAACGTTCGCCTTCTCCAGCACATGACGATACAGCGCGTGATCGAAGTCGTCGCCGCCGAGCGCCGAATCGCCGCCCGCCGCGAGCACTTCGAAAACGCCCTTCGTGAGCTTCAAAACGGACAGATCGAACGTGCCGCCGCCGAGGTCGTACACCGCGTACAGACCTTCCGCGCCGTTATCGAGACCGTAGGCGATCGCGGCCGCCGTCGGCTCGTTCAGCAAGCGCAGCACGTTCAGGCCGGCGAGACGCGCGGCATCCTTGGTCGCCTGGCGCTGCGCTTCGTCGAAATAGGCGGGCACGGTGATCACCGCGCCGACCAGCTCGTCGCCGAGCGTGTCTTCCGCGCGATAGCGCAGCGTCGCGAGAATTTCGGCGGACACTTCGACGGGACTCTTCACGCCGTCGATGGTGCGGATCTGCACCATGCCCGGCGCGTCGACGAAATCGTACGGCGCGTTTTCCGCGTGCTCGACTTCGCTCTTGCCGCGCCCCATGAAGCGCTTGACCGAGACGATCGTATTGCGCGGATCGGTGGCGGCTTCCGCTTTCGCCGTGCGGCCGATGCGCCGGCCGCCCTTCTCCAGATATCGCACGACGGACGGCAGCAGATAGTGGCCTTCGTCGTCGGGCAATACGTCGGGCACGCCGCTGCGCACCGCCGCGACGAGAGAGTTGGTCGTGCCAAGGTCGATGCCGACCGCGAGACGCCGCTGATGCGGCGCGGGCGCCATGCCGGGTTCAGAAATTTGCAGTAAAGCCATCTGGAATCTTCTTCGGAGCTTGCTTCGCCCCGGTCCTGATCGTGTTGGTTCGCGTGGTGATTGGGCTATATCGTCGGGCCGCGCCAGGCGGCCTCAGACGTCGAGCCGCTCGATCTGCGTGCCGATCTCCGCGGCCACGCGCTCGATGAACATCAGTTGCCGCACGGCCTCGCCCGCTGCCTGATTCGAGCCGCTGTCGAGCAACGCGGCCAGCTTCGTGAAGCGCACCTTTTCTTCTTCGCGCAGTTCCGCGAGCAGCGCATCGAGCGCATCGACATTCTTTGCCGCCGACGCGTCCTCGATGTTCTCCCGCCATTCCATCTGCTGCATCAGGAACGCGGGCTCCATCGCCGTGTTGTTCTCCGCGCCGACATCGATGCCGCGCAACGTCAGCAGGTAGCGTGCGCGTTTCAACGGATCGCGCAGCGTCTGGTACGCCTCGTTCGTGCGCGTTGCCCATTGCATCGCGATGCGCTTTTGCGCGTCGCCCGCTGCGGCGAAACGGTCGGGATGCACCTGCGCCTGCACCGTGCGATACGCGTGATCCAACGCGGATGCATCGAGCGCGAATTGCTCGGGCAGATTGAAGAGTTCGAAGTGACTGTCGTTCAGCGAGGCCATTAGGTTACTTTGTCCATGCAATGCGCGCAGGGCAGCGCCGAAGCGCGCGCCAGGTGCGCGGCGAAATTGAAAAAAGGCGGCACAGGCCGCCTTTTCAGCATGACTCGCGCGCTTACACGCGGAACGATTCGCCGCAGCCGCACTCGTCCTTCACATTCGGGTTGTTGAACCTGAAGCCTTCGTTCAACCCTTCGCGTGCGAAGTCGAGTTCCGTGCCGTCGATATAAGCGAGGCTCTTCGGGTCCACCACGATCTTCACGCCCTTGCATTCGAACACTTCGTCTTCGGGCGCGAGTTCATCGACATACTCGAGCTTATACGCGAGCCCCGAGCAACCCGTCGTGCGCACACCGAGCCGCAACCCGACACCCTTGCCGCGCCGGATCAGATATTTCTGCACGTGTTGTGCTGCCTTTTCGGTCAACGTAATTGCCATAGCGTTTCTCATTGTGCGGCACACCGTCGCTCCTCACGACCCGTGTCGCGACCCTGCCTGCTTCCCAAATCGTTCCGGCGGGCGCCGATAGCCAGTATCGACGCGTCGCCGTGCCACTCCTGACGCGCTCGACTGCGTCTTAAGCCGATTGCTCGGCCTTCGCTGCGTCAGCCGTTTCGCCGTGACGATGCTTGTAGTCGGCGACCGCTGCCTTGATCGCGTCTTCCGCGAGGATCGAACAGTGGATCTTCACGGGCGGCAGCGCCAGCTCTTCGGCGATCTGCGTGTTTTTGATCGTGAGCGCCTGATCCAGCGTCTTGCCCTTCACCCATTCCGTGACGAGCGAGCTCGACGCGATGGCCGAACCGCAGCCGTACGTCTTGAACTTCGCGTCTTCGATCACACCGTCTGCGCCCACGCGAATCTGCAGCTTCATCACGTCGCCGCAAGCGGGCGCGCCGACCATGCCGGTGCCAACCGCGTCGTCGTCCTTCGAGAACGAACCGACGTTGCGCGGGTTTTCGTAGTGATCCAGAACCTTGTCGCTATATGCCATTTTGTGACTCCTTGATTCGATTCAACCTGCGTGCGTTTATCGACTGATTCAAGGCGCGCTTAGTGCGCGGCCCATTGAATCGTCGAAATATCGATGCCGTCCTTGTGCATTTCCCACAGCGGCGACAGATCGCGCAGCTTCGCAATCTTGCTCTTCAGCAGGTTGATGACGTAATCGACGTCCTGCTCCGTCGTGAAGCGGCCCACCGTGAAGCGGATCGAGCTGTGCGCCAGTTCGTCGTTGCGGCCGAGCGCGCGCAGCACGTATGACGGCTCCAGCGATGCCGACGTGCAAGCCGAGCCCGACGACACGGCCACGTCCTTCACCGCCATGATCAGCGACTCGCCTTCGACGAAGTTGAAGCTGATGTTCAGGTTGTGCGCGACACGCTTTTCCATGTCGCCATTCACATACGTTTCTTCGATCTCTTTCAGGCCGCGCAGCAACTTGTCGCGCAGCGCGCGGACGCGTTCGTTTTCCGTCGCCATTTCTTCGCGCGCGATACGGAACGCTTCACCCATGCCGACGATCTGGTGCGTCGCCAGCGTGCCCGAGCGCATACCGCGCTCGTGGCCGCCGCCGTGCATCTGCGCTTCGATGCGCACGCGCGGCTTGCGGCGCACGTACAGCGCGCCGATGCCCTTCGGGCCGTATGTCTTGTGCGCCGAGAACGACATCAGGTCGACCTTCAGCTTCTGCAGGTCGATTTCGACCTTGCCCGTCGATTGCGCCGCGTCGACGTGGAAAATGATGCCCTTCTCGCGGCAAATCTCGCCGATCGTCTCGATGTCCTGGACGACGCCGATCTCGTTGTTCACGTGCATCACGGAAACGAGGATCGTGTCCGGACGCAGCGCGGCCCTGAACACGTCGAGGTCGATCAGACCGTCGTCCTTCACATCCAGATACGTGACTTCGTAGCCTTCGCGCTCCAGCTCACGCGTGGTGTCGAGCACAGCCTTGTGCTCGGTCTTCACGGTGATGATGTGCTTGCCCTTGCCCTTGTAGAAGTGCGCAGCACCCTTGATTGCGAGGTTGTCCGATTCCGTCGCGCCCGACGTCCAGATGATTTCGCGCGGGTCGGCGTTGACGAGCGCCGCGACGTTCTCGCGCGCTTCCTCGACGGCACGTTCCGCGTCCCAGCCGTATGCGTGGCTGCGCGATGCCGGGTTGCCGAACTGCTCGCGCAGGTACGGAATCATCTTGTCCACCACGCGCGGATCGACGGGTGTCGTCGCGCTGTAGTCCATGTAAATGGGCAGGTGGGGAATGTCGTTGTTCATCAATCGCTCCGGGGACATCAGTGCTTATGGCTTCATGGTTCTGGCGTTCGCGTCTGTGCGCGCTCTGTCAGCCGGCCATGTTGAAAACGGAATTCGGCCCTTTCGGCACCGCGCGCGGCTCCACGGCGGGCGCTTCGGTACGCCGGTCGCGCAGCACCGCCGTCGAACCTTCGCGCGAGCGCTGCTGGTCGACCAGGTCTTTCAGGGAAACGGAGTCGAGATACTCGACCATCTTCTGGTTCAGCGTCGACCACAGTTCATGCGTCATGCAATGGCCGTCGTGATGCTTCGTGCCCTCGCACGAACCCTTGCCGCCGCATTGGGTGGCATCGAGCGGTTCGTCGACGGCGATAATGATGTCCGCGACCGTCACATCCTCCGCGCGGCGCGCGAGGTTGTAGCCGCCGCCCGGCCCGCGCACGGATTCGACGATCTCGTGACGGCGCAGCTTGCCAAACAGCTGCTCGAGGTAGGACAGGGAGATGTGTTGGCGCTGGCTGATACCCGCAAGCGTCACCGGGCCCTGCTCCTGGCGCAATGCCAGGTCGATCATCGCCGTGACGGCGAAACGGCCTTTCGTGGTGAGTCTCATATGTGGTGGGAACCGCAATTCTCGACAAGTTTGGTCAAGTATAAATACATGACGAATTTAGTCAAGTATCCCTATCTCGATTTGGGTCATTTACTTAACGAAAAACTTGTCTACGGGGTCAATTGGGGCCGCAGCACCGCGATCAGTCCACGGCAGGCGGCTTCGCACTGGTCCAGCACGATTTCGAAGCCCTCGCCGCCGCCGAAGTACGGATCGACGACTTCGCGTGCATCGAAACCTGGCGCGCGTTTTTCCGCGCCGCTTGCGTCCGGCGCGTCCGCGTCAGTCGCAAATTCCATCAGCAGACGAATCTTGTCGCGCTGTTCCGCCGGACAGATTTGTCTGAGCGCGGCGACGTTTTTGTCGTCCATCGCAATGATCAGATCGAAGCGCTCGAAATCGACGGCGGTGATCTGACGGCCGCGAAATATCGACAAATCGTAACCGCGATTTTTTGCGGCGCGCTGCGCGCGGTCGTCCGGCGCTTCGCCAATGTGCCAGTCACCCGTACCCGCAGAATCCACGATCACGTGATCCGCAAGCTTCGCGTCTGCCAGCAGGTGCCGCATGACGCCTTCCGCAGTCGGGGAACGGCAAATGTTCCCAAGGCACACGAAGCAGATGGCGACGGTTTTCATCAATGGCTGAGCGGCTCAGCCGCAAGTGTCATATGTGGTGAAACGGTGCCGCGATTATACAAAGCCGTGCAAAATCACGCCGGCGGCGCGCCAGCAGCCATGCCGATTACATCGGCTGTGCGGACATGCGTGCCGTCGCGGGCAGCACGTCGGCGGGCATCGCAGCCTCGCCGCCGACGAATCCATACGAAACCGTACGAGCAAGCTCGGCCGACACGCGCTCAGCAGCAAGCGGCGACTGCGTAGCCGCGCCGTTATACAGATGCAGATAAGCAATGGCCGCAAGCGGCACAACGATGGCTAATGGCCAATACACCGATATTTTCTTTTTCATGATGTCGTTCTCTTTAAGCGGGCCGCAGTGCACAGACGCACTTTGCCCAGTCGAAATGGTAGCCGAGGACGCAATCCGGAAAAACCCGCCCCAACGGAACACTGCGTTGCGCCCGGATGAACAGTCGGGATCGCGAAGCGGATTTGCAAAGTGCCGACGACAGTCTTTCGACCGCCGAAAGATATCCTTACAAAAGCACACACAGGTAATAGTCAACAGGCGGTACAACTAGCTACATGGATAGACACGCACCTCTCGCTTGTCTTAACACTCAAATGAAACGTCTTATTCCTTCTTTCGCTCCTGCTGCCGTTGCACTCTGCGCAGTCGCCGCTCTCAGTGGATGCGTCGCTTATCCGTACGGCGGCCAGCCGGCGGGCTATGGCTACAACGACGGCTACTACGACGGCTACGGCGCACCCGTCCCCGCCTACGGATACGGATACGCCGAACCGCCCGTGCAATCGAGCCTGTTCCTGGGCTTCGGCGGGGGCGGATACTCAGGTTCCAACTACGACCGCCACTATTGGGGCGGACGTGGCTACGATCACGGAAATTACAATCGCGGCGACCGCGGCAACTGGAACGGGAACGGCCGCGGCGGCAACGGCAACAATGGCGGCCCGCCGCGCGGTCAGCCACCGCAGGCAGGCAATCCGCCGCCACCGAATCCCGGCGGCAATTCGGGCGGCGGCTACCATGGCAACCGTCAGCCCGTGCAAGCGGGTTCGGGGCAGCAGCAAGGCGGGGGCAATCGCGGCGGACAGGCGTGGAATAACGAGGGCGGCAGACCGCATTGATCGCCGGGACGAAAACAAAGGCCTTCAGTGCTGACGCGCAATGAAGAAGAGGCTGTATCGCACATGCGATGCAGCCTCTTTCAATTTCGACGCGCGAGGGAGGAGCGCTACCCGATATGGGTCTTGCTCGCGGCGTATAGCTCGCGGAAGGTCCGCCCGACAGGCGCGGGCATTTCGCGCGTGTCGGTCCAGCCCCCGCCAAGCGGCAGCTTCGCGATCGACTTCCGGTTGCCGCCCATTTTCTCGAGAATCCGCACCGCGACCTTCGTGAAGAGCCTGTACGCCGTCGGATGCATCGCCAGATAGCCCCAGACGGCGAGCCCGTAGCGCTCCTGCCACGGCCGCAGATGCCGCTCCACCTGGCGCTCGCGCAGCTTGCGCAACAAATCCGACAGCGGAATGCCGACCGGGCACACGCTATTGCATTCACCGCATAGCGTCGCGGCCTGCGGCAGATCGAGCGCTTTTTCGATGCCGACATAGCTCGGCGTCAGCACCGAGCCCATCGGCCCCGGATACACCCAGCCATACGTGTGTCCGCCGACCTTCTGATACACAGGGCAATGGTTCATGCACGCGCCGCAGCGGATACAGCGCAGCATCTCCTGAAAGTCGCCGCCGATCAGCCCGGTGCGCCCGCCATCGACGAGCACCACGTACATATGTTCCGGCCCGTCCTGGTCGCCTGCGCGTCGCGGCCCCGTCAGCACGGAGAAATAGTTCGAAACGTCCTGCCCCGTCGCCGAGCGCGGCAACAGACGCATGGCCGTCGCGAGATCCTCGAGCGTCGGCAGTACCTTTTCGATGCCTGTCACCGCGACGTGCACGCGTGGCATCACCGTGCACATGCCTTCGTTGCCCTCGTTGGTCACGAGCGCGACCGAGCCTGTCTCCGCGATCACGAAGTTGCCGCCCGTCACACCCATGTCGGCCGTCATGAAGTGCGGGCGCAGCACCTCGCGCGCCTCGCGCGTCATCTCGGGAATCTCAGTCAGACGCGGCTTCTGGTGGGTCTTCGCAAAGAGATCAGCGATCTCTTCCTTGTCCTTGTGGACGACGGGCGCGATGATGTGGCTCGGCGGCTCGTTGTCGTTGATCTGCAGGATGTATTCGCCGAGGTCGGTTTCGATCGACTGCACACCCATTTGCCCGAGTACCTCGTTCAGGCGCATTTCCTCGGACACCATCGACTTCGTCTTGATCACCTTCTTCACGTCGTGCTTGCGCGCGATATCGGCGACGAGCTTCGCTGCGTCTTGCGTCGTCTCGGCGAACAGCACTGTGACGCCGCGCCGCGTCGCCTCGCGCTCGAAGGTCTCGAGCCAGACGTCGAGGTTCTCCAGTGCGCGGTTGCGGCGCTCCTTGAGCGCGGCGCGCGTGGCCGGGAAATCGATCGCCAGCATCGCCGACGCGCGCGCCGACACGAATTTCGTCGACAGCTTGGTCAGGTTTTGCTGAAGGCGCTGGTCGGCGAGCTTCTGGCCCGCGCGCGCCTTGAACTGCATCGTTTGGACTTGCATGACGGCCTTGGGGATCGGTTATAGGTTTGCGCTACCGCTTGCTATCACTTGTCAGGCGAAGAACAAAGTTCAACCGCGCTCAGGCGTCGCCTGCCAGAACCTGCGCGATGTGGAGCACGCGCGTCGTCGTATCGCCCGTGCGCCGCAGGCGCCCTTCGATATTCAGCATGCAGCCGAGGTCGCCCAGCACGACGGCTTGCGTGCCGCTCGCCTGAATATTGGCGCACTTCTCGTCGACGATCGCCGTCGAGATATCGCCGAACTTCACCGCAAACGTACCGCCGAAGCCGCAGCAATGCTCGCAGTCCTTCATCTCAGTCACGGCGACGCCAGCCTGCGCGAGCAACGCGCGCGGCTGCTGCTTGACGCCCAGCTCGCGCAGCCCGGAACAGGAGTCGTGATACGTCACCGGCCCCTGGAAATCGCCCGGCGTCAGCTCGACCTTCGCGACGGTGGCAAGAAAATCCGTCAGTTCGTAGACCTTGGGACGCAGCCGCGCGAAGCGTCCCATCAGTTCGGGATCGTTGGCGAACAGATCGCCGTAATGCGCGCGAATCATCCCGCCGCATGAGCCGGACGGCACGACCACGTAATCGTATTGCTCGAACTCGCGCAACGTCTTTTCCGCGAGATCACGCGCGATGCGCCTGTCGCCGGAGTTGTAGGCCGGCTGTCCGCAGCACGTTTGCGCCGGTGGCACGAACACTTCATAGCCCGCGCGCTCGATCAGCTTGATCGCGGAGAAGCCGATTTCGGGGCGCATCAGATCGATCAGGCAGGTGACGAAAAAACCGACTCGCATGAGTGCTCCTCCGGGGAAACGTCCCCGATTATCCGCTGTTTGACGCGTAATACCAACGCGTAACCGCCCCAATGCGCAATGAACCGCCAAATAGTGAGATTGGAGGATCATTTCCAATGGCGTTCGCTTTTTTCACAATACGAGATACAATCAGTTTCCGCTGTTTGACGCGTCAACCGTTTAGCCTTATGAGCGATACGAACCCGGACCCCAAGACGTCGATTCAGGTAATCGAGCGCATGATGCGCCTGCTGGATGCCCTCGCCGCGCATAGCGACCCGGTCAGCCTGAAGGAACTCGCGCAACGCACCGAACTTCACCCGTCCACCGCCCATCGCATCCTGAACGACATGGTGACCTGCCGGCTGGTGGATCGCTCGGACCCGGGCACCTATCGTCTCGGCATGCGGCTGCTGGAACTGGGTAATCTCGTCAAGGCGCGCCTGTCGGTGCGCGACGCCGCGCTGATGCCAATGCGCGAACTGCACCGGCTGACGGGCCAGACCGTCAACCTGTCGGTGCGTCAGGGCGACGAGATCGTCTATATCGAGCGCGCCTATTCCGAACGCTCGGGCATGCAGGTGGTGCGCGCGATCGGCGGCCGCGCGCCGCTACATCTGACTTCCGTCGGCAAGCTGTTTCTCGCCGCCGACGAATCGACCCGCGTGCGGGCCTACGCGACCCGGACGGGCCTGTCGGGCCACACGCAGAACAGCATCACCGATCTCACCAAGCTGGAACGCGAACTGTCGCACGTGCGTCAGCAGGCATGCGCGCGCGACAACGAAGAACTGGAGCTGGGCGTACGCTGCATCGCAGCCGGCATTTATGACGATACGGGTAAGCTCGTCGCGGGCCTGTCGCTGTCCGCGCCGGCCGACCGTCTGCAGGACTCGTGGCTCGGCCAGTTGAGCAAGACTGCGCTGGTGATTTCCGAATCGCTCGGTTATCACCCGCAGGTCCAGCACGCGAGCGCTTCGGCACATACGGTGTGAACGCACCCACAGGCGTGAATAAAAAAGCCCCGCAATGCGGGGCTTTTTGTTGGGCAGAGCTTTCGCTCAGGTCCCGGCGCCGTTGGCGTCCGCGCTCGTGATGCGCTGTTCGCCGCCGTTGTCGAGCCACGTGCGCAGACGCTGCGCATCGGCGAAACGTGAGTACTTGCCCGACGAATCGAGCAGCACCATGATCATCGGACGATCGTGGATCGTTGCCTGCATCACGAGGCACTCGCCTGCTTCGTTGATGAAGCCCGTCTTCTGCAGGCCGATATCCCACGTCGGGTTGCGCACCAGCGCGTTCGTGCTGTTGTACGCAATCGTGCGCTTGCCCGTGTACACCTCGTAGCTGCGATCGGTCGAGAACCTGCGGATCATCGGATACTGATACGCGGCGTTGACCATCTTCACCAGGTCGCGCGCGCTCGATACGTTCTGGCTCGTCAGGCCCGTCGGGTTTTCGAAGTGCGTGTCGGTCATACCGAGCGACTTCGCCTTCGCGTTCATCGCGGCCATGAAAGCGGGACGGCCGCCGGGGAAGTAACGCGACAGCGCTGCCGCCGCGCGGTTTTCCGACGCCATCAGCGCGATGTGCAGCATGTCTTCACGCGAGAGCACCGAGCCGACGGACAGGCGCGAGCCCGTGTTCTTCTCGTAGTCGCGGTCTTCGTCCGTGACTTCGACCTGCTCGGTCATCGCTGCCTTCGAATCGAGCACGACCATCGCCGTCATCAGTTTGGTGATCGATGCGATGGGCACGACGGCGCGCGAGTTCTTGTCGAACAGCGACTCGGACGTGTTCTGGTCGACCACGTACGCGACGCTCGAACGCAGCATCAGCGCGTCAGGCGTTTCGTGCAGACCGAACGCCGTGCCGACGGACGGCTGACGGGGCTCGAATGCGACACGGCGCACGACCGAGTGATGGCGGCCGTTCACCGTATATGAGACGCGGCGCTTCTTCGAAACGGTACGGGGCTGGTCGTCGTCGTCCTTCGCGGCGGCCTTGACGTCCTTGGCGGCCTTCGACGACTTGCTGGAGACTTGCTCGGCAGCGGCCTTCTTCGAAGGCTTCTTGCCGGCTTTCGCGGACTTGGCGGGCGCCGTGGCGGAAGCGGCAAATGCGTCCACCGGCGCGGCAAAAGCCGCTGCGATGACCACCGAGGCAGCCACCGACAGAGCGGTGCTGAGCGCCGCGCCGTGCATCACTTTCAGTGACGAAAACATGTCGGTTTTCATTGGTGTTCTGGTTGGAGCGGCGAGAGAGTTTTCGCCAGTGTAGTAAAACAGTTAAAAATTAGCAATATTAAGCACTTATCGACAGTCCTTAAACCGAGTTGTCAGGCTCGATTGAGAAAAGGCAATAAGTTGCAGATGCACCATCGAAAATACCAATGACGCGCCGGCAAGCCGCCCCCGCCCATGTCGCTGAAAGACTCTTACACGTTCAGCATATCGGCATATTCGAACCAAACTTGATCGGGGGAAGTACGGTCGCGTACGGATAGCAATACGATCCAGCAGCAAGCGTCCAGAGCACGATGCCTGCCGCACCGAAGCACACATGCAGGACGCCGCGCCGGCCGATTCTTAAGCGACTACTGCGAAGCAGTAGGCCGCGCATTCGACCGGGATGGCGATTTAACGTTCCGCTACGGTTTTCGGTTTACCTGAGAATTTTACCTTTTTGCTCGGAAATGCGCCGTCGGCGTGTTCCAAGCCCTTATCTGGCTTGAGAGATCACTTTTTCCGTCGCACCATATCGGTGCAAACCCTAATGTGCATGCGCTTCACCACAATGTCATAAACGCTACATAACGTGTTGTTTTATTAGTAATTTCTATGCGTTGTGCGTTGCACAAAAAAGTCCTTGACATCTATCGGCGTCGTCCTAAAATGGGAACCATTGCTGCGACGCACAATTAACAGCGGACCAGCGATTCCTAATTTGTTCTGCAGTTAACCCAACGCGGTCCGCGCCAGACGGGCCGGTATTCCAGGAGCGTAAAACATGACTCTGCTGACCCCTGAGCAATTCGCCGCAGCACAGAAGGCCAACCTCGAAACTCTGTTCGGCCTGACTTCGAAGGCATTCGAAGGCGTCGAAAAGCTGGTCGAGCTGAATATTCAAGTCGTCAAGTCGACGATCGCTGAAGGCCAGGAAAATGCACAACGCGCGCTGTCGGTGAAGGACGCGCAAGAACTGCTCGCGCTGCAAGCCAGCCTGACGCAGCCGGTGGCTGAGAAGGTTCTGTCGTACGGCCGTCACCTGTACGAAATCGCATCGGCCACGCAAGCTGAATTCGCACGCGTTGCTGAAGCGCAGTACGAAGAACAGAACAAGAAGGTGCAAGCGCTCGTCGAGAACGTCGCGAAGAACGCACCGGCTGGTTCGGAAACGGCTGTCGCCGTGATCAAGTCGGCCATCACGGCCGCGAACACGACGTACGAAACGGTTCACAAGGCAACGAAGCAAGCTGTCGAAATCGCTGAAAGCAACTTCAATGCGGCTGCTACGGCTGCATCGAAGGCCGCTTCGCAAGCTGCTGCTCAGGCTTCGCGCACGGCGGCTTCGGCCAAGAAGGCTGCTGTCTGATAACGATGTAACGGCTTCAACGGATCGGGCTTCACCTGTGCGTTGACGGATGCCCCATCATCTGTCGGCGCGCAGCCGCGAGATACACTGTCGAAGTGACTGGCGGTATGAACAGCGCCGCATGGTCGAGACTTCAGTGGCCATGCGGTCAGACGCTCCGATACGTTAAACAGCGTATCGTTTCCCCGGTCTAGGCCGGGATTTTTTTTGCCCTTTGCGGGTGGTGCTGTTCGGTGTTTTAGCCTTGCGCTGGCATCCGGGTTGGCCTCTTCGCGGCGCAGGCGTTCGGCGTTTTTGCTTTTTCGCTGGCATCCGCGCTTTGCCTTCGTGCTCCAAGCGTCGCCCCTGTGCGGGGCGGCACCTACTTTTCTTTGCCGCCGCAAAGAAAAGTAGGCAAAAGAAAGCGGCTCACACCGCCAACTCTTCTTCCTGCCTGAGGGCCCCCAACCGGTCCCACACTTCATACGGCAACGTTCTTGTTCACGTGCGTTGCCAACGCGCTCTCTATACGCATCACCCGCTTCATGCACCCGCGTTGCAGCGTGCCGTGCCAGATATTCCACCGCCGCCAAGGTGGCAAACTGTGTGTAGGCCGTAGCACTGCACACGCCTCACTTCGGACCCGATAGCACGCGCATACCTCCATGTCAGAGCGCCAAGCTATACGGCGCGACAACCTACACACAGTTTGCCACCTGGGCGGCAGAAACCATTCGCTGCCGCTAGCCCTTGTGCGGGTATTCGAACTGGGTGAGGCGTTCATTCGAAGCGTTGGCAACGAGCGTGAACAGATATGTTGCCGTGTGAAGCGTAGGACCGGTTGGGGGCCCTCAGGCAGGGAGAAGAGTTGGCGGTGTTAGCCGCTTTCTTTTGCCTACTTGTATATTCCCCTCCGTGGCACCGACCCGATCAGTTGTCGCCACACGGACAGTCAGCTCGTCTGCCTATAGTGCCTTGAGCTCGCAGAAAAGCCTGAGCGACTGTCCTTCTCATCGTCTTAACCCGAACAGTTGACTGAGCCTCGAGCTCGTATTTTCCTGCAAGTATGGGTACCGTGATGAACCAGACTTCTTCGTCCCTTTATATCGGCATCGACGTCAGCGGTAGCACGCTCGACGTTGCCATCCACGACACGACCGAACATTTCAGTGTCGACAATGAAACCGCCGCCATCGAACAGTTGGTCCAGCGTCTGATCGCGCTGGGTCCCACCCTGATCGTCATGGAGGCCACCGGCAAGCTCGAACTCGCCGTGCTCAGGGCGCTCTGCCAGGCCGGCCTGCCCGCTGTCGCGGTTAATCCCCGACAGGTGCGCGACTTTGCCAGAGCCACCGGCAAACGGGCGAAGACCGACCGCATCGACGCGTTCGTCATCGCCCATTTCGCCGCCGTCATCAAACCCGTCGTGCGCCCGCTCAACGATGTGCAGACCGAGCAGCTGCAAGCCCTGCTGCTGCGCCGTGCCCAGCTCATCGACATGCTCGTGGCCGAAAAAGCCCGCCTGGAGCGCGCTCATGCCGCGGCTAAGGAAAGCCTGAATGACCATATCAAATGGCTCAAACAGCAGCTCACCGTCGCCGACAGGGACATCGATTCGTTCCTGCGCGCTTCGCCCGCGTGGCGTCAGAAGGAGGACCTGCTGCGCTCGGTGCCCGGCATCGGTCCCGGCGCCGCGGCCACACTGATCGCGTTCATGCCACAACTCGGTTCATTGAACCGCCGCGAGATCGCCGCGCTGACCGGTGTTGCTCCGTTCAATTCCGATAGCGGCAAGCACACCGGCAAGCGTCGCATTCAGGGCGGTCGTGCCATCGTGCGGCGCGCGCTTTATATGGCTTGCATCCCCGCGCTGCGCTTCAATCCGACCATCAGGGCCTTCTACGACCGTCTGCGTCAGGCCGGCAAACCCTTCAAGGTGGCCATGACCGCGTGCATTCGCAAGCTCATCGTGACGCTCAACGCCATGGTCCATAACTCAACACCCTGGAACCCATCGACGAACTAACCGGCGGTATAGCTTTGCCTGGATGCTGTGCCTGAACGCGATCACTCGCGTGGTTTGCGCTCGCCTGTACGGAACCGGCAACCACATTGAGAATCCAGCACCCCGGAACAGCCTCCCGCTTGACTTCCAATACGGTTGCTTTTCTTTGCGGCGGTGTACAGACTGGAGACATAGCTGACAGGTGTACAGGGACATGACTGACACTTTCGGGTAATCAAACGCCCGGATTCCAACCATGCCCTGGGAAGCAAAAGACACCATGAATCTCCGCGAAGACTTCGTGCGCGATGCCGCCACGCAGGCGGTGCCGTTCAGCGAGTTGTGCCGCAAATACAAGATCACCCGTCAGACCGGCTACAAGTGGCTTGGACGCCATAAGAGCGAAGGCGCCGACGGACTGGCCGACCGCTCCCGCCGCCCGCATCACAGCCCCACACGCTCACCGGAGCACATCGAAGCGCTGGTGCTGGACCTGCGCTGCCAGCACGGCTGGGGCGGACGCAAGATCGCACAGCGCCTGCGCGATCTGGGCCAGACCGAGGTGCCCGCGCCTGCCACCATCACCGAGATCCTGCGGCGCCACGGGCTGATCGACGAACAGGCGTCGCGACAGCGCCAGCACTGGCAACGCTTCGAGCATGAGCATCCGAACTCGTTGTGGCAGATGGACTTCAAGGGCGACTTCCCGACCCTGGAGAGCGGGCGCTGCGCGCCGCTGACGGTCATCGATGACCACTCGCGCTACAACATCGTGCTGAGCGCCTGCTCGCGCACCACCACGCAGGTCGTGCAGGAAGCGCTCGAGCAGGCGTTCCACTGCTACGGGCTACCCTCGCGTATCAACACCGACAACGGCGCGCCGTGGGGTTCGCCCAGCGCGCCGGGACAGCTCACCGAGTTCGCCGTCTGGCTGATCCGGCTGGGTATCCATGTGAGCTACAGCCAGCCGTATCACCCGCAGACCAATGGCAAGGACGAACGGTTTCACCGCTCGCTGAAGGCCGAAGTGCTGCAGCGGCACGCCTTCAACACGCACAAGCACGTGCAGCAGGCACTGGATCGCTGGCGGCAGGTGTACAACACCGAGCGTCCACACGAGGCACTCGGGATGGCCACGCCGATTACCCGCTACGCGTGCAGCCTGAGCAGGATGCCCGATCGCCTCCCGGAGCCCGAATACGAGTCCGGCGATGAAGTTTTACTGGTCAACTCAAGCGGCGTGGTGCGCTTCCGGGGCGAGAAAGTGAGGCTCTCGATTGCGCTCAAGGGCTTGCATGTGGCAGCCCGCCCGAGCGAGGACGAAGACGGGGTGATCGAGTTCTGGTTCGCCCATCAGCGTGTCGAAAAACTTGACCTGAAGGAGCCCAAACCCTGACCATCATGTGTCAGCGATGTCCCTGTACATGTGTCAACGATGTCTCCAGTCTGTACACGGCGGCAAAGAAAAGTAGGTGCCGCCCCGCACAGGGGCGACGCTTGAAGCGCGAAGGCATAACGCGGATGCCAGCAACAACCGAAGCAAACCAACCAACGCACACGCACCCGGTGTAGCAAAAAAAAACGGCGCACCTCTTCGCCAAAAGAGGCACGCCATCATCATCTGGAAAGCAGCACAACCGCCGCCCCAAAAAATTACTTCTTCTTCTGCGGCGGCAAATCCGTACAGACACCTTCATACAGCTCGGCAGCCATGCCAATCGATTCCCCGAGCGTCGGATGAGGATGGATAGTCTTGCCGATATCCGTCGCGTCAGCGCCCATCTCAACCGCAAGACACACTTCGCTGATCAGATCGCCCGCATTCAGCCCGACAATCCCGCCACCAATCACGCGATGCGTCTCCTCATCGAAGATCAGCTTCGTAAAGCCCTCATCGCGACCATTCGCGATCGCACGCCCTGAAGCGGCCCACGGGAACACCGCCTTGCCGTACTTGATGCCTTCGGCCTTGCACTGGTCTTCCGTCTTGCCCGCCCATGCCACTTCCGGATCGGTGTAAGCCACCGACGGAATCTGCAGTGCGTCGAAGTACGCCTTCTCGCCATGCGCCGCTTCCGCCGCGACGTGGCCTTCATGCACGGCCTTGTGCGCCAGCATCGGCTGACCCACGACATCGCCGATCGCGAAGATGTGCGGCACGTTAGTCCGCATCTGCTTGTCGACGTCGATGAAGCCGCGATCCGTCACAGCCACGCCTGCCTTGTCCGCGCCGATCTTCTTGCCGTTCGGGCTGCGGCCCACGGCAACCAGCACGAGATCGTAGCGTTGCGGCTCGGCGGGTGCCTTCTCGCCTTCGAAGGCCACATAGATGCCATCCGGCTTCGCTTCCGCGCCCGTCGTCTTGGTCTTCAGCATCACGTTGGTGAAACGCTTGCTGTTGAACTTCTCCCAGACCTTCACGAGATCGCGGTCCGCGCCCGCCATCAGACCGTCGAGCATTTCGACCACATCGATCTGCGCGCCGAGCGTCGCATACACCGTCGCCATTTCCAGACCGATAATGCCACCGCCGATCACGAGCATGCGCTTCGGAATCTGACGCAGTTCCAGCGCGCCCGTCGAATCGACCACGCGCGGATCTTCCGGAATGAACGGCAGGTTCACGGCCTGCGAACCGGCCGCGATGATCGCCTGCTTGAACTTGACGACCTTCTTGCCGCTCTCGCCCTGCACTTCCATGTGATACGGATCGACGAACGTGCCGACGCCCGTCACGACTTCGACCTTGCGCGCCTTCGCCATGCCCGCGAGACCGCCCGTCAGCTTCTTGACGACGCCCGACTTGAAGTCCCGCAGCTTGTCGAGATCGATCTGCGGCTTGCCAAACGAGATGCCGTGCGAGCCGAGCGCAGCCGCTTCGTCGATCACGAGCGCCGTATGCAGCAGCGCCTTCGACGGAATACAGCCGACGTTCAAACACACGCCACCGAGCGTCGCATACCGTTCGACCAGCACCGTCTTCATGCCAAGGTCAGCCGAACGGAATGCGGCCGAATAACCACCAGGCCCGGCGCCAAGCACGAGCATGTCGCACTCGATATCGGCCGAACCCGAATAGCTGCCAGCTTGCGGCGCGGGCGCCGCAGCAGCAGCGGGTGCGGGAGCAGGCGCAGCCTTCGGAGCGGGCGCAGCCGCCGCGCCTTCGCCTTCGAGCAACAGCAGCACGCTGCCTTCGGAGACGCTATCGCCGACCTTGACCTTCAGTTCCTTGACGACGCCGGCGGCCGGGCTCGGCACGTCCATGGTCGCCTTATCGGATTCGAGCGTGACGAGCGACTGCTCCTTCTCGACGCGATCGCCGACCTTCACGCCGACTTCGATGACGGGCACATCTTTATAGTCGCCGATATCCGGCACCTTGATTTCCTGCACAGCGCCGCCGCTTGCTGCCGGTGCGGCAGCGGGCGCGGCTGCAGGTGCAGCTTTCTCAGGTTCTTTAGCGGCCTTCGCTTCGCCCGACGTTTCCACGGTGGCGATGACGGTGCCTTGCGACACCTTGTCGCCCGCCTTGACGCGGACTTCCTTGACCGTGCCGGCCGCTTCGCTCGGCACTTCCATGGAGGCCTTATCGGTTTCGAGCGTCAGCAACGACTGCTCTTTTTCGATGGTATCGCCCGGCTTGATATTGACTTCGATGACATCGACGTCTTTGAAATCGCCGATGTCCGGCACCTTCACTTCGACGAGACTCATAGTGTCCCCTTCTCTTATTGACCGTTTTGAACGATGAGCCGCAATGAACCTTCGCCTTGAAAAACCCACGACGCCAAACGCAGACTAAATGCCGTCCGCCAAGGACGCGGCTTTCTTTTGCCTACTTTTCTTTGGAAGACGCCCCGCAGGAAGTACCCTTGGGGTGCAAAGAAAAGTAGGTGCCGCCCCGCACAGGGGCGACGCGTGAAGCGAGACGACAAAGCAGGTTCAACGACGAAGCATGAGCAACCACAAAAAGCTCACACCTCGCCGCGCGACAAAAGCTCAACAATCAAAGAATCACACGCCGGAAATCGGCAAGAATCGACCCAAGATACGCATTGAAGCGCGCCGCTTCAGCCCCGTCGATCACACGATGGTCATACGACAGCGACATCGGCAGCATGAGACGCGGCACGAACTGCTTACCGTCCCACACCGGCTTCATCGCACCACGCGACAGCCCAAGAATCGCGACTTCAGGCGCATTGATGATCGGCGTGAAGTTCGTCCCGCCAATACCGCCCAGCGACGAGATCGAGAAGCAGCCGCCTTGCATCTGGTCGGGCTTGAGCTTGCCTTCGCGCGCGAGCTTCGACAACTCGGCCATTTCCTTCGCGATGTCGACGAGACCCTTCTTGTCCGCA
The DNA here is from genome assembly GCF_002902965.1 of Paraburkholderia hospita. GTDB lineage: Bacteria > Pseudomonadota > Gammaproteobacteria > Burkholderiales > Burkholderiaceae > Paraburkholderia > Paraburkholderia hospita. Next base: position 1,316,276 of record NZ_CP026105.1, on the reverse strand, counting down.
TCGCGGATCACGGGCACGACGAGACCATTCGGCGTATCGGCAGCAAAACCCACGTTGTAGTACTGCTTGTACACGAGGTTATCGCCATCAAGGCTGGTATTGAACGTCGGGAACTTCTTCAGCGCCGCGACGACGGCCTTGATCACGAACGCGAGCATCGTGAACTTGACGCCCGACTTCTCGTTTTCCTTGTTCAGCTTCACGCGCAACTCTTCGAGTTCGGTGATATCCGCTTCGTCGTTGTTCGTGACGTGCGGAATCATGACCCAGTTGCGATGCAGGTTCGCGCCGGAGATCTTCTTGATGCGCGACAGCGGCTTCGGATCGATCGGGCCGAACTTCGTGAAATCGATCTTCGGCCACGGCAGCAGACCAAGCTCGCCGCCACCTGCGCCAGCGGGCGCAGCGGCTGCAGCAGGCGCGCTGCGCTGGCCCGTCATCACGCCCTTGACGAACGCGGTGACGTCATCTTGCGTGATGCGGCCCTTCGGACCCGTACCTGACACGCGCGACACGTCGACGCCCAGTTCACGCGCGAACTTGCGCACCGACGGCGACGCATGGCTCACGCGATGCGCGCCGCCTTCGCCTGCGGGAATGACAGGCGCCTGCGCGAGCGCGGACGGCTGCGCGGGAGCCGGCGACGGCGCAGCGGGCGCGTCCGACGGCTTTTCTTCGTGCTTCGCGGCTGCGGGTGCCGGAGCGGGCGCAGCGGCGCCGCCGCTGTCGCCTTCGAGCAGCACGATCAGCGTGCCTTCCGACACGTTGTCGCCTACCTTGACCTTGATTTCCTTGACGATGCCAGCCGCCGGGCTCGGCACGTCCATCGTCGCCTTGTCCGATTCGAGCGTGACCAGCGACTGCTCCTTCTCGACGCGGTCGCCAACCTTGACGCCGACTTCGATCACGGGCACATCTTTGTAGTCGCCGATATCCGGCACCTTGACTTCCTGCACGCCGCCACCGGTTTTGCCAGATGCAGCTACGGGCGCGGGTGCAGCCGCAGGTGTCGGTGCGGGCGCCGCAGCAGGCGCAGCCGCGCCGTTCCCTTGAGCGGGCTTCGCGGCAGCCGCGCCGCCTTCGCCGTCGAGCAGCACGATCAACGTGCCTTCCGACACCGTGTCGCCAAGCTTGACCTTCACTTCCTTGACCGTGCCCGACGCGGGGCTCGGCACATCCATCGTCGCCTTGTCGGATTCCAGCGTGACGAGGGACTGCTCTTTCTCGACGGTATCACCCGCCTTCACCAGCACCTCGATTACAGGGATGTCCTTGTAATCGCCGATGTCCGGCACCTTGACTTCGATCGCTTGGCTCATTGTTTTCTGTCTCCAGGGCCGCGCGCGCCTCGTCCGCCCGCTTCGGGCGGCGAGGTGCGCATTGGGGCTCGCGGGTCGATGCCTTAGACGGTCATCGGGTTGGGTTTGGACGGATCGAGGTTGTACTTCTTCAGCGCGTCGGCCACGACCTTGCGCTCAATCGTACCCTCATCGGCCAGCGCGCTCAGTGCAGCGACCGTGGTCCAGTAGCGGTCGACTTCGAAGAAGTGACGCAGCTTCTCGCGCGTATCCGAGCGGCCGAAGCCGTCCGTACCCAGCACGACGAAACGTTGCGGCACGAACGCACGGATCTGGTCGACCAGCGCGCGGACGTAGTCGGTCGATGCGATCACCGGGCCCTTCGCGTCCTTCAACAGCGTCTCGACGTGGGAGAGCTTCTTCTCGCCGAGCGGGTTCAGCAGGTTCTGACGCTGCACTTCGTGACCTTCGCGGGCCAGTTCCGTGAAGCTCGGCACGCTCCACAGATCCGACTCGACGCCCCAGTCGTTCTTCAGCAGGTCGGCGGCGGCGATCACTTCGTTGAAGATCGTGCCCGCGCCCATCAACTGCACGCGCGGCGCCTTCGCATTGGCCGCGCCCTTGCGGAACGCGTACATGCCCTTGATGATGTCCTTCGCGACGTGCTCGCCCTGCGGGATCGCCGGGTGCTCGTAGTTCTCGTTCATCACCGTGACGTAATAGAACACGTCTTCCTGCTCCTGCACCATGCGGCGCAGACCGTCCTGCATGATGACGGCGAGTTCGTAGCCGAACGTCGGGTCATAGCTGATGCAGTTCGGCACCGATGCCGCCCACAGCAGCGAGTGGCCATCTTCGTGCTGCAGGCCTTCGCCGTTGAGCGTCGTGCGGCCCGCCGTGCCACCCAGCAGGAAGCCGCGCGAACGCATGTCGCCCGCGGCCCACACCAGATCGCCGATGCGCTGCATGCCGAACATCGAGTAGAAGATGTAGAACGGAATCATGATCTCGCCGTGCGTCGAGTACGACGTCGCCGCTGCGATCCAGTCCGACATGCCGCCTGCTTCGTTGATGCCTTCCTGCAGGATCTGGCCCGTCGTCGATTCCCTGTAGAACATCAGCTGGTCGGAATCTTCCGGCACGTACTTCTGGCCGTCCTGATTCCAGATACCGATCTGGCGGAACAGACCTTCCATGCCGAAGGTGCGCGATTCGTCCGGCACGATAGGCACGACGCGCTTGCCGATCGCCTTGTCCTTCAACACGATGTTGAGGATACGGACGAACGCCATCGTCGTCGAAATTTCACGGCCTTCGCCCGTGCCCTTGAGCAGCGGCTCGAATGCTTCGAGCGCCGGGACGGGCAGCGATTCCGCCTTCTGGCGGCGCGCCGGCAGATAGCCGCCGAGTTCCTGACGGCGGGCACGCATGTATTCGAGTTCCTTCGAGCCTTCCTCGAAAGTCAGATACGGCACGTGCGTGATTTCATCGTCCGAGATGGGCAGACGGAACTGGTCGCGGAACTGCTTGAGCGACTCCACCTGCATCTTCTTCTGCTGGTGGGTGATGTTCATCGCCTGGCCGGCTTCGCCCATGCCATAGCCCTTGATCGTCTTCGCGAGGATCACGGTCGGCTGGCCCTTGGACTGCGTCGCTTCCTTGAACGCAGCGTAGATCTTGTGCGGATCGTGGCCGCCGCGGTTCAGGTTCCACACGTCGTCGTCGGACCAGTCGGAGACCAGCGCCTTCAGTTCCGGCGTGTTGAAGAAGTGCTCGCGAACGAACGCGCCCGATTCCGACTTGTACGTCTGATATTCGCCGTCGACGACTTCCATCATCCGGCGCATCAGCGCGCCCGTCTTGTCGCGTGCAAACAGGGCATCCCAGCGGCTGCCCCAGATGACCTTGATGACGTTCCAGCCCGCGCCGCGGAATTCGCTTTCGAGTTCCTGGATGATCTTGCCGTTGCCGCGCACCGGGCCGTCCAGGCGCTGCAGGTTGCAGTTGATGACGAACACGAGGTTGTCCAGACGCTCGCGGCCGGCCATGCCGATCGCGCCGAGCGATTCCGGCTCATCCGTTTCGCCGTCGCCGAGGAACGCCCACACCTTGCGGCCGTCCGTCTTTGCGATGCCGCGCGCCTGCAGGTACTTCATGAAGCGCGCCTGATAGATCGCCATGATCGGGCCGAGACCCATCGACACCGTCGGGAATTGCCAGAAGTCCGGCATCAGCCAAGGGTGCGGATACGACGAGATGCCCTCGCCGCCCACTTCCTGACGGAAGTTGTCGAGCTGGTTCTGGGTCAGACGGCCGAGCAGGAACGCGCGCGAGTACACACCCGGCGACGAATGGCCCTGCACGAATACGAGGTCGCCGCCATGCTCGGGCGACGGCGCGTGCCAGAAGTGGTTGAAGCCGACGTCGTACAGCGTCGCCGCCGATGCGAACGATGCGATGTGGCCGCCGACGTTGGTTTCCTTGCCGGCGCGCAGCACCATCGCCATCGCGTTCCAGCGCGTGTACGAACGGATGCGGTGCTCGATGTCCTGGTCGCCCGGAATCTTCGCCTGATTCGCGACGGGGATCGTGTTGATGTACGGGGTGTTAGCGGAGAAAGGCAGATGCTCGCCATGCACGCGGGCAAATTCGATCTGCTTTTCGATGAGGTAGTGAGCGCGGTCGGGCCCAACAGCAGAAATCACGCCATCTAGCGCTTCGAGCCATTCGGCTGTTTCTTGCGGATCGTGGTCGTCTTTGGCGTTGGCGACGTATTTCAGGACTTCGTCAGGTACAGCGGACATGCTCGTCTCCTGGATATGGGAACGCTCTGTGAACAGGCGACGCGGACAAACGTCGAGGACGCACATTGGCCGCGGCAGCTTCCGGCCGATTGTAATAAGGCCCACAACGCCTGCGCAAGGAAATTTTCAGATTACGAGAGAGTTTCTCATAATGCGGAAAATTGTTGCGACGCACCCTGGTTTGACTGCCCATCAGCAAGTACGTCGGCTAGTTTGCGCCGAATTGCGTGACTTTCACCTCTTTTTTGCGTCATTTGCATGTCAGGCGCTGCGCTACAATGCCAGCCATGTTGACCGATCGGCTTTTCGCACGCTCGGCGCGCTCTGCCGGAACGTCGGCGGATTCGTCGCCGTCCCGCTGGCACCACGGACCGTGGTGGTCGAACTCCTATTTGCTGACGCCGCTGCTGTCCATCCTCGTGTTCCTCGTGGTCATGAGTCTGATCCTTTGGAGCCTGAACCGGCGCGAGCAGCAGCAGCAGGAAGACACGCTCTACCGCAACGTCGCGTGGGCGCAGCAGCAGATCCGCCTGTCCATGACGGGCGCGCAGGAACAGCTCCAGGCGCTCGCGCGCGATCTCGTCTCCGGCCGCGCCGACCCGCATTCTTTCCAGGTATCGACGGCCGACATCATGCAGGGGCATCCCGAGATCCTCTACATGAACTGGTACACCAGCGCGCAGCAGCCGCGCTGGCCGAACAACGCGCTGCCCGTTCTTGGCCAGCGCCTCGCCAAGCCCAACGACCAGCAGATGGACGAGGCCGTCAAGGCCGCCTTCACGGAAGCGAAGAACACGCGCCGCCAGGTCTACTCGCCGCTGATATACGACGACGTGGGCAACGGCTACATCACGCTGCAAACTCCCGTTTATCGCGACCGCGACTTTCTCGGCACGGTGGCCGCCGTGTTCTCGATCGAAGGGATACTGAAGCGCGACATCCCGCCCGAGCTGTCCGCGAAGTACAAGATCTCGATCATCGACATCAACAACCGCGAGCTGGCCACCACGTCGACGCGCCCGCGCCTGCCGCGCGACGCGTACTACGACCTACCGCTCGATCCGCCCGGCCAGGGCGTGTCGGTCCGCGTGTACGCGTACCCGCAGATGACCAACTTCACGAACAACACGCTCGTGTGGCTGGTCGCGGGCCTGTCGTGTTTCGTGCTGTGGAGCTTGTGGAGCCTGTGGAAACACACGCGCCAGCGCTTCGAGGCGCAGCAGGCGCTGTACGCCGAAGCGTTCTTCCGCCGCGCGATGGAAAACTCCGTGCTGATCGGCATGCGCGTGCTCGACATGCACGGCCGCATCACGCACGTGAACCCCGCGTTCTGCCGGATGACGGGCTGGGACGAAAGCGATCTCGTCAGCAAGAATGCGCCGTTCCCGTACTGGCCGCGTGATTCGTATCCGGAGATGCAGCGCCAGCTCGACATGACCTTGCGCGGCAAGGCGCCCTCTTCCGGGTTCGAGCTGCGCGTGCGCCGCAAGGACGGCTCGCTGTTCCACGCGCGTCTCTATGTGTCGCCACTGATCGACAGCTCGGGACGGCAGACGGGCTGGATGTCGTCGATGACGGACATCACCGAACCGAAACGCGCGCGCGAAGAACTCGCCGCCGCGCACGAGCGCTTCACGACCGTGCTCGAAAGCCTCGACGCCGCCGTGTCCGTGCTCGCCGCCGACGAAGCCGAACTGCTGTTCGCGAACCGTTATTACCGGCACCTGTTCGGGATCCGCCCGGACGGCCACCTCGAACTGGCGGGTGGTGGCGGCTTCGACAATTCGGCGGCCTCGTCGGATTCGATCGACATGGTCGACGCCTTCGCCGGCCTGCCCGCCGCGGCGCTCACGGAAGGCTCCGCCGACGCGCAGGAAGTCTACGTGCAAGGCATCCAGAAGTGGTTCGAAGTGCGCCGCCAGTACATTCAGTGGGTTGACGGCCATCTCGCGCAGATGCAGATCGCGACCGACATCACGACGCGCAAGCAGGCGCAGGAACTCGCGCGTCAGCAGGACGAGAAACTCCAGCACACCAGCCGCCTGATGACGATGGGCGAAATGGCCTCGTCGCTCGCCCACGAATTAAACCAGCCTCTCGCGGCCATCAATAACTATTGCTCTGGAGCCGTAGCGCTGGTTAAATCTGGTCGGACAACTCCCGACAACCTGTTACCAGTTCTCGAAAAGACGGCGCAACAGGCTGTGCGGGCCGGCATGATCATCAAGCGGATCCGCGAATTCGTGAAACGCAGCGAACCGAAACGCCAGGCCACCCGCGTCGCCGACATCGTCGCCGATGCCGTTGGCCTTGCCGAGATCGAAGTACGCAAGCGCCGCATCCGCATCGTGACGGACATGCGCCAGCGTCTGCCCGTCATCTACGTCGATCCGGTGCTGATCGAGCAGGTGCTCGTGAACCTGCTGAAGAACGCAGCGGAAGCGATGTACGACGCGCGGCCCAATGCCGTCGACCCCGTGATTCGCCTCGTCGTCAAGCTCGATTCCGGCTTCGTGTGCCTCAGCGTCGTCGACCAGGGTCCGGGCGTCGACGAAGCCACGGCCGAACGTCTCTTCGAACCGTTTTACAGCACCAAGTCCGATGGCATGGGCATGGGGCTGAACATTTGCCGTTCGATCATCGAATCGCATCGCGGACGCCTGTGGGTGGTCAACAACGTCGAATCCGACGGCCACGTCACAGGTGCCACTTTCCATTGCAATCTGCCTATTGGAGAGCCCGACGGCCCGAGCAACGGCGGGTCAGAGGCGCCGACACCACAAACCGTTACGGGAGAGCTATGAACACCCCAGTTACCACACAGGAAACCGTGTTTGTCGTCGACGACGATGAAGCGGTGCGAGATTCGCTGCGCTGGCTGCTGGAGGCGAACGGTTATCGCGTTCAGTGCTTCTCCAGCGCCGAGCAGTTCATCGACGCATGGCAGCCACATCAGCATCCCGGCCAGATCGCGTGCCTGATTCTCGACGTGCGGATGTCAGGCATGAGCGGGCTCGAACTGCAGGAACGCCTGATCGCCGACAACACGCTGCTCCCGATCATCTTCGTGACGGGTCACGGCGACGTGCCGATGGCCGTGTCGACGATGAAGAAAGGCGCGATGGACTTCATCGAAAAGCCATTCGACGAAGCCGAACTGCGCAAACTGGTCGAGCGCATGCTCGACAAGGCCCGCAGCGAAAGCAGCAGCGTGCAGCAGCAGCGCGCCGCCGCCGAGCGCCTGGGCAAGCTCACGGCACGTGAGCACCAGGTGCTCGAGCGCATCATCGCGGGCCGCCTGAACAAGCAGATCGCCGACGACCTCGGCATCAGCATCAAGACGGTCGAAGCGCACCGCGCGAACATCATGGAAAAGCTCAACGTGAACACGGTCGCCGATCTACTGCGTCTCGCGTTGTCTAACAAGCCACAACAGGCGCAGTAATACCGCAGTACTACGCGTCGCGGTTGTCATCACCTGATGGCCGCGATCTTCGCCTGCGCTTCGTTGCGCAGGCGCATGAAGTAACGTTGACGCCCGCTGAGGCCGTCGCGCGGCGCTGTCTTTAGCGCCGGATTCCCCCTCCTCTTCCGCACGATTCTTCGTCGCGCGCGTCGCTCCCATTTCATTAGCGATCCCAACTGACTCGCATTGCGTTCGATCAGGCCGTCTCGCATCGCGAGCGCGCCCGGCTCGAGCGTCCGCGTTCGAGTTTGATATCGCGCATTGACAGTCGCGGCTCCGCTTTCTAATTTACATACCAGATCAACCGAAAAAGCGACCCATGCCCGAAACGTGCAATGCGGGCGCGACGCGTGCATCACTGGCCACGATGCGCGTCGCATGCAACGCCCTCGCCGCGGACATTTCCGCAGGCCTCAGATTGCCCTTGCGCGTCCCGCCCACTTCCATTATCAGTCGCCCTACAGCGTCGTCCGCTTGTCGCTCCATTGCCACAAGACCGCGTGGCGGCACGCCGGCCTCGCCCGGTAGCCGCTGCGCTCACCACGCAGCAAGGAGGTTTTCATCGTGAAACGTTACGGACCCTACAGGCCGCGCGCGTGGCTCGTCTGCGCGGCGCTGGCAGGCATGCCGCTCGCCGCGGGCTTCGTCGCGCCCACTGACGCCGTCGCGCAAACGCCCGCGAAAGTCTCGAACCAGCAACTCGATTCGCTGACAGCGCCCATCGCGCTCTACCCCGATGCGCTGCTCGCGCAGGTGCTGATGGCGGCGACGTTCCCGCAGGACGTGACGGCGGCCGCCGCGTGGTCGAAGGCAAACTCGCAGTACAAGGGCGACGACGCCGTGAAAGCCGTCGCATCGGAGCCGTGGGACCCGAGCGTGCAATCGCTGGTCGCGTTTCCGCAGGTGCTCGCGACGATGGCCTCGAAGCCCGACTGGGTCACGCAGCTCGGCAACGCGTTCCTCGCGCAGCCGGACGACGTGATGGACTCGGTGCAGCGACTGCGCAAGCAGGCGCAGTCGGCGGGCAATCTGAAAACGAGCGAGCAGCAGAAGGTGATCGTCGAACAAAGCACGATCCAGATCGTGCCCGCCAATCCGCAGGTGGTCTACGTACCGACCTATAACCCGACCGTCGTCTACGGCACGTGGCCCTACCCGGCCTATCCGCCCGTCTATGTGCCGCCGCCTCCCGGTTACGCGATCGCGACGGGATTCATGACGGGGCTCGCATTCGGCGCGGGCGTGGCCGTCGCCAATTCGCTATGGGGCGGGTTCAACTGGAACAACCACGACGTCAACATCAACGTCAACCGCTACAACAACATCAACGTCAACAACCGGATCACCTCGAACACGTCAACCGCGAACTGGAACCGCAACGAGAGCATCAATCGCAATAACGCGAACTTCAATCGCAACAACGCCAATCTGAACAGCAGCAACCTCGCTGCGCAGCGCGACCAGTTTCGCGGGCGCGACGCGTCGCGGGCGCAGGCGCAGCAGACGTTGCAGAACCGCACTGGCGAGAACCTGAGCGGCAACGCGAGCCAGCGCGTGCAGAACATCCATCAGGGCGGCGCTAATACGGGCAATGTCCGCAACAGCGCGCAAAACCTGAACCGCGACAATGCATTGCGCGGCTCGGGTGATGCCGCGGGCTCGCGGCAGGAGTTGCAGCGCGGACAGGCGAGCCGCCAGTCGTTGGCGAGCAACGGCGGCGCGAGCAACCGGCCCGGCGCGGGCGGCGGCGGACAGCAGTTCAACGGCGCGCAGGCGGGCGGCGGGCGACCCGGCGGCGGTGGGGGCGGAGGCGGTGGAGGCGGCGGAGGCTTCCAGCATGGCGGCGGGGGTGGAGGCGGCGGAGGCGCCCAGCGTGGCGGCGGGGGCGGTGGATTCCACCGCCGCTAGAAGAACGATCGACAGCAACCATCTTGGATCGGACCAGAAACGGCCGCTCGAGCGCCAGATCTGGTCGACAGGAGTCAGTCATGACCGGTAAAACAACCTGCGTACCCCCCCGTCATTCGATTCGCGCAGCCATCGGCAGCACCCGCAGCACGCCGCGCGCCTCGCATCCGGCGGGCCGGTTCGCGTCGCACCCAGCGCTTTCACACGCGCTCGCCGCGCTCGCCGCCGTGGCGATATTCGCGGCGGCGCAGCCCGCCGCCGCGCAGGCCGTCTACCCGACGTCCGACGCCGCCGCCAGTGCATTCGCGAACGCGCTCGCGACCAACGATCATCCCGCGATGGAAAAGGTGCTCGGCAAGAACTTCAAGCGCTACATCCCGACCACCAATATCGGCGAGGACGACATCTACGCGTTCCTCGGGCAATGGGCGAAAGGCCATCGGATCGTCGACGACCCGGCGCCCCACGCGGGTCGCAAGAGCGTGCATCTCGGCGTCGGCGACGATGGCTGGATCCTGCCAATTCCCATCGTGCAGACGGCGCGCGGCTGGCAGTTCAACACGCCCGCCGCCACGGATGAAATGCTCACGCGCCGCATTGGCCGCAACGAACGCGCGGCGGTTCTGACGTCGCTTGCGTATGTCGACGCGCAAAACGACTACCGCAAGCAGACGCAGCACTACGCGCAGAAGTTCATCAGCTCGCCCGGCAAGCAGGACGGTCTGTACTGGCCGACGACAGCCGGCGAACCGGACAGCCCGCTCGGGCCGCTCGCAGCGACGATGCCGCATCAGATCGCGCCGGGCGAGGCGTACTACGGCTATCACTACCGCATTCTCACGTCGCAAGGCGCGAAAGCCGACGGCGGCGCGCAGAACTACGTGCAGGACGGCGTGCTGTCGAAGGGCTTCGGCCTCGTCGCGTGGCCGGCCGAATACGGCAAGACGGGCGTGATGAGCTTCATCGTCAACCAGAACGGCCAGGTCTATGAGAAGAATCTCGGGCCGCAGACGCCGCGTGTCGCGTCCACGATCACGACATTCAATCCCGACTCCTCCTGGCAAGCGACGCAGCCTTGAGCGCGTGCTGAACCTGCGCTGAGTGGTTTGCGGCGGTGTCTGTCACCTCGACGGCGCCGCCGTTGCCCGGTTTCGTTCGGCATCACCGTTGGTCATCAGTTGCGTTGCCTCAACGGTATAATGTCGAACTTCGCTGCGGCGCGGTTTTCGCGCCGTGCGCTTTCCGGCATGCGACCCGTCCCTGCCTTCGAGCGCCATCCGTGCGATTCGCGGCGTCCGCCTTGAGCGAGCGCCGCGAGCGCATGCGCAGCAGCACGACGCGCGGCATGCGCGGCAACGTGATCACACGCCCCGCGCCTGCCTGCCCCGCCCGCATTCCGAAACGCCCATTCTCGACCGACCATGACAGCCAAACTGATCGACGGCACCGCCCTTTCCAAGACCTTGCGCGCCGATGTCGCCACGCGCGCCGCCGCCCTTACCGCCCGTGGACACCAGCCGGGTCTTGCCGTCGTGCTCGTCGGCGACAATCCGGCGAGCGAGGTCTATGTCCGCAACAAGGTGAAAGCGTGCGAGGACAACGGCCTGTTCTCGTCGTATGACCGCTATCCCGCGACGATGACGGAAGCCGATCTGCTTGCGCGCATCGACGCGCTCAACCGCGATCCGAAAATCCACGGCATTCTCGTGCAGCTGCCGCTGCCGAAGCACATCGACAGTCACAAGGTGATCGAGGCGATCGCGCCCGAGAAAGACGTGGACGGCTTTCACGTTGCGAACGCCGGCGCGCTGATGACGGGCAAGCCGCTGTTCCGCCCGTGCACCCCGTATGGCGTCATGAAAATGTTCGAGGCGTACGGCATCGAGCTGAAGGGCGCGAATGCCGTCGTGATCGGCCGCTCGAACATCGTCGGCAAGCCGATGGCGCTGCTGCTGCTCGAAGCGAACGCGACGGTCACGATCTGCCACAGCAAGACGCGCGACATCGCCGCGTTCACGCGCGACGCGGATGTCGTCGTGGTCGCGACGGGCCTGCGCAACACGCTGACGGCCGACATGGTGAAGCCCGGCGCGACGGTGATCGACGTCGGCATGAATCGCGACGAGAACGGCAAGCTCTGCGGCGACGTCGACTTCGCGAACGTCAAGGAAGTGGCCGGCCATATCACGCCCGTGCCGGGCGGCGTCGGCCCGATGACGATCACGATGCTGCTCGTCAATACGATCGAAGCGGCCGAGCGCGCCGCAGGCAACGCCTGAGCAATCGACTCGACGCGCTTCACGGCGCGTCATCAACGGCCGCCCGGCTTGTCACTACGAGCCGGGTGCGCGTCATCCGCAGATCGCGGACGGATCACCATCATCTCGTCATCAAAGCGGCGGCCAGCGGACCGCGAGTTCGGCCGCGCGCATCGGCGCCGCTTCGGCCGCGATCCTGCGTTCGTGCTGACGCGCTTCGCTGCGCGCGATACGCGCGCGGCACCAGCTCATCACCGGCCGCTCGATCCAGCGCGACGAGAACGCCGCCAGCGCAAAAATGAACGGCGCGCTGACGACGATCGACAGCATCGGCGGCATGCGCGGCGCGAGCGCCGCCACGCATTGCTGAACCATGAAGCCGTAGAGATAGATCGCGTACGAGTAGTCATGGCGCGGCACCCAGCCACGCAGCATCGGCGTCACGCTCATCCATAGCAGCCCGTAGACGAACGCGATATAGAACAGCGCCTGCGCGCCCGCCGTGTCGCGAAACACGAGAAACACCAGCAGCAGCCCGCACGCGGTGAGACCGCTCAGGTTGATGCGCTCGCGCCATCCGTACAGCAGCATGCCGAGAAAGAAGAACGGCTCAGGAAAGAACGCGTAGCCGCCCGCTTTGTCCGGGAAATCGCGCCAACCGATCTGCAGATCGGGCAGATGCACACGCACCGAAAACGCGGCCACCGCGATCAATACGGCGATCACGCTGCGCCAGCGCGTCGACAGCAAGCCGAACATGCCCATGACCAGCACGAGCAGATAGCAATACACCTGCAGCGGGAGCGTCCACAGCGGCGCGCAGATGTCGCGCACGAAACGGTTGTGCTCGAACACGCCCGGCAGCGTCCAACCACGCTTCATCACGAGCGTCGAGAAATAGTCGAGGTTTCGCCACGTGGCGCCCGACGTGAAATAGTCGTGCAGCGCGAGCGTCGTGAAGATCGGCCCGACGATGAAGATCGCCACCAGCGACGTGCCGACCACGGCGGGCAGCAAACGCGCGAGCCGCAGCGTGACGAAGCGCGGCACCGAGCGCTGCCGCTCGAAGCTCGCGCTCACCAGCAGCCCGCTCATCAGAAAGAACGCATACACGCCGAGATAGCCCGCGCCGCCGAAACCGAGCGCCGCCGCGATGCCATCGCCGGCATCCGTCTGCTGGATTACATACGCGTTGCAATAGACGACGGCGCACGCGGCGATCAACCGCACGAGATCGAAGTTGTTCGCGTCGCGCGCAAGTGCGCCCGACAGTGTCTGGGGATGCGGAGTCATCGCGAGGGCCACCTGATGCTGGCGGGCCGGCACGCGGGCGTGAACGGCCACCGAAGGAAACGGAAACCGCACGCCATGCCGTCTGCGTGCGGACGTCTTAACGATGCGCGAGAACGCGCGCCGCGACCGTGCGCTTGCCCACCCTCTTGTTCTGGTACAAATACGTCTGAGCCCGCTACCACTGCGCGTGAGCGGCAGTTCTGATAATTTGTGCTGCAACCGGCTGGAGATTGGCTGATATCAGCTGATATCAGCTGAAATCAGTTGGAAACGGCGAACGGCGCCCCAATATCCATCTTGCAGGGCGCCGGACGACCCGCGCGCACGCGTCGCGTGTTGCGCGCGTCATGCGCGCCGCTTACGTTTCAGGCCCGGATACGCGTCATCCGGGCGTTCATTTACCGCGTCAGACAGGAAGCATCATGTCCACTTCTCAATCGACATCCGACAATCCGCTCCTCGATTTCTCCGATCTGCCGCGCTTTGGCGAGATCCGCCCCGAACATGTGACCCCTGCCCTCGATGTGCTGCTCGCGAATGCGAGCGCGGCAGTCGACCGCGCGGCCGAGCCATCGACCCCGGCCTCGTGGGCCGACGTCGTCGAACCCGTCGAACGCGCGACGGAGCCGCTGTCGCGCGCCTGGGGCGTGATCGGCCACCTGAATGCCGTCGCCGATACGCCCGAGCTGCGCGCCGTGTACGGCGAGAACCTGCCGCGCGTCACCGAGTTCTGGTCGAGCGTTGGGCAGAATCTCGCGCTGTACGAGAAGTACAAGACGATTGCCGCCGCCGATGATTTCGAATCGCTGACGGGCGAACGCAAGAAGATTCTGAACAACTCGCTGCGTGATTTCAGACTGTCGGGCGCTGAACTGCCTGAAGATCAGAAGCCGCGTTTCGCCGAACTGCAGGAACGCCAGGCCGGGCTGTCGAAAGCGTTCTCGGATCATGTGCTCGATGCGACGAATGCGTATGCGTTCATCGCCGAAAGCAAGGATGAACTGGCGGGCTTGCCCGAAGATGTGATCGAAGCCGCGCGCGAAGCGGCCGAGCGCGAAGGCAAGAGCGGCTGGAAGTTCACGCTGCATTTCCCCTCGTATTTCCCCGTCATGCAGTATTCGGAAAACCGCGCGATGCGCGAGACGATGTATCGCGCCTATGTCACGCGTGCGTCGGAACTCGGGCCGCAATACGGCAAGGGCAATACCGACTGGGACAACACGGGAATCGTCGCTGACGCGCTGAAGCTGCGCGAAGAAGAAGCGCATATGCTCGGATTCAAGAACTTCGCCGAGGTGTCGCTCGCGCCGAAGATGGCCGAGTCGCCGGAACAGGTGATGGCGTTCCTCGAAGACCTCGCGACGCGCGCGCGTCCGCACGCCGAGCACGACTGGAAGGAACTGCGCGAGTTCGCTGCGAGCGAGCTGGGTCTTGCAGAACTCCAGCCATGGGATGTCGCGTTTGCCGCCGAACGCCTGCGTGAGAAGCGCTATTCGTTCTCCGAGAACGAAGTGAAGCAGTATTTCCCGGAAGACACGGTGCTCAAGGGCCTGTTCAAGGTCACGGAGACACTGTTCGGCGTGAAAATCCGCCGCGACGAAGCAGCGACCTGGCACCCGGACGTGCGCTTCTTCCGCGTCGAGAATCAGGATGGTGGCCTCGTTGCGCAGTTCTATCTCGACCTGTACGCGCGCGAAGGCAAGCGCGGCGGCGCGTGGATGGACGACGCCCGCTCGCGCCGCAAGCCCGTCAACGGCGCGGTGCAGACGCCCGTCGCGTATCTGACGTGCAACTTTTCGGCGCCCGTCGGCGGCAAGCCCGCATGCTTCACACACGATGAAGTGATCACGCTGTTTCACGAATTCGGCCATGGCCTGCATCACATGCTGACGCGCGTCGATGAGCTCGGCGTGTCGGGCATCAACGGCGTCGAATGGGATGCCGTCGAACTGCCGTCGCAGTTCATGGAAAACTTCTGCTGGGAGTGGGACGTGCTGAGCGACATGACGTCGCACGTCGATACGGCCAAGCCGCTGCCGCGCGATCTGTTCGACAAGATGCTCGCCGCGAAGAACTTCCAGAGCGGACTGGGCACGCTGCGTCAGATCGTGTTCTCGATGTTCGACATGAAGCTGCACGTCGACTTCGACACGTCCGGCGCGAAGAGCGCGAACGACCTGGCGCGCGAGATCAACGAACGCTTCCACGTGATTCCGCAAGCGTCGTTCTCGCGCTGGCCGAATACGTTCAGCCACATTTTCGCGGGTGGCTACGCGGCGGGCTACTACAGCTACAAGTGGGCCGAAGTACTGTCCGCCGATGCTTACGCCGCGTTCGAAGAAGCGGCGCAAGCGGGCAAAGGCAGCGTGCTCGATGCGGCAACGGGCACACGGTATCGCAAGGAGATTCTCGAAGTGGGCGGCAGCCGTCCCGCGATGGAATCGTTCAAGGCGTTCCGCGGCCGCGAGCCGAATATCGATGCGCTGCTGCGTCATAACGGCATGGCGCCGGATGCGGTGCCGGGTGCGGCGCATTGAGGGTTTTGATGCGGCGGCGCGCGGGTTTGTATGGCCTGTGAATCGCTGCTCTGCGGTGTTGTGGAGTTAACTTAAAGGGCGGGTTCGGGGTTGCCGGGCCCGCTTTTTTTTGTGGTTCTTTCGCTGGCATCCGCGTATGGCCTTCGTGCTTCACGCGTCGCCCCTGTGCGGGGCGGCACCTACTTTTCTTTGCCGCCGCAAAGAAAAGTAGGCAAAAGAAAGCGGCTAACACCGCTAATTCTTGTTCCTGCCTGAGGGCCCCCAAAGGGTCTTACGCTTCACACGGCAACGCGCCAGTCCGCGCTCGTTGCCAACGTCATCTCTATACGCCTCACCCGCTTCATGTGCCCGCGTCGTAGCACGCGGCACCAGAAAGTCCGCCGCCGCCCAGGTGGCAAACTGTGTGTTGGCCGTAGCACCTCACACGCCTCACTTCGGACCGATAGCACGCGCATACCTCCATGTAAGAGCGCCAAGCTATACGACGCGACAACTTACACACAGTTTGCCACCTGGGCGGCACATATCATTCGCTGCCGCTGGCCCGAGTACGGGTATCCGAAGCGGGTGAGGCGTTCATTCGAAGCGTTGGCAACGCGCGCCAGCAGAGACGTTGCCGTGTGAAGCATAAGACCGGTTGGGGTCCCTCAGGCAAACACAAGAGCTGGCGGTGTTAGCCGCTTTCTTTTGCCTACTTTTCTTTGCGGCGGCAAAGAAAAGTAGGTGCCGCTCCGCACAGGGGCGACGCTTGAAGCGCGAAGGCAAAACGCGGATGCCAAAGCAATCACCAGCAGACCAAATCGCATGTGCAGCAACCACCGTAACGCGGATGCCAGCGCAAAGGCAAGAAAACCGAATCCGCCATGAACCCAATTCACCCGCGATGCAGCTTGAAGTCAACTTCCGCAGGCCGCCCTTCCAGCGACAACGTCGCACGCGCCGCCGGCGCCCTGCTCACCACTTTCCCTCGACTCACAACCGCCAGCCGCGCCGCGCGCAAGCGTATCGCTTCGACAGCATCGCGCGCGTCGAGCACGACGAGATTCGCGTCGCATCCTGGCTCAACTCCATAATGTTCGAGCCCAAAAATACGCGCCGCATTCACCGTAACGGCATCGAAGCACGCATGCATTGCGTCGATACCCGTCATCTGCGCGACATGCAGGCCCATGTGCGCGACTTCGAGCATGTCGCCGGAACCGAGGCTATACCACGGGTCCATCACGCAATCGTGTCCAAACGCGACGTTGATGCCGGCCGCGAGCATCTCCGGCACGCGTGTCATGCCGCGCCGCTTCGGGTAGGTGTCCGAACGCCCTTGCAGCGTGATGTTGATCAGCGGATTCGCGATGGCCTCCACGCCTGACTCACGCATCAGCGGCAGCAGCTTGCTGACGTAGTAGTTGTCCATCGAATGCATCGATGTCAGGTGTGAGCCCGTCACACGGCCATGCAACCCGAGCCGATGCGTCTGCGCCGCGAGCGTTTCGATGTGACGCGACAGTGGATCGTCCGATTCGTCGCAATGCATGTCGACGCGCAAGCCTTTCTCTGCCGCGAACTCGCATAGCAGACGTACCGACTCCGCGCCGTCCGCCATGGTCCGTTCGAAATGCGGAATGCCGCCGACCACATCGACACCCATCGCAATCGCGCGCTTGAGATTGTCGAATGCGCCCGCACTGCGCAGCAGCCCGTCTTGCGGAAACGCGACCAGTTGCAGGTCCATATAAGGCGCGACGCGGCGCTTCACTTCGAGCAGTGCTTCGACAGCGAGCAGGCGCTCGTCGCACACATCGACATGCGTGCGGATGGCGAGCAGACCACGCGCGACGGCCCAGTCGCAATACTGCAGCGCGCGCTCGACGAGCGCTTCCTGCGTCAGATGCGGCTTCAGCTCGCCCCACAGTGCGATGCCTTCGAGCAAGGTGCCCGACGCGTTCACGCGCGGTAAGCCATAAGACAGCGTCGCGTCCATGTGGAAGTGCGCGTCGATGAATGGGGGCGTGACGAGCGCGCCCTGCGCGTCGATCTCTTCACGTGCGCTGGCAACCAGGTTCGGCTCGACGGCGACGATGCGCCCGCCTTCGATGCCGATATCGACGGGGCCATTCTGTTTCGGGGCACTGCGTGGCAATACGGCATTGCGGATGATCAGATCCATGGGCGGCTCCTTTGCATGACTACGATTCTATCGGCGGAAGGAATGCGTGGGGAGCATCCTGATGGCATAGGACAAAAGACCGTACCGTACTGGCCGACCGTGCGCGATCCGTACCGCTCGCCGCCACAGCCCGCAGCCTATACTCAACCGCATCGGCACCACAGATACGGACGCGGAATGAAAACGATAGGCGTGATCGGCGGGATGAGTTGGGAATCGTCAGCCGAGTATTACCGGCTGCTGAACCGCTATGCGAAGGCGCGTCTCGGCGGCCATCACAATGCGCGCAGCCTGATGGTGACCGTCGACTTCGCGCCCGTCGAAGCAAACCAGCGCGCGGGCGACTGGCACGCGCTCGGCGTGCAGATGGCGGATGCCGCGCGGCAACTGGAGCGCGGCGGCGCCGACATCGTGCTGCTCGCGACGAACACCATGCATCGCGTGCACGAAGCGATCGAAGCGTCGATCGCGGTGCCCTTTCTGCACATCGCCGATCCGACGGGCGAAGCGCTGCGCGCGGCGGGTATCGAGCGAGTCGGCTTGCTGGGCACGCGCTATACGATGGAGCAGACCTTCTACGCGGGACGCCTGCGCGAGCGCTTTGGCATCGATACGCTGATCCCCGATGACGAGGGCCGCGCGCACGTCCATCGGATCATCTACGACGAACTGTGTCACGGGATCATCGCGCCGTCATCGCGGGCGATCTATCAAAACGTGATCGAAGACCTGAAGGCTCGCGGCGCGCAGGCCGTCATTCTCGGCTGCACGGAGATCACGCTGCTGATCCGGCAGGAAGACTCTGTTCTGCCTGTGTTCGATACGACTGCGCTGCATGCGCAAAAGGCTGTCGACTGGGCTATCGAAGCCGATCGTGGTTGAGATGAAAGACGAGATGAAACTCTACGCCACCAGCACGTAGCAAAAGAAGATGAAAAAACTTCGATCAAATGTTTGACGCATGACGAAGGTGTCCGTACAATTCGCCTCTCTGACGCGGGGTGGAGCAGTCTGGCAGCTCGTCGGGCTCATAACCCGAAGGTCACAGGTTCAAATCCTGTCCCCGCAACCAGTTTCAAAGGCATCGTGTCCTGCTCCACACGGCCTCAAGCAGTACAAGCAGCGTTACGCATTCAAAGCCCGCATCGCCCAAAGCGTTGCGGGCTTTTGCGTTTTTGCCTATGCATGTTGCCGTACTGAGCGGCGCTGCCCGATCGCGGTAAGATTCCATCCAGCACCTGATACAACGAGAACGAGCGATGAAATTAGCCACGTGGAATGTGAACTCCCTGAAGGTTCGTCAGCAGCATGTGATCGACTGGCTCGAACTCAGCCAGACCGACGTGCTGTGTCTTCAGGAACTGAAACTGCCCGACGAAAAATTTCCGCGCGCCGAGCTCGAGGAAAAGGGCTATCGCAGCTGGTTCGCCGGTCAGAAGACGTATAACGGCGTCGGCATTCTCGTGCGCGACGGCATGAGCGTCGACGAAGGCAGCGTCATGCGCAACATACCCGGCTTCGAGGACCCGCAGCAGCGCGTGATCGCGGCCACCATCGAAGGCGTGCGCGTGATCTGCGCCTACTTCCCGAACGGCCAGGCGCCCGGCACCGACAAGTTCGCCTACAAGCTGCGCTGGCTCGACGCGCTGCACGACTGGATCGCCAGCGAACTTGCGCAGCATCCGAAGCTCGCGCTGCTCGGCGACTACAACATCGCACCCGAAGACCGCGACGTGCATGATCCGAAGGCGTGGGAAGGACAGAACCTCGTGTCGCCGGAAGAGCGCGCGCAGTTCAACCGCCTCGTCGAACTCGGTCTCGTCGATTCGTTCCGGCTCTTCGATCAGCCCGAGAAGACCTTCACGTGGTGGGATTATCGGATGCTCGCGTTCCGCCGCAACGCGGGCTTGCGCATCGACCATATCCTGCTGTCGAAGCCGCTCGCCGCAAGCTGCACGCATTGCGACGTCGACAAGACGCCACGCAAGTGGGATCAGCCTTCGGATCACGCGCCCGTCGTCGCGCTCACCGAGTAACTCGCCGCATCAGCACAAACGCGTTCGCAAAAGAAGAAGCGGCTCGATGGCGCATCGCGCCGTCGAGCCGCTTTATTTTGCCGCGTGTAAACGCAGCACCACTCGCATCACGCCCAAAGGCGTCAACGCTTACGGTTCGAGATTCAGCTCCTGAATCTTGCGCGTGATCGTATTGCGCCCGATGCCGAGCCGCTCGGCCGCTTCGACCTTGCGCCCGCGCGTGAAGTCGAGCGCTTCGCGGATCACGGCCGCTTCGAAACGGCGCGACAGTTCGTCCATTACATCAGCTGCATTCTCGCGCAACAGCTTCGCGACTTCCGTGCGCAGCCCACTCTCCCACGCGGCGACAGGCGACGGAATCACCACGCCGCCGGCCGCGACGGGCGCACCCGTAATCGGCGCCACGCCGTTTGTGACGCCACCGTTGCCCACTGTGCCGTCGATCGGCAGCGATCCCGCGGACGTCGCGAATTCCGCCCCGGCCTGCTGCGTCGATACGAGATCGGGCGGCAGGTCCTTGATCTCGATCGTCTGCGCAGGCGCCATCACGGTCAGCCAGTTCGCAAGGTTTTCTAGCTGGCGCACGTTGCCAGGAAACGGCAGCGACGTCATATACGCGAGCGCCTCTTCCGACACGCGCTTCGGCTCGACGCCGAGATCGCGCGCACTCTTCTGCAGGAAGTGGCGCGTCAGCAGCGGAATGTCCTCGCTACGTTCACGCAACGCCGGCAAGCGCAGACGGATCACGTTCAAGCGGTGATACAAGTCCTCGCGAAACAGCCCTTGCCGCACACGCGATTCGAGATTCTGGTGCGTCGCGGCGATCACGCGGACATTCGCGCGCAGCGGATTATGTCCGCCGACGCGATAGAACTGGCCATCCGACAGCACACGCAACAGACGCGTCTGCAAGTCGAACGGCATATCGCCGATTTCATCAAGAAACAGCGTGCCGTTCTCAGCCTGCTCGAAGCGGCCCTGGCGCATTGCCTGCGCGCCCGTGAACGCGCCGCGCTCATGACCAAACAGTTCGGATTCCAGCAGATCTTTCGGAATCGCCGCCGTGTTCAGTGCGATGAACGGACCGTTCGCGCGTGGGCTATGTCGGTGCAAGGCGCGGGCAACAAGTTCCTTACCGGTGCCTGATTCGCCCGTAATGAGCACGGTCGCGGCCGAATGCGACAGACGGCCGATCGCGCGGAACATGTCCTGCATCGCGGGCGCCTGACCGAGCATCTCGGGCGCTTCGGCGACGCGGTCGTCCCACGTCTGCTCGCCGCGCATGCTTTCGTCGACGGCGCGGCGAATCAGTTCGACGGCCTTGTCGACGTCGAACGGCTTGGCGAGGTATTCGAACGCACCGCCCTGAAACGCGGCCACGGCGCTATCGAGATCCGAGAACGCCGTCATGATGATGACGGGCAAGCCGGGCACGCGCTCGCGTACGGTCTGCAGCAGTTCGAGCCCCGAGCCGCCAGGCATCCTGATATCGGAGACGAGCACCTGCGGGCTGTCGTGTTCCAGTGCGCCCGCGGCTTCGCGCACATTCGCGAAGCTGCGTGTCGCGAAGTTCTCGCGTGCGAGTGCTTTTTCGAGCACCCAACGGATCGATTGATCGTCGTCTACTATCCAGATCGGCTTCATATAGGTCCGTCAGAAGTCTTGTCTTGCGTGTGGTGTAACCAGTCGAGTATCAGCTGTCGAGCGGCAGCAGGATCTGAAACTCGGTGTGACCCGGACGGCTCTCCACTTCGATCATCCCTTCGTGCTGTTGCACGAAAGTCTGCGCGAGTGTCAGGCCAAGACCGCTGCCGTCTTCCCTGCCCGATACGAGCGGATAGAAGATGCGGTCGCGTATGTCTTCGGGAATGCCGGGCCCGTTATCGACGATATGCAAGTCCAGTGCCAGCTTGCAAAGACGTTTCGCGATCGTCACCTTGCGCGCCACGCGGGTACGCAACTCGATCCGCGCATCGCCTTGCGAGATGCGTTCGCGCAGTGCTTCAGCCGCATTGCGCACGATGTTCAGCAGCGCCTGGATCAGTTGCTCCTTGTCGCCGCGCAGATCAGGCACGCTAACGTCGTAGTCGCGCTCGATCGTGAGACCGCGCGGAAACTCCGCGAGAATCACCGCGCGCACGCGCTCGCATACTTCGTGAATATTCACGTCGCCGACGATATGCGGATGACGATGCGGTTCGAGCAAGCGGTCGACGAGCGTTTGCAGCCGGTCCGATTCCTTGATGACGACCTGCGTGTACTCGCGCAGCTCGTCGCGTTCGCGCGCGCCGAGCTCGAATTCGAGCAGTTGTGCCGCGCCGCGAATGCCGCCGAGCGGGTTTTTGATCTCATGCGCGAGATTGCGGATCAACTGCTTGTTGACGGCCGTCAGATCGTGAATGCGCTCTTCGCGATCCGACCTCAAATGACGCTCGTTCTCGAACAGCTCGAGCAGCACGTAGTCCTGCGCGCTCTCCAGGAAGCCGACGATCGCATGCACATGCAGCGGCTCGTGGCCGGCGCGTTCGAGCACGGCATCCAGATGGGTCGCGTGAAAACGGTGAGCGGCGATCGCGGCGATGGTCGCCGTCAGTTCTTCGCCGTTCGTGAAGATGTCGGGCCAGGCCATTTGCGTGAGCTGCCGGCGCGACATTTCGAGCATCGACTCGGCCGACGGATTCGCGAACGCGACACGCAGCGTCCGCTTGTCGAGCACGAGCAGAACGGTGGGCAGCGCCTCGAAGCCCGGCAGCAAACCGGATTCGACGAGTTGCGCATCATCCGACAATGCGTCGGTGTGCCCTTTTCTGGCCTTGATCAGGTTCTTCAATACCATCTTGCAGTCGGGTCTCGATAGCCTTGCATGGGACGGCAGCCAGCGCCAAAGCGCGAACCTCCGTCGACAGGAGATGGTGAGGCGGGCTTCATCGCACGCGGTTCAATACGTCAACAACACGCTGCAGCAGCCGTTCCGCAACAAAAACGTCACAGCTTTCGATCCAACGAAAAAGGGACGGCGCCGCCGTCCCTTCGTGACCGATCGCAGCGTCGGGGCGTACGCTTCGCCGCATCTCGCGAACGAAGCGCAGCGCCACCTACAGCGATTACAGCGAGTAGTACAGTTCGAATTCGACCGGGTGCGTGGTCATACGCACGCGTTGCAGCTCGCCTTCCTTCAGTTCCAGGTAAGCGTCGATCATGCCGTCGGTGAACACGCCACCACGCGTCAGGAACTCACGGTCTGCGTCGAGTGCTTCCAGCGCCTGATCGAGGCCGGCACACACGGTCGGGATCTTTGCATCCTCTTCCGGCGGCAGGTCGTACAGGTTCTTGTCGGCAGCTTCGCCCGGATGGATCTTGTTCTGCACGCCGTCCAGACCTGCCATCATCAGTGCCGAGAAGCACAGGTACGGGTTCGCGAGCGGATCCGGGAAGCGCGTTTCGATACGGCGGCCCTTCGGGTTTGCAACGTGCGGAATACGGATCGATGCCGAACGGTTACGTGCCGAGTAAGCCAGCTTCACAGGCGCTTCGAAGTGCGGCACGAGACGCTTGTACGAGTTCGTACCCGGGTTCGTGATCGCGTTCAGCGCGCGAGCGTGCTTGATGATGCCGCCGATGTAGAACAGCGCGAATTCCGACAGGCCAGCGTAGCCGTTGCCCGCGAACATGTTCTGGCCGTCCTTCCAGATCGACTGGTGAACGTGCATGCCCGAACCGTTGTCGCCGACGATAGGCTTCGGCATGAACGTCGCCGTCTTGCCGTACGTGTGCGCAACGTTGTGAACGATGTACTTCAGCTGTTGCGTCCAGTCAGCGCGTTGAACCAGCGTCGAGAACTTCGTGCCGATTTCGTTCTGGCCTTGACCTGCCACTTCGTGGTGGTGAACTTCAACGGGGATGCCGATCTGTTCGAGCAGCAGACACATTTCCGAGCGGATGTCCTGGAACGTGTCCACAGGCGCGACCGGGAAGTAGCCGCCCTTCGTGCCCGGACGGTGACCCGTGTTGCCGCCTTCGAATTCCTTGCCCGACGACCACGGTGCTTCTTCCGAGCCGATCTTGACGAAGCAACCCGACTGGTCCGCAGCCCACTGGACCGAGTCGAAAATGAAGAATTCGGGTTCCGGACCGAAGAAGGCCGTGTCGCCCAGACCCGTGCTCTTCAGGTACGCTTCGGCGCGCTTTGCGAGCGAGCGCGGATCGCGCTCATAGCCCTTGCCGTCAGCCGGTTCGACGACGTCGCAGGTCAGCACGAGGGTCGACTCTTCGTAGAACGGGTCGATGAAGGCGGTGTCGGCGTCCGGGATGAGCAGCATGTCCGACGCTTCGATGCCCTTCCAGCCAGCAATCGAGGAACCGTCAAACGCATGGCCGCTTTCGAATTTGTCTTCGTCGAATGCCGACACCGGCACCGAAACGTGTTGCTCCTTGCCGCGCGTGTCGGTGAAACGGAAGTCGACAAACTTGACGTCCTCGTCCTTGACGAGCTGGATGACGTCGGCCACGGATTTACTCATAACCAATCTCCTGATTAACGAATTCGGCGGGTTCAGCCGCCGCCCAATCTAGCTGACCAGCCTCGATGCGTCCACCCCTCGATACCAACGGGCAGGGAAATATGATGCCGGCATCGGGCCAATCTGATCGGCACCAATAAAGCAGCTTCTGTGCCATGTTTGTGTTCCGTCTGCGCCACGTCGTTGCAGCCCCAATGCCGACGCGCCTTCGCAGGGAATTTGCGCACACCGTTTGCGGGAATCGCGCGAGGTCACGGAATGCATCCGCACCATGATCGTGCGCACTCTTAGTCTGCGACTGCTTAACATTCCATTTTGGTGCATGGTGCTTATTTTGCACCATGATTGAGCATGGCCGTCTATTCTCGAATTTCGCGCTGTGCGGGGCGGCGCGGCGTGTGCAGCGTCGACAGCTTGCTAGAATGTTTTTTTGGCCCCAAGGAGAATTGCTGTCATGAGTACGCTCGAACAGTTGTACAGCCAGGCTGAAAAGCGCCGTGTCGACAATCAGCTCCCCTACGCGGGCGCCGTCACGCCTGCCGAGGCATTCGAGCTTCTGCAACTCGACCCGCGCACCCGTCTCATCGATGTGCGCACACGCGCCGAACTGGATTGGGTCGGCCGCCCGGTCGTCGGCGATGGCCAGTATGCGCATGTCGAATGGACGCGCTATCCGGGCGGCGTGCCGAATGCCGAATTCATCGATCAGCTGCGTCAGGTCGCGACGCCCGACACGCCCGTGCTGCTCCTGTGCCGCAGCGCGGCGCGCTCGAAGCTGGCGGCCATCGCCGCGACGCAGGCCGGCTTCACGAAGGCGCTGGATCTGCTGGAAGGCTTCGAAGGCGACAAGGATGGCCAGGGGCATCGGAAGACGGTGTCGGGCTGGTGTTTCCGCGGACTGCCGTGGATTGGCGCTTGACGAATCTCAAGCACGCATAAGAAGCGCAGCCGTCGCTTCTCAGATACGCGGCGCATGGTGAACACCGTGCGCCGCTTTTATTTGGAATCGTCCGCGTGCGATGTGACACGCGGATGATGTTTCTGGAACGGGGACGCGTTGCACGCCCCTCTCCACCATGCTCAGTTACGCGGCTGCGCGTGCGCTGCCAATTCCGGCTCGACGATATCGCCGCCGAGCAGGTGCACGCCTTCGCGCAGCTTCACGAACGCGGCCGCGACGGCTTCCGGCTCGCCCTTCACGCCCAGATCGATATGCCGGCGTGCATAGATGCCGCCGCGCTCCGCGTCGCCTACGCTCGGCAGGCTGAATACGCGCACGCCCGGAAAGTCATGCTCGATCTTTTCCATCAGCGGCGTCAGCGTCGACTCGGGCAACTCGAAGACGAGCAGAGACTTTTCCGCATGCGGCGTCGAATGATGCAGATGCTGGTACTTCGTATCCAGCACCCATTCGATCATCGGCCAGGCCATCACCGGAAAGCCCGGCACGAAGTGATGATCGCCGACAGAAAAACCAGGAATCTTGTTGTACCCGTTCGGAATGATCGACGCGCCGCGCGGATACGTGCCCATATTCAAACGATGCAGGTTGTCCGGCGAGTTGAAATCGACGGGCGCGGACGAACTGGCGGGATGCGTGTCGCGGATACGCTCCTGGATCAGCGCCTTTGCCTCGGGATGCAGTTCGAGCGGCACGGCAAGCGCGGCGGCCGCGCATTGGCGTGTGTGATCATCCGGCGTTGCGCCGATGCCGCCCGTCGAGAACACGATATCGCCCGACGCGAAGGTGCGGCGCAAGGTCGCCGTGATGCGCTCCGGATCGTCGCCGATATATTCGGCCCATGACAGCGACAGGCCGCGCGCGCTCAGAAGCTGGATGACTTTCGGCAGATGCTTGTCGACGCGTCTGCCGGACAGGATTTCATCGCCGATGATGATGACGCCAAATGCCATTGAAGCCTCTTGTATCAATAGGAGACGGGCGCTGTGCCGCGCGCGCCGTGGGGACCATGGTGACCGTTCCCGCCATGCTCGCCGGCGCGCATCCGCTGGAGCGCGCGCAGGCAGTAGTAGCCGAACCACAGCGCCGTGAACACGAGGATAAAAGCATAGATCCAGATGGTCACGGCAGTCATCACAGGGAACAGTACGATCAGCCACACGGACGACGCCCAGATCAACGTGGGCAGCGAGCCGAGCAGCCCGCTCGCCACGCCGATCAGCAACAGCGGCAGGCGATGCTGGCGCACCAGCGCGCGCCGCTCTTCGCTGCTGGCGTGCAGCGACAGGGCGTCGTACGTCATCACGCGGTAAGTGAGCCAGCCCCACAGCAGCGGCGGGATCAGCGCGAAGAAAGGCGGAATCAGCCACAGCGGCAGCGTGATCACGAGCACCAGCAGGCACACGAGCGTCGTCCATATGGAATGCACGAGGCTGCCGGCGAACGTGCCGCCGTGCCGCATTTCCAGCGCGGCGAACTGCCGCTTCGACAGATGCTTGATCACGGCGGGCATCGACAGGGTCGCGATCAGCAGCAGCACCGTGACGACGATCAGCGGGATCGCAACGGCAATCACAATGAAAGGCGCCACGGCCGCATGCAGCGACGAAAAACCGAGCCAGTCGAATAGCCCGTAGAGCGTCGTCGTGAGCGGCCAGCTTTCGAGCCAGTTACGCGTCGCACCGATCAGGGTCTGCCAGGAAAACCACAGCGCCACGCCCCAGACGATCGTGGCTCCCGCGAACGGCATGAACGTCAGCCACAGCATGCGCGGATGCAACACGGAAGAAAGCGCGCGCCCGAACGAGCGCAAGAGATCATTCATGCGTAATCGATGACTTGATGGGTAGGCAGGAAAAGGTAGGAAACGTGGACAGGATAAACCACGTCGGGTGTCAGCGTCGAAAGTGAAAGACGACGCTGACGAATGAACGTGCAAGCAAGTATGCAAGCGAGTGCGCGAGCGTTGCTGCGCGGCCGGTGATCGTCAGAAACGCGCGCCCGGCCGAAAGATGCGTCGAAAGTGAAACGACAACGACAACGAAAACGACAGCGCGCTTACGCCGCGCCCCGCTGCTTCTTGCCGGCGATGCGCTGCCCAATGCGCACGAACGCGAGCCAGTGCTGCGCCCAGAAGCCCTCGCCGTAATGACGGCCGCTGAGCTGATCGCGAATGCCCGTCGGCTCCATTTCGCGGCTCCACGACGCGCTGCCGAACAGCATGTCCCACCACGGAAAGAGCACGCCGAAATTGCAGCCGTACTTGAGCCCTTCGTGACCATAGCCGATGGCGTGATGACGGCGATGGAAGGTCGGACTGACGAGCAGACGCTCGCCGAGCCAGCCGAAATGCAGACGGATGTTCGCGTGCTGCACGCTCTGCGCAAGATTCGTGATCGCGACGAGCACGACGAACTGCGACGGCGGCACGCCGATGAACAGCGCGATCACGGCGAAGAAACACGCCTGCAGCAGATCGTCGAGCAGATGGTTGCGGTCGTCGGCCCACAGCGACATCTGCTGCTGGCTGTGATGCACCGCGTGCAACTCCCACCAGACACCGATCCTGTGCTGCCCGCGGTGATACCAGTAGCCCGCGAAGTCGAGCACCAGCAGATACATGACGAACGTGACGAAAGGCTGCGTCGTAACGCCGGGCCACAGATTGTCGAGTTCGATATTCGCGATGCCCTGCAGGCGCAGCCAGCCCTGCACCGAGTCGAAAAACGGCTGCAGCGCGAAGAAGAAGAACAGATTGAGAATGCCGAGCTTCGCGATCCACGTGTAGAGCACGTCGACACGCACCGCCTTGCGGTCCTTCCACTGCTCGACGGGCCGCAGCGCTTCGAGCGGACGCAGCAGCGCATACATGGCGAGCACTTCCAGCACGCCGACGATCACCCAGTACAGGCTGTCGTACGTGTCCTCGTCGTAGTCCATCAGGTTGAAATGGAACAGCAGCGGCTGCACGACGTCGACGTACAGCAGCGTCTGGATCGAAGAAACGAAGCTATCGAGACTGGAGGCGATCAGGTGGAACATGGTGCTCTTTATGCGTCGCGGTTCTGCTTCACTGCGCGGCTTCCTGGTGTGGCTTCACTGCGCGGTTCAATGCGCAATTCACGGCGCGCCGGCGAGGCGCGCCGTCTGCATTATCACGCCCCGTTCGGCGCGGTGACGGGCGCGCGGTTGAAGAAATAGATGCCGTGCGGCGAACGGCCTACGGCGATCGTCTGGATCAGCTTATGCGTGGTCAGGTCGATGACGCCGACATGCTTCGCGAAACGGAACGTTACCCACAGATAGCGTTTGTCGGCGGAAAGTTCCATGTCGTCCGGTCCGGGCATCAGTCCCGTGATGTCGCCGACGTTGGTGAGCGTGTCCTCGTCGAGGATGCTGATGGTGCTGGCCACGCGGTTCGACACGGCCACATGCTTGCCGTCCGCGAGCGAGCGGAAGTTGTGCGCGCCCTTGCCCGTCGTGATCGTCTTCACGATCTTCTGGTTGCGCCAGTCGACGACAGCGACATAGTCCGCACCCGTCATGCCGATCAGCAGATATTTCTCGCCCGGCGTCATCCACAGGCCGGCCGGCACCTTGCCGACCTTCATCTTCCACTTGACCGTCTGCGTGGCGAGATCGACGGCGGCGAGTTCACCTGACACCTGCAGCGTGACGAACACGGTCTTGCTGTCGTTCGTGAACGCCATGTGGCTAGGCATCACGGCGAGCGGCAGGCGGCTCGCGAGCGTCATGTTGTGGCCGTCGTAGTGATAGATGTCGAGGCGATCGAGGCGCAGGCCCGTCGTCACGAGCCACTTGCGATCCGGCGAGAAACCGATCTGATACGGGTCTTCGATGTTCTCGACCCAGCGCTGCGGCTTACCCGTTTTCGGATCGACGAACATCAGATTGTTCGACACCGAATTCGCGACGATCAGCGACGAATTGTCCGGTGTCGGCATCAGGTGATGCGGTTCCTTGCCGGTCGGCACCGTGTCGATCACCTGGCGCGTCGTCTCGTCGATCAGGCTCAGCGTGGCTTCGCCGGAATTGAGCACGATCACGTTGTTGGCGAGAACTGGCGGGGAAAAGAAGCTTGCTGCCGCGACGAGCGCCGCGCCTGCTGCAAACGTGCTGGTCAAACCGGGAAGGGAAAATTTGCGCATGAAAACTCACATCAGGGGGTAATCGCCATTGTAGAACGTTTGCGTGACTCTTCGGTTGACCTCGATCGGGGAAAAGGCGGACGTTGCGGCGCGGTGCCGCAGGGTGCGCGCAATGCGTTGCGAGCGGCTGCGCCCACTGTCCAGGCCGCACCGCTTTTTGGCCGAATCGATACGATTAAGCCATTTATGAATCAGACGCCGCTAAATCCAAGAGATTACCAATCAAGAATATCCCGCGATTATCCAGCGCGCGATTCCTCTATTTAAGAGCGAAATTTCTGATCGTTATTAATTAAGAATTACCTCATATCGAATCAAACTCCGCGCCTCAAGAATTCGTGAACGCAATACCCGCTTTGACCTTTGCCAGCAAATGGAAGCCCGCCGGTCCGCGCTGACTGAATGAGTCCGCGCCTCGACAAACATCTTTCCCAGTTACGAAAAGCGGGTTTTGCCAGTCCGATGTTTTCTCTGGCCCGGCGTTTCCGAGTCATTGCTGTCCTGTCTTACCCGGAGTTTTGAGGCATGAAAATAACGAATGAAATGACGCAGAAACCAACCGCAATCCGTCGCGCGATGTTGAACGAATGCGGTGCGCCGGATGCAACACGCACTTCGATCATCGCGCTTTTTGCGCTTGCGAGTTTCTTGTGGCTGTCCGCGACGGTTGACGCCAATGCGGGCGTCATGATGGGCAACGGCGCAAGCACCGTCGACGCCACTGGCGTGGCGCTTGGCGACACGTCGTTTGCCGGCTCGGATGCGACGGCCGTCGGCGATACGTCGACGGCAAGCGTCAACAACGCCACGTCTATCGGCGCGCATTCGCGTGCGATGGCGGCGTCGGCCACCTCGCTGGGCGACACCGCGCAGGCAAACGCCGCCCGGTCGCTGGCGCTGGGCGCCAATTCGATGGCGACATTCAGCAACAGCGTGGCGCTCGGTTTCGGCTCTGTGACGCTGTACGGCGCGCAAACGGGCTACACCGCGTTCGGGCTGGACGCGCCGCAGACCTCTGTTGGTGAGGTCAACGTCGGCAATCGCACGATCAGCGGCGTGGCGGCGGGCCGCGTCGACCAGGACGCCGTGAACGTCGCGCAACTGAAGGCGGTGGCGAGCAGGATCGATGGCGCCGTGATGTACGACCGTAATCCCGACGGCTCGGTCAACCGCGACAGCGTCACGCTGCAGGGCGATCCTGCCAGCGGCGGTACACAGATCCACAACGTCGCGGATGCCGTCTATGCCCATGACGCCGTGAACCTCGGCCAGCTTTCCACGCTGCTGGGAGACGCCGTCGCCAATGTCACGGTCAACACGTCGAATCCGATGTTCAGTTCCGAAGGCTCCCCCGCCACCGAGCCGGCTCTGGCAAGCGGCACGCGCTCCGTGGCGGCGGGCGCGAACGCGCAGGCAAGCGGCGCGAACGCGGTGGCGCTCGGCGCCGGCTCGAACGCGAGCGCGGACAATTCGGTGGCACTCGGCCAGGGCTCGGTCGCCGATCGCTCGAACACGGTCTCCGTCGGCGCGGCGGGACAGGAACGACAGATCACGAACGTCGCGGCGGGCGTTCAGGGCACGGACGCGGTCAACGTGAACCAGTTGAATCAGGGTGTGAGCGGCGCGGTCGGCCAGGCGAAAGCCTATACCGACGACCAGGTCCGCTCGGCGCGCAAAGACGGCTATGGCGGCGCGGCGGCGGCGATCGCGATGGCGGGCCTGCCGCAAGCTGTGCTGCCGGGCCGCGGGATGGTCGCCATGGCGGCCGGCACGTATGGCGGCCAGTCGGCGATGGCGCTCGGTGTGTCGAAACTATCGGACACGGGCAAATGGGCCTACAAGCTGCAGGGTACGGCGAGCACGCGTGGCGAACTGGGCGGGTCTATCGGGGCCGGCATGCACTGGTAGCGCGCTGCGCGCTCACGCGCAGCAGCAAAATAATCACAGGGTGTGATTCCGCGTGCGACGTGCCGAAAGCGCGGAGGCTCGCCGCATCTGCGCCTTGCGACGTATTGCTGATAGCGGGAAAACCGGGCGCGCCCGGCGAAGCGCGCCCGCATCGGTCAACGCTGCATCGACTCCCACACCTTGTAGAGACGCTTGACGGAAACAGGCATCGGCGTGCGCAGTTCTTGCGCGAACAGCGACACGCGCAGTTCCTCCAGCAGCCAGCGGAACTCGGCAAGCCGGGCATCCGGCACGCCGCCCCGCTGCGCGAGCGCTCGCTGGTAGTTCTGCGCGAGCGGCTGAAGCTCGGCGAACTGGCGCGCGTCGCGTGCCGAATCCGCTTTCAGTTTGTCGATGCGCAGCGCGATGCCCTTCAGATAGCGCGGGAAATGCGTCATCTGAGTGTACGGCGTATCGACGATAAAGCGTTTGCCGATCAGCGCGTCCAACTGGTTCTGCATGTCGGCAAATGCAGCGGCGAACGGCTTCGCCTGCGCGAGTTTCTTCACGACGGCCGAATACTCGCCAAGAATCTGTCCGCCGAGGCGGGCAATCTCTTGCGCGAGCAACGTCAGCCGGCTGCGACCTTCGTCCTTGCGCGCGTGGAAGCTCGCGTCGTCGTCGGGCAGCGGGTCTTGCAGGCACGCGCGGTCGAGCGCGGTGTCGATCAGTTGATCGCGCAGTTCTTCCTGCGTACCGCGCGGCATGAACTGCATCGCCATTTCGCGCAAGCCCGGCAGATTCTTTTCGAGGTATTTGATCGGCTCGCGCAACTGCAGCGCGAACAACCGCCGCAAGCCCGCGCGATGGATGCGCGCGGCCTCATCCGGCGAATCGAACACTTCGACGTCGCAATGCGTGCCGCGATCGACGAGCGCCGGATAGCCGAACAGCGTATGCCCGCCGCGCCGGATTTCGAGAAGCTCGGGGAGCTTGCCGAAGTTCCACGTCGTCAGGTTTTCATAGAGGGCGGTCCCCGGTGCGGCCGCCGCTTCGCCCGCAGCGGGCGTGTGCGGCGCGGCTGAGACGCCACGCGTACCGCCGCCGCTCGCCCCACGCGCCACCCCGCCTGCGGTGCCGCCCGCCGTCCCGCCCGTTGCTCCGCGCGCAACGGCATCGCTCCCGCCCGAGCCCGCATTCGCGAGCGCCGCACCCGCCGCGCTCGACGCGATTTTCTGGAACTGCTGCTGCGCCTGACCGCCCAGCTCCGCCCGCAGTTGCGCGAGATTGCGACCCATCGCGAGCTGCCGCCCGTGCTCGTCGATCACCTTGAAGTTCATGAACAGGTGCGGCGCGAGCGTTTCGAGCTTGAAGTCCGACTGCTTCGTCGCGATCTGTGTCTGCTCGCGGACATCGGCGATCACCGTGTCGAGCAGGCCGCCCGCGCCGAAGCGCGGTCCGCTGTGCCGTTCGACGAAACCCGCCGCGTACTCCGGCAACGGCACGACGTGACGGCGCAGCTTCTGCGGCAACGACTTGAGCAGCAGTTGCGTCTTTTCTTTCAGCATGCCGGGCACGAGCCACTCGACGCGCCGCGCATCCACCTGATTCAGCGCGTACAGCGGCACGGCGAGCGTCACGCCATCGCGCGGCGAACCCGGCTCGAAGTGATAAGTGAGCGTCATGTCGACACCCGCCATCGTCGTCCGCTTCGGGAACAGGTCGGTCGTGACGCCGGCCGCCTCGTGACGCATCAGATCGTCGCGCGACAGATACAGCAGGCGCAGCTTGTCTTCCTGCTGCCCGCTCTTCTTCACTTCATCGCGATACCAGCGCTCGAACGCTGCGCCCGTATGGATACCGTTCGGCACAGCCTGATCGTAGAACGCATAGATCAGTTCGTCGTCGACCAGCACATCCTGACGGCGCGACTTGTGCT
Organism: Paraburkholderia hospita; assembly: GCF_002902965.1. Lineage (GTDB taxonomy): Bacteria > Pseudomonadota > Gammaproteobacteria > Burkholderiales > Burkholderiaceae > Paraburkholderia > Paraburkholderia hospita. The sequence goes on along the minus strand of NZ_CP026105.1, from coordinate 1,283,036 downwards.
CGAGCTGTTCGATATCGGCGAGCAGCTTGCGGTTGTGCGCGAAGAACGCGAGCTTCGTGTCGAACTCGCCTTCAACCAGCGCACCGCGGATGAACAGTTCGCGCGCGCGCGCCGGGTCCTGCTTGCCGAAACTGACGCGCCGCCGGTGATACACAGGCAAGCCGTACAGCATCGCGCGCTCGAACGCCGACACCTGCGCCGCGCGCTTTTCCCAGTGCGGCTCGGAGAGCGACTTCTTCAACAGGTGCGCGCCGACGCGCTCGATCCACTCCGGCTCGATCTTCGCGATGCAGCGCGCGTACAGCCGGCTCGTCTCGACGAGCTCCGCCGCTATCACCCACTTGCCCGCCTTCTTCACGAGCGCCGAGCCGGGCCACAGATAAAACTTGATGCTGCGCGCGCCGAGATAGTACGGCTCGTCGTCGGCCTTCAGACCGATATTGCCGAGCAGGCCCGTCAGGAGCGCGAGATGAATCTGCTCGAAGGTCGCTTCGCTGTCGTTCACGCGCCAGCCGTGCTCGCGCACGACGGTCAGCAGCTGCGAATGCACGTCGCGCCATTCGCGCAGACGCAGATGCGACAGGAAGTTCTGCTTGCATGCGTCGGTTAACTGCCGGTTCGACTTCTTGTGCGCGACGGCCTCTTCGAACCACGCCCAGATCTTCAGCCATTGCAGAAACTCCGAGCGCTCGTCGGCGAACTTGCGATGCGCCTGGTCGGCCTGTTCCTGCGCGTCGATGGGACGGTCGCGCGGGTCCTGCACGGACAGCGCGCTCGCGATGATCAGCACTTCGCGCAGCGCCTGCTGGTCGCGCGCGCCGAGAATCATCCGGCCGACGCGCGGATCGAGCGGCAGGCGCGCGAGTTCGCGGCCGAGCGGCGTCAGCGCGTTGTCGTCGTCGACGGCACCGAGTTCGTTCAGCAGTTGATAACCGTCGGCGATCGCGCGGCCGGGCGGTGGCTCGATGAACGGGAAGGTTTCGATTGCCGTCAGATGCAGCGACTTCATCCGCAGAATGACGGACGCAAGCGACGATCGCAAAATCTCCGGGTCGGTGAAGCGCACGCGACCCTGGAAATCGGTTTCCTCGTAAAGACGAATGCAGATGCCGTCGGCGACACGCCCGCAACGCCCTGCCCGCTGGTTCGCCGCCGCCTGCGAAATCGACTCGACCTGCAGCTGCTCGACCTTGTTGCGGTACGAATAGCGCTTCACGCGCGCGAGGCCCGTGTCGACCACATAGCGGATACCCGGCACCGTCAGCGAGGTTTCGGCGACGTTGGTAGCGAGCACGATGCGCCGCGCGTTCGACGGACGGAACACGCGTTCCTGCTCAGCCGCCGACAGCCGCGCGAACAGCGGCAAAATTTCCGTGTGCGGCGGATGATGCTTGCGCAGCGCTTCCGCCGCGTCGCGAATCTCGCGCTCGCCGGGCAGGAACACCAGCACGTCGCCGGGGCCTTCGCGGCACAGCTCGTCGGCGGCTTCGACGATCGCGTCCATCAGATCGCGGTCGGTTTCCCGCTGCGTTTTCGGGCGGTCGCCACGCTCCCGGCCCGCATTACCCTCCGCCGACTTCACCGCCGGCGAATCTTCCGCGACGGGACGATAGCGGACCTCGACGGGATACAGACGTCCGCTCACCTCGATCACAGGCGCGGGCTTTTCTTCAGAGCCAAAATGACGCGCGAAGCGATCGGCATCGATGGTCGCCGACGTCACGATCAGCTTCAGATCGGGGCGCTTCGGCAAAATCTCTTTTAGATAGCCGAGCAGAAAATCGATGTTCAGGCTGCGCTCGTGCGCTTCGTCGATGATCAGCGTGTCGTACGCCTTCAGCAGCGGGTCGGTCTGCGTTTCCGCGAGCAGAATGCCGTCCGTCATCAGCTTGACGGACGCACCCGGCGCGAGATTATCGGTGAAACGCACCTTGTAGCCGACCACTTCGCCGAACGGCGTGCCGAGTTCCTCGGCAATGCGCCGGCCCGTCGCCGATGCCGCGATCCGGCGCGGCTGCGTGTGACCGATCAGGCCGCTGCCGCCCGCGCCGAGCCCGCGTCCGAGCGCGAGACAGATTTTCGGCAACTGCGTCGTCTTGCCCGAGCCCGTCTCGCCGCTGACGATCACGACCTGGTGGCCCGCGATCGCACGCGCGATTTCGTCGCGTCTGCCCGAGACGGGCAGCGCCTCGGGGAACGTGATGGGCGGAATCGGATTCGGCTCGACGACGCGCGCGGGTTTGCGCGGCTCGCGCGGCGTGTTGCGCTGATTTTCTCCGCCCGGCTCACGCGGCGCATTGCGCTGATTTTCTCCGCCCGGCTCTCGCGGCGCATTGCGCTGCTTCTCGGCGCCCGGCTCGCTGCCGGCGCGTGGGTTGCCTTGCGGTTTGCCTTGCGAGTCGAGCGGCGGTTTGCCTTGAGCACGCGGCGCTTGTTGTTGGCGGGCGCCACCTGCCTGATCCGGTCCCCGCTTGCCCTGCTGGTCCCGCGGCCGGTTCGGCGTGCCGCTCCGCGGCTCGCGCGCACCGCTTTTCGCCGCGTTTGCGCCTTGCTGTTTGTTCGCGTCGCCGTGCGCCGAAGCGCCCGAACGCGGCGCATTCGCAACATTCACGGAAACGTCACGACGCGATGCGTCGCCGCGCGCGTCACGCGTCGCGTCCTGATGGCCACGCGGCGCGGGGCTCGCAGCGTCTTTCGCGGCAGCGTCAGCCGCGTTTTTCGTATCGGCTCCAGCGGAGCTTTTGGGTACATTCGACATGGGGGCGCATTATAATCCGGGGCATGAATTCCCAAACCGACCTCGTCCCCACGCCCGCCAGCTCGCCGGCTTCGTCCAGCGACTCGGAAGCCATGCTGCAGCACGCGCAATTCGTCGACTGGATGCGATCGGTCGCGCCGTATATCCACGCGTTCCGAAACAAGACGTTTGTCGTCGGCTTCGGCGGCGAGGTCGTGCATCAGGGGCTGCTCAACGCGCTCGTGTCCGATATCGCGCTGTTGCAGGCGATGGGTATCCAGATCGTGCTCGTACACGGCTCGCGTCCGCAAGTGGAAGAGCAGATGAGCCTGCACGGCGTCGAATCCGAGTTTTCGCACGGCATGCGCATCACCAATGCGCGCGCGCTCGAATCCGCGAAGGAAGCGGCGGGCGAAGTGCGTCTCGACATCGAGGCCGCGATCAGCCAGGGCTTGCCGAACACGCCGATGGCGCACGCGCACATCAGCGTGGTGTCGGGCAACTTCGTGACGGCGCGGCCCGTCGGCATTCTCGACGGGGTCGATTTCCAGCATACGGGCGTGGTGCGCAAGATCGATGCCGAGTCGATCCGCCAGACGCTTTCGAGCGGCAAGATCGTGCTGCTCTCACCGCTCGGCTTCTCGCCGACGGGCGAAGCGTTCAACCTGGCGATGGAAGACGTCGCCTCGGCCGCCGCGATCGCGCTGCGCGCCGACAAGATCGTGTTTCTCACCGAAACGGAAGGCCTGCTCGACGAAGAAGGCGCGCTGATCCGCGAGTTGTCGCTGGACGACGCGTACCGCCTGCATGAAGGCGGCGCAGTGACGGGCGATGCTGGTTTCTATCTGAAGCACTCCATTCGCGCGTGCCGCGGCGGCGTCGCGCGTTCGCACATCATTCCGTACGCGCTCGACGGCAGCCTGCTGCTGGAACTGTTCTTGCACGATGGCGTCGGCACGATGATCTCGTACGAGAACCTCGAAAGCCTGCGCGAGGCGACGCCGGACGACGTCGGCGGCATTCTCACGCTGATCGAGCCGCTCGAAAGCGACGGCACGCTGGTGCGGCGCGGGCGTCACCAGATCGAGCGCGACATCGACCATTTCTCGGTGATCGAGCACGATGGCGTGCTGTTCGGCTGCGCGGCGCTGTATCCGTATCCGACGGAGCGCATAGGCGAGATGGCGTGCCTGACGGTCTCGCCGGAAGCACAAGGCTCGGGCGACGGCGAACGGCTGCTCAAACGCATCGAACAGCGCGCGCGGGCGCGCGGGCTGACGCGTATCTTCGTGCTGACGACACGCACCGAACACTGGTTCCTCAAGCGCGGCTTCGTGAAGGTCACGGTCGATGACCTGCCCGAAGACCGCCGCCGCCTCTACAACTGGCAGCGCAAGTCGCTCGTGCTGATGAAACAGCTCTGAGCGCTCACAATAACGACGCGCCGCCGTCCCACATCGATTACAGGAGAAGCACAGCATGACTCGCATGGTTCAATGCATGAAGCTCGGCAAGGAAGCCGAAGGCCTCGATTTCCCGCCGCTGCCGGGCGAACTCGGCAAGCGGATCTACGAGAGCATTTCGAAGGAAGCATGGCAGCAATGGCTCAAGCAGCAGACCATGCTGATCAACGAAAACCGCCTGAACATGGCCGATCCGCGCGCACGCCAGTATCTGATGAAGCAGACGGAGAAGTTTTTCTTCGGCGAAGGCGCCGATCAGGCAACGGGCTACGTGCCGCCGTCGGAAAGCTGAGCTTTCGTCGCTGCAGTTCGCGACAGACAATGAAGAATCCGCGCCCGGTGCGCGGATTTTTTTCGCCTGTTTCCGGCCGCCAGGTCGCTCCGCTGCGGCCGGAAAATTGAACGAAACCGTTAATCCCGAGCCGCTTTTTCTGCACCCGCCGAATTCCCGCAATCCCCCGCCAGGCAACGGATTGCGCGCCCTCACCCGCCCCTCGCCGGACGGGCGGTTTGCACGATCCTCGCTTATCGTGCTATCATGTTCTTCGTTCTAACAGCATTAACCCTTCATTCGCGTTCAGTTTGCACCTTGGCCGCCGTGCGTGCCTGGTTCGGATTGAATTGATTTTTATACAAGAAGGCTTGTCGGTTGTTTCGTTGCAAGTCGCGTCGGTCCGATCGGCGCGATCCAGAGCGACGCCTCGCCGGCCTTTTTCGTTTCAAGCCTTTTCAAGCGGCATGAGCGCACCGCGTGCGTGAATGTCCTCCGGTATCTGCCCCCCTGCAAGGCCACGTGGGTACCAACGTTTAGCAGCAACTAACAAAGTGCATTTTCGCGACGACCTTCGCGATGCACGGGCGTTACTTTTTCTGCGCAAAGTGCTTATGCACGTCTGCGCAGTACGCCTTTGCGTGGTCCGTGCGAGGCGCTACGCCTGTTCGCATCGACTGCTCGCGAAACTGCACTTTCCAGCAATCCGTGGCGGAGCGCTTTTTGCGTTCGGCCGCAGTCATAGGAGCTTGTACCTTGACCGCTTCCAGCAACGGTTTCTGGCGACATAAGAACAAAGACAATAGCCTGACTCTCGACGACATCACGGTCGTCGACAATTCCCTTCTCAAACGTGCCGTCGGCGCCATGGCGCTCGGCAACGCAATGGAATGGTTCGATTTCGGCGTGTACAGCTACATCGCCGTCACCCTCGGCAAAGTGTTCTTCCCGTCGAGCAGCCCGTCGGCGCAGTTGATCGCGACCTTCGGCACGTTCGCCGCCGCATTCGTCGTGCGCCCGATCGGCGGCATGGTGTTCGGGCCGCTTGGCGACCGGATCGGCCGTCAGCGTGTGCTCGCGATGACGATGATCATGATGGCCGTCGGCACCTTCGCGATCGGTCTGATCCCGAGCTATGGTTCGATCGGCATTCTCGCGCCCGCGCTGCTGCTCGTCGCGCGTCTCGTGCAGGGCTTCTCGACGGGCGGAGAGTATGGTGGCGCCGCTACCTTTATCGCCGAGTTCGCGACGGATCGCCGCCGTGGCTTCGCGGGGAGCTTCCTCGAGTTCGGCACGCTGGTCGGCTATATCCTCGGTGCAGGCACGGTTGCCGTGCTGACGGCGACGCTGTCGCAGGAAGCGCTGTTGTCGTGGGGCTGGCGTGTGCCGTTCTTCATCGCCGGTCCGCTGGGTCTTGTCGGCCTGTATATCCGCATGAAGCTCGAAGAGACGCCTGCGTTCAAGAAGGAAGCGGAAGCGCGTGAAGCGGATGAGAAGTCGCGTCCGCAGCAGACATTCGTGGAGCTGCTCGCGCAGCAGTGGAAGCCCTTGCTCCTGTGCGTTGGCCTCGTGCTGATCTTCAACGTGACCGACTACATGGCGTTGTCGTATCTGCCGAGCTACCTGTCGGCGACACTGCACTTCAACGAATCGCACGGTCTGTTCCTCGTGCTGCTCGTGATGGTGCTGATGATGCCGATGACGCTCTACGCTGGCCACCTGTCGGACAAGATCGGCCGCAAGCCCGTCATGCTGTTCGGTTGCGTGGGTCTGTTCGTGCTGTCGATTCCGGCGCTGCTGCTGATCCGCATGGGCACGGTCCTGCCCGTATTCAGCGGCCTTCTGATTCTCGGCGCGTTGCTGTCGACGTTCACGGGCGTGATGCCGTCATCGCTGCCTGCCCTCTTCCCGACGAAGATCCGTTACGGCGCGCTGGCGATCGGTTTCAACGTGTCGGTGTCGCTGTTCGGTGGCACGACGCCGCTGGTCGCGGCATGGCTGGTCGATCGCACCGGCAATCTGATGATGCCCGCGTACTACCTGATGGGCGCATCGATCATCGGTATCGTCTCCGTGCTCGCGCTGCGCGAGACGGCTCGCAAGCCGCTGCTCGGCTCGGGTCCGTGCGTCGCGACGCGCGCGGAAGCGCATGCCGTGCTGCGCGGCGAGCGTGAAGCCGAGGAACTCGATGAAGCATATGCAGCCGCCATGACGGCGCGTGCATAAGCAACGTCAACGTATTGAACTGGAACGGGTCAGCTTCGGCTGACCCGTTTTTTTTATGGCGTCAGCGTCTGCAGCGTGGCTTCGACATGCGCGCCGTCGATCGTCAACATGCCCGCTGAAATCGGCAGCTTGAAACGGCGCGGTCCCGCGCTGCCGGGATTGACGAACAGCACGCCGTCGCGCTCGACGATCAGCGGCTTGTGCGAATGCCCCGTCACGACGACGCGCACGCTCTCGTCATGCAGATTACGCGGCACGTCGGCGATATCGTGAACGACGAAGATCTTGACCTGTTGCACATCGAGCGTCGCGTGCGTCGGAATCGACGCCGCCCATGCGCCCGTGTCGTTGTTGCCGCGCACGACCGTCAACGGCGCAATGGCCGCGAGCGCATCGAGCACCGCCTGATTGCAGATGTCGCCCGCGTGAACGATTGCGTCGCATCCCGCGAGCCACGCCAGCGCCTCGGGACGCACGAGATTGTGCGTGTCCGAAATCAGACCGATGCGGGAAGATTGCGTGCGACGCGTCGTCATCATGCGTTCCTGAAGAACCTCAATCGAGCGCGGCCAGCGGCGCGCGCGGCTTGCGCGACATCGCGACCAGCCGCTTCGTCGCGCCCTGCACGAGCACCGACACGACCGCGCCGCATGCGAACGCGGGCAGGACGCCAAGCGTCGGCATCATCAGCGCGACAACCGAGAAGAACGCCGCGAACGACGCGCGCCCGATCACCATTCCGCGCATCAGCAGCGCGACGAAGCTCGCGCCATGCGCGCGTTGCGCCGACACCGCGAGCACGATGCCGAGCAATGGAAAGACCGATAGCATGCCGCTCCAAGCCGCACCCATCGACGCGGAGAGCGTCGTCACGGCAAGCGTCAGCAAGGCGCCTGCGAGCATGCGCAACGCGAGGTCGATGACACCGACGCGCGCCGCCGGCACCGCACCTTCGACGCGCGGCAGCCCGGCTTGCGAGACGGCCACGGCCACACACGCTGCCGCCAGCGACCACGCCAGGCTCACCGGCAAGTGCGTGAGCAGGACGGCGACCAAAGCCCACGCGACGAGACCCGCCACCAACGCCACAGGCCAGCGAGCGAAACGGCTGGTCCACGCATACGCGAAGTTGAATGCTTCCGACGCGGCAATGGCCGCAATCGATGCCGCCGACGCCTGCGCCGCGAACGCCGTGCCGCGCTCCAGCGCGAGCAGCAGCACGATCGGCCCCGCGACGACGGGCAATCCAGCGAGCCAACCCGCCACCGACGGTCCCCACACGCGCCCCGCCATCGTCAGCGCGGCGAGAAAGCCGGGGACGAGCACGAGCTTGAGCGCGAGCACCCGCTATTCCTTGACGAGCTGTTCGATGCGGCTGTCGGGCACGAGCCACATGAATGCGCAGAACGTATAGAGCGCCACCGACACCCACGGCGCGATAAACGCGAACACCACGCCCGACAGATAGATCACGACGGACAGCTTGCCCTTGCGGTCGTGGCCAAGCGCGCGCGCGAGCGTCGAGTCCGGGCCGTGCTGACGGATCAGCACGTGCGCGAGAATGAAGTACGCCATCGCGCACATGAAGAGATCGAGGCCGTATAGCGCAGTCGGCCACGCGGCCAGATGGCTTTCGCCGATCCAGTGCGTAGTGGCGGGCATCAGCGACAGCCAGAACAGCAAATGCAGGTTCGCCCACAACACGCCGCCCGTCACCTTCTGCACGGCATGGAACATGTGATGATGATTGTTCCAGTAGATCCCGACGTAGAGAAAGCTCAGCACGTAGGCGAGAAAGACGGGGATCACGGGGCGCAACGATTCGAGATCGAAGCCCTCCGGCACTTTGAGTTCGAGAACCATGATCGTGATGATGATTGCGATCACGCCATCGCTGAAGGCTTCGATTCGTCCTTTACCCATCTGCCCGGTTCCTGTTGCGGATTTGTTTGTCATCGACGCAGGCGCGGCCCTACGCCACCGCTAATCGCCGCTGCCGATTATCCGCGATCACAGGCGGGGCTGTCGATGATGGTCAAATGCGCCGCTCGTTCAACGCAATCTTCAAGGCTCGTGATAGATGGCGAGCCAGACGGTCTGCTGCTGTTCATGCGTCCACGCAACCCGATGCCGGCAATGCGGCCCGATCAGCACATAGTCGCCGGGACGCATATCTTGCAGCGTCGCGTCTTCCTCGAACTCGAGCACGGCCGCGCCCGACAGCAGCACGACCCATTCGGCGCGCGAGTCGTCGTACCAGAAGCCATCGGGACTCGTATGCCCCATCGACACGATGCGCTCCACGTTCAGGCGTTGTCCCGTGACGAGCATGTCGATCCGCTCCTCGCCGTCACGCCTCGCTTCGCCGCTGAACAGATTGCCCGTTTGCAGTTGCATGTGCGGCTACCTCACTTCAGCGGCGCGAGGCCGTCGAGCAGCGTTGGGACCAGCTCGCTGATCGTCGGGTGGATATGCATCGCGAACTGCAGCGTCGCGTACGGCGCGCGCGCCGTCATGATGTCGATGAACGTATGAATCGCTTCGTCGCCGTCGACGCCGTAGATCGTCGCGCCGAGTATCTGCTTCGACGCGTTGTCGACGAGCACTTTCATGAAGCCGTCCGTCTCGCCCTTCTCGCGTGCCCGGCCGACGCGCGTCATCGGCATCGTCGCGATCAGCGCATCGCGGCCGCTCTCGCGCACCTCGTGCTCGGACATGCCGACGCGCGCTAGCGGCGGATCGACGAACACGGCGTACGCCATGATCCGGTCATCGACACTGCGCTTGCCGCCGTCGAACAGGTTCGCCGACACGATCTGATAATCGTCGTAAGACGTATGCGTGAACGCGCCGCGCCCGTTTGCGTCGCCGATCGCCCACACACCGGGGACATTCGTGCGCAATTGCCCGTCGACGGGAATCGTGCCGTGCCTGTCGACGTTGACGCCGGCCGCGTCGAGACCGAGATCGTCGGTATTCGGGCGGCGGCCTGTTGCGAACAGCAGATGCGATGCTTCGAGTGGCGCGGCATCGGCGCCGAAGAACACGCGCACGCCGTCACCACTCTCGTGCAACGGCTCGACGAGTGAGGGCTCGGCGCCAAAGCGGAATTCGATGCCCTCGCGCGTGAGCACTTTCTGCACGTTACGAGCAAAGTCTTCGTCCTCGCGCGTGAGCACGCGATCGCCACGCACGATCACCGTCACGCGGCTGCCGAAGCGGCGGAACACCTGCGCGAATTCGAGCGCGATATAACTGCCGCCGACGATGGCCAGATGCGCGGGCAAGTCGGTCAGATCGAGCAGCGTCGAGTTCGTGTGATAACGGATGCGCTCGAGTCCTTCGAGCTTCGGAATGACGGCGCGCGTGCCTGTGTTGATGAAGATGTCGTCGGCCTGCAGTTCGGCCAGCACGTTACCGCTTTCGGGATCGGTGACGGTGAGCGCATGCGCGCCGGTGAAACGCGCATGGCCTTTGAAGACGGTGAGATTCCCGGTGTTGCGCAGCCACTTTTCGACGCCGTCGCGCGACTGGCCGATGATCTTGTCCTTGCGCGCCTTCACCTGCGCCAGATCGACGCTGACATCGCCCGCGATGCGCACACCGTAATCGGCCGCGCGGCGCGCGACATGCGCGGTGCGCGCGCTCGCCACATACGCCTTGGTCGGCGTGCAGCCGACGTTCACACAGGTCCCGCCGAACTTGTCGCGTTCGATGACGGCCGTCTTGCGGCCGTTTTCCGCAAGACGCACGGCGAGCGGCGAACCGCCCTGTCCCGTGCCGATCACGATGGCGTCGAAATGCTGTGGCATGGCAGATCTCCCGAATCGCGTGTGCGAGTCGGTCATCTTACGCCTGCCGTGTGTTTCTCGAAGTGGTGAGTCCCGGTGGTGAATCGTGGATCGTTCGGACGTCGTTCAGTGCATCATGCCGCGCGAATCATGCATCGCAATGATGCAGCGAGCAGATCAGTTCGCGCGAGCGTTGCAGCGCGGCGCGCGCACCGTTCGTCGCGACGACGAAACCCGCCTGGCTCAGATTGAAGTCGACCTGCACCATGATCTGGATGAGCGACACCATCGGCAGCACTACGGCCGGGTGATAAAGCTGTCGTTCGATGATCGCTCTCATGGCTACTCCCATCAATGACGCCGCGTATCGGGCACGGCGTCCATCTGCATACAAGTTTCGATGGGTGGATTGTAGAGAGCGAAGTGTTAGGGATAAATGAGCTAATCGCGAAGATAGTTGTCGACGGAGCAGAACAATCCCGCAACGCCTTGCGCCATATGGTTTTGGGCTCGGTGGAGCCGGTTGTGCGGGCCTCTCCCGAGCCGTAAAAGAACGGTCATTCGAGCGGCGTGGCGACGAATTCCGGCAACGCTTCGGCACGCCTCGAGAACGCGGCAAGCGCCGGGTAACGTGCGGGATCGACGAGATCGGGCAGCATGAACTGCTGGAATCGCCACGTGACGGCCAGCGTGATGTCCGGCTGCATCAGACGGTCGCCCAGCAGCCAGCCGTTTCCTTCGCGGCCCGCGATGGCTGTTTCCAGATGGTCATATGCGGCGAACAGCTGCGTCTGGACGCGGTCGATCCACGGTTGATGCTGGCGCTCGGCGGGACGCAGGTTCAGCTCGTAGACGTTTTGCATCGTCTTTTCGCAGGCGGCGAGTGCGAAGCCGATCAGGCTCAGCGCCTTCAGACGCTCACCTGGGGCGGCGGGTATCAGGCGTTTGTCGGGCGGGCTCAGATGGTCGAGATAATCGAGGATCAGCGACGAATCGATCAGCAGCGTGCCGTCGTCGGCGATGAAGGTCGGCGCCTTGACCACGGGATTGATCTTCGCGAACGTGTCGAAGTGCCGGAATACCGACACGCTTTGATGCTCGAACGGCAGGCCGAGCACCGCGAGTGAAATGGCGACGCGCCGGACGTACGGCGAATCCATCATGCCGATCAGTTGCATGCTGCTTTCTCCCGATGGGGTTGGTGTCAGCGGGATACTGTAGACGAATGGGCGGGTGATGGCGCTGATTCCGACAACAAAAAAAGCCCGCCGAGGCGAGCTTTCATTCACATCAGACGCGCAATTGCTGCAGCATAGACTGCGCTTCTTTCGCGCTTGCCAACGGAAATCACCGTGACCGTCACGGTACGGTCCGCAACCTGATACACCAGTCTGTAACCCGATGCAGCAAGCTTGATTTTGTAGCAGTCTGGCATCGTGCTCAGCCGTGCCGACTCGACTCGCGGATTCTCCAGCCGTTCGGCCAGCTTGCGTTTTAACTGCGAACGGACCGTGTTATCGAGCTTGCTCCATTCCTTTTGGGCAGATTCAAGAAACTGCAGTTTATAGATCGTCAAGATTTACGCTCACGGCTTTCTCGCCGCTTCGCGCCCTGACGATCTCCGCCAGCTCGATATCTTCGAGTCGCTCGCAAATCGCTTCCCATTCGGCCGCAGGGATCAGGTACGCGACCGGCTTGTTTCGATTCAGCACCGCGACCGGACCGTCTGCCTGCTCAATTGCTGCCGTCGGGTTGACCTTGAGCTCGCTGATGCCGATTGAAGTGCGCGCAAGAATGCTTTCCATATTGCTGTGCCTCTTTCTGCCGCGCCTGACTAACGCCGTGGCAGATCCAATATTCGTTCACTGAGTTCGGCGCGCTCGATGTTCATAGAGACAGCCGACGGGTCTTAAAGACCTAAATATAGGTCGTTTAATTGGTCACGTCAAGCCACAATCAGAACTCATTGAACTGTATATTCATAAGGGCTATCCATTTAGCTCCACCTGAGCCATGATGGCGGCATGAGCGAAGCCCAGCATACGCCAGTTGCCGGTCAGGACTATCCCCAGACGTGGAGCCAGTTCGAGGACTGGTTCTCCAGTGAATACGATTGCCTGCGCTACCTCGAACGATTGCGCTGGCGTGAAGGCTTTGTTTGTCCGCGCTGCGGATGCCGCGATGAGCCGTATCGGGCTAATCGCGCCCGGCTGGTCTGCCGGGCATGCCGCCTTCAATGCACCGTGACGTCGGGCACGATCTTCGACAAAACCCGCACCCCGCTGAAGGTGTGGCTGGCTGCGGCGTGGTACATCACGAGTCAGAAGTCGGGCGTCAGCGCCCTCGGGCTGCAACGGGTTCTCGGGCTGGGCAGCTACCAGACGGCATGGACCATGTTGCACCGTTTCCGCCGAGCGATGGTTCGTCCCGGACGCGAACAGCTCAAGGGCTTGGTCGAGGTCGATCAAAGCTATCTGGCTATCCGCGAAAATCGGGAAACTCCATCCGGCAAGCCGTCGAAAAAACGCACGACCAAGGCGTTGATCGTGATTGCCGTCGAAATCCTGGAGCCCCGTGGTTTCGGCCGCATACGCCTGAAGCGTATTGATCGCGAGCGTGTGGCCGACGTACTTCCGTTTGTGAAGAGCGTTGTCGCCCCCGGTTCGGTGATTCGTACCGATGGCTCGCCCATGTACTTCTCGCTGGAGCACCACTACGCACATGACCGGGTCGTGGTGACGTCTATCGCTGACGGCGAGCGTCCTCCGGCACACGTGCCGCTACCCGGTGTGCATCGTGTCGCCTCGCTGCTCAAACGGTGGCTGCTCGGCACGCATCAGGGAGCTGTCAAGCCTGATCAGCTTGACCATTATCTGGACGAGTTCGTGTTTCGTTTCAACCGCCGCACTTCGCGTTCGCGCGGACTGCTCTTCTACCGGCTGCTTGAGCAAGCGCTCGCGACGGCTCCCATCACATACGACAACGTCGTAGTCAACAAATCACGCCGTAAAGACCATCAACCTCCACGATGTGAAATTGTGGAGCTAGATGGATAGCCCTTATATTCATACAGTACTATACACCCGCGAGTGTGCTCGCACGTCCTCCCTGCTGAGAACAAATTCACTCTCACGCGGAAATAAAAAAACCGCGAAGCCTTTACGCTATCGCGGGTTTTCAGAATCCAACTGCATTCGCGGTAGAGGAGCGAAGGTCACCAAGGAACGCCGCCGCCATCCCTTTCCTTGACGCGAAGATACGGGAAAAGGTCGACCGCCAGATGGCGACTGCCATTGCCCAGCGCCGACCAGGGCAGAATGATGCGCCCTCCGCGGCAACTACGAACTAGCAGAACCTGCCGAATGTCAGTATTGCGCGGTAGGTTTATACAATTCGTCGGAGAGCGCCGCGATCACTCGCGCGATGGAGTGATCTCGCACATTCGGCCAAGGAAGTGCCGGTTTCCCGATGTGCGTAAGCAGCGCGGCATGAATCCATCCGGGCGGGACATCGGGCACAAGGTCATTTCCGTTTTTGAACAGATTCACCGAAATCGCGGCGAGTAGCGTCCTGATGCCGAGGTCTGGGCTCACGCGCGGCGGCTCAAAGCCGAACACGGTGACGGGCGGCTTACCGGCGAGAGTGAGTGACGCAGCCGCCAGAATCGCGCTAGCAGCCCCGAGAGAGTGGCCGACGAGAGTCACAGGCTGATCGCCTATCGCAGCCATCACAGGCGTTGCAATCGCCTGCCATGCGTCATGAAACCCGCGATGCACCCGCCCCACTCCCGGCAGCAACACCGGAAGCAGATCTAAGTCCGCTCCCCAGCAGTCGACATTGTCGGTGCCGGGGAAAGCGACGCACAACCCCGCGCTGGTCTGGCGCACGATAGCTCGGGAAGCGCTCGACTCGATGCCAATGTCGGGCGTCGCGTCATACGCTTCCTGCGCCAGCAGCGCGAAGTCGTGCGGCGTCATCATTGGCTCGCAGAAGGAGCCGAAGCGCCAGTCGGAACGGCCGGAACGTACGTGGCGACCGCTGCGTTCAGGAAGATGCTCGCCAGCGTTAGCGCACCACCGACAGCCTTGACCATGTCCGGATTTACGCCCGTAACCGAACCCAGAGCCGTGATAGCCGCCGGGATAGTCGTCTGCGCCAAGGTTTGAACCGACGACGGATCGACGATCGCGTTTGACTGACAGAGCGCATTCACGCTGTTGATCGCGAGATCGACCTTGGGATCGAACGAGTAGAGAACCATTGCGTCGAGCGCAACGGCCCCCCCCCAGACGCCGCAGGCCTTTTTGACCTGTGTCTGGACGTTGGTGGCGACGGTTGAGACGTTCTGTTGAGCAGTCGTCGAGCAGCCGGCGAACATGGCAAAGCAAGCGAGCAGGGCTAACGTCGGGTCGATGAACATTAACGATCTTCTCGATGTGCTGGCGCTGCCGCCGTCCACCAAACGATGCCGTTTCGTGAGCACGCACAGAGCCCCGTCAACACGGTAATAAGCGGACACAATTCACCTCGAACTTCGCCCTTTCGCCACCTATCTCATCATTGAGGGAGGTGCAGAAACATGGTTAAGTTGATCGCGGTCTTCGGACTGTTTGGCGTCTTGTCAGGCTGTGTCGCGTACCAGGGCTACGGCTACGCCGATTCTGGATATGGTGCTTATGGACCAGAGTACGTCCCGGCGTTTGGCTACGGAGCCGTCAATATTTGGGGTGGCGGTGGCGGTGGATGAGACCGCCGGCACGGTCACGGCGATTTTCACCACGATTGGCATGGCCATGGCGGAGGACGTGGGGGCGGCGGACACAGCGGACATGGAGGTGGTCATGGCCACTGAGTCTCACGCAAGGTGCGCATGAACACCGCCTTCATCCTCATGGCCCAGTATGGCGCCAAGGCCATCATCTCGATCGACGAGGTATGTCGAGACTACTTCCCGCATCTGGAGGTCGATAAGTTGCTGCGGAAGATTGCGACTGGCGACATCGCCCTACCGTTGGTGCGAATAGAGAAGTCGCAGAAGACGGCCAAGGGCGTGCACGTCGCCGATCTCGCGATGTTTATCGACGAACGACGCGAAGCCGCGCGGATGGAATGCGAGCAACTGACCGGCGTACGACGCCCTTGATGGCCTATCTAATTCGGAAGTCACCGGCGAAAGTCAGCTTGAGTCTGTCGCATGTTAGGTGCGGCAGCGGCCCGGTCAATCGATGTTGACCGGGCGCCAGAACCTATCGGCCTCGCGAGTATTCGGACGTCACAACCGCTAAGCTCGTCACTACCCTGACGGGTTTTATGCGCGCAATTCCCATCCAATCGATGCTTGTGAGCGCTGGACGACGTCGCCAATCCGATGGGAGAAAGACGGGATAGCGGTTGACTCTGCGAGGCTTGCTCTTTCGCTTGGTGCCAATGCGCTCGCAAGCCACTATTCGGCAGTGCAGCCGGTTTCCACACGGGTGAATCGCTGCCAGCCTGATGTGACGCCGGCCGCGCCGTGAGCACCCAGTCGCGTTTGAAACGCGGCTGTGTCGCATTCATTGTTTTGATTCTCGCTAGCAGCGAAGCGATGGCTCGCGGTGGTCATTATCATTGCGGGCGCGGCTGCAATCCCTTTGGGGATTCGTCGTCGGCATTGGTGCGCTCGCCGCTGGCTTTGTGGGATACATGGCGATCGGACGGTTCAACCGATGGCGCCGACAAAGAATTTTGCGGACCAGTAGAGACAAATGAAAAATCGCCCGAAGGCGGTCCCAGAAAATAAAGCGCTACTTGGATCGGCGCACCTATTCGTCAGATTTTTTTGTCAGATACTGCATAGTCGGCATATAGAACTTGCCGCCTGACGTGTAGTGGTGCCGGGGACCGGACTCGAACCGGCAAGCCGTTAAGCGGCGGATTTTCGTCACACTACGTCTTTCGACGCCGTCTGCTTCAACCAGAAAAGCAAACGTTCGTGCGCTGGACTATGCCTTCACCATCGCGATGCGCGTATTGCACGCCGCATCGCATTAGGCGCCCTCCGTCTAGTCTCTACACCTTCCGCGCCTTCCGTCCCACATCAGCAGGAAAGAAAACGGGCTTGGCTCGGCGTTGCCTCGTTGCACGGTGTGAATCGCGCGCGTTCAGGGGTTTCGCCGAATTTGAAGGGTTCTGCACCGGCCGTTTCCGGCTGGGCACTCAATGCTTTAAGTCCGCTATGTTTACCAATTTCATCACCCCGGCAGGGCGGACGCGATTCTACCATCGCGCCGCAGCCTGACCAAACCGGCGCGAACCCCAGTTTCGCCCGTCCGCGACCCGGCGCGCATTCATCGACCCGTCACAAACGTTCCCGATAATCCGCCCCACGAAAACGTTTACAACGACGCACGTCCCTCGACGAGGCGCGCGGCACACGCTGACGGGAACCCAACGATGACGCCCACGATCAAGGATGTCGCCGCGCACGCGGGCTTTTCGATTGCGACCGTCTCGCGCGCGATCAACGCGCCGCACACGGTCAACCCCGTGACCCTCGAAAAAGTGCGTCAGTCGATCGACGCCCTCAACTTCCGCCCGAGCCCGCTCGGCCGCCAGTTGCGCGGCGAGCGCTCGCGCCTGATCGGCGTGGTGCTGCCGACGCTCGCCAATCCCGTGTTCGCCGAATGCCTGCAAGGCATCGACGAGCTGGCGTCCGCGCAAGGCTACCGGCTGATGCTGATGACCACGCAATACGACGCCGACCGCGAACGCCACGCAATCGAAACGCTGCGCGAACAGCGCGTCGAAGGCCTGATCCTAACGGTGGCCGACGCCGACACGCACCCGCTGCTCGACGAACTCGACCGCGACGGCATGCTGTACGTGCTGATGCATAACGACACCGTGCGCCGCCCGTCCGTGTCCGTCGACAACCGGCAAGCCGCGTACGACGGCGTACGTATGCTGATCGCGCACGGCCATCGCCGCATCCTGATGCTCGCGGGCACGCTCGCCGCGTCCGACCGCGCGCGGCTGCGTCATCTCGGCTACACGCAGGCGATGCAGCATGCGGGCCTCGCGCCCGCACCCGCGCTCGAAATCGATTTCAATGCCGACGAACTCGCGCCCGCCGTGCTCAACCATCTGACGACGGGCCCGAATCGCCCGACGGCCCTCTTCTGCTCGAACGATCTGCTCGCGATGGTCGTGATGCGCGGCCTGCGTCGCGCGCGTCTGCAGATGCCCAACGACATGTCGATTCTCGGCTTCGACGGCCTCGCGATGGGCGAACTGCTGTCGCCGCCGCTCGCGAGCGTCTGCGCGCCGAACCGGGAGATCGGCTGCGCGGCGTGGCGGCGGCTGATCGCGCGGGTCGACGGCTCGCAGCCTTCCGGCTTCGACGACGCGCTGCACGCGCCGTCGCTGTCGCTGACCTTGCCGCACACGCTGCGCGAAGGCGCGACGGTCGCGGCGATCTCCGACACGTCGGGCGCAACGTTGAACCGCATCGTCCGCTCGCCTGCGTAATCCCCTTTAAAAACACCCCTTCTCAACCTCCGGGAGACCTGTCGTGAACCGCCGTTCCTCCATCGGTATTGCAGCGTTGCGCGTCGCGCGCGCCGCGCTGGTCGCCTCGTCGTTCGTGCTGACGCTGGCTGCGCCACAACTCACGCACGCCGAAGAAACCGCGATCTGCTACAACTGCCCGCCCGAATGGGCCGACTGGGCGAGTCAGATCAACGCCATCCAGCAAAAGACAGGCGTCCACGTGCCGTTCGACAACAAGAACTCCGGCCAGTCGATCGCGCAGTTGATGGCCGAGCAGAAAAGCCCCGTGGCGGACGTCGTGTATCTGGGCGTGTCGTCGGCGTTCCAGGCGAAGGACAAGGGCGTGATCGCGCCGTACAAGCCCGCGCACTGGAACGACATTCCCGCGAACCTGAAGGACCCGCAAGGCTACTGGTTCGCGATCCACTCAGGCACGCTGGGCTTTTTCGTCAACAAGGATGCCCTCGAAGGCAAGCCCGTGCCGCGTTCGTGGGCCGACCTGCTGAAGCCCGAGTACAAGGGGATGATCGGCTACCTCGATCCGTCGAGCGCGTTCGTCGGCTATGCGGGCGCCGTTGCCGTGAATCAGGCGCTCGGCGGCAGCTTCGACAACTTCAAGCCGGGTCTCGACTGGTTCGCGAAACTGAAGGCCAACCAGCCGATCGTGCCGAAGCAAACGGCCTACGCACGCGTGCTTTCGGGTGAAATTCCGATCCTGCTCGACTACGACTTCGATGCGTACCGCGCGAAGTACAAGGATCACGCGAACGTCGAGTTCGTGATCCCGAAGGAAGGCACGATCGAAGTGCCGTACGTGATGAGCCTCGTGAAGGGTGCGCCGCACGACGCGAACGGCAAGAAAGTGCTCGATTTCGTGCTGTCGGACGAAGGCCAGAAGCTGTGGGCGAACGCGTATCTGCGCCCCGTGCGGGCCAACGCAATGACGCCTGATGCCGCTTCGAAGTTCCTGCCCGCCAGCGACTATGCGCGCGCACGTGCCGTCGACTTCGCAAAGATGGCCGAAAAGCAGCAGGCGTTCGGCGAGCAGTATCTGCAGGTGATGCATTGAACGACATCACGTTCCCGCTGCGCTGGCGCATCGCGTTGATCGCGCCAGCGCTCGCCGTGTTCATCGCGTTCTGGCTGCTGCCGATGACGGCGCTCGTGCAGGTGAGCGCCGACGGTCATCTGCTGAAGACGTACGGCGCGATGCTCGCGAATGCGCGCTATATGAAGAGCCTGTTCGCGACGGTCGTGCTGTCGGCGGCCGTGACGGCGACGACGCTCGCGCTCTCGGTGATCTCGGGCCTGTTGCTCGCGCGCCGCGAGTTTCCCGGCAAGCGTACGTTGCTCGCGTTGCTGACGTTTCCGCTCGCGTTTCCGGGCGTGGTCGTCGGCTTCATGGTGATCATGCTGGCGGGCCGCCAGGGTTTGATCGGCGCGCTGTCGCTGAAGCTCACGGGCGACAAGTGGGTCTTCGCGTATTCGATGACGGGCCTCTTTATCGGCTACCTGTATTTCTCGATTCCGCGCGTGATCGTTACGGTGATGGCGTCGGCGACCAAGCTCGATGCATCGCTTGAAGAAGCCGCGCGTTCGCTTGGCGCATCGCCGTGGCGGATCATGCGCGACATCGTGCTGCCCGCGCTGTCGCCGGGCCTGATCGCGGCGGGCGCCGTGTGTTTCGCGACGGCGATGGGCGCGTTCGGCACGGCGTTCACGCTCGCAACCGACATCGACGTGCTGCCGATGACCATCTACACCGAGTTCACGCTCAACGCGAACATGGTGACGGCGGCGGGCCTGTCGATCGTGCTCGGGATCGTCACGTGGATCGTGCTGTATGTCGCGCGCAGCGTCAGCGGCTCGGCCGTGGCGGCGACGGCCTGATTGGGCCGATTCTTTTCCATGTCGAATGAAGACACTCGCATGAATTCCGTTGCTCAAACCACGAACGCGCCTCAGATGCAGCACAAGCGCGCGTTCTCCCTGCCCTCGTCGCGCACGTGGCTCGCGACGGGCCAATGGTTCGTCACGCTGCTGCTGTGTGCGTTTCTGATCGTGCCCGTCGTGATGTCGATTCTCGCGGGCCTCACGGTGAACTATTTTCAGGGCATCGCGAGCGGTCTCACATTGCGTTGGCTCGGCGAAGTATGGACGCAGTATCACGGGTCCGTGTTCCTCTCGCTCGAAATCGCACTCGCGACGCTCGTCATCACGCTGCTGACGGGCGTGCCCGCCGGCTATGTGCTCGCGCGCAGCGAGTCGCGGGCCTCGCGCATCATCGAAGAATTTCTCGTGCTGCCGATCGCCTTGCCCGGTCTCGCATCCGCGCTCGCGCTGCTCGTCGTGTATGGCGGCTTCACGATGTTCCGCATGAGTATCGCGTTCATCGTCGTCGGGCATGTGGTGTTCACGCTGCCGTTCATGGTGCGCGCCGTCGCCGCCGTGTGCGCGAGCGCCGGACTGCGCACGCTCGAAGAAGGCGCCGCGAGCCTCGGCGCGAGCTTCTTTCAGCGCTTCATCACGATCGTGCTGCCGAACGTGCGGCCTGGCATCGTGGCGGGCGCGCTGGCTGTCGTCACACTGTCGATCGGCGAATTCAATCTTACGTGGATGCTGCACACGCCCGAAACGAAGACGCTGCCCGTGGGTCTCGCCGATACCTATGCTTCGCTGCGCATCGAGATCGGCAGCGCTTACACCATTCTCTTTTTCATCATGACGATGCCGCTGCTCGTCGCGATGCAATGGCTCGGCGTCGATGCGACGGGTCAACGCAACGCGCGGCAGAAGAAGACACCCGCCATCGATACGACATCATCCGCAGAAGACCAGCCATGAAACTCGCTTCCATTCCCATCACGCTGACGCGCTGCGCGAAGACGTTTCGCGGCACGCGCGTGCTCGAGCCGCTCGATCTGTCGATTGGCGCGGGCGAAACGCTGGTGCTGCTCGGACCGTCGGGTTGCGGCAAGACGACGACGTTGCGCATGATTGCCGGCCTCGAACAACCGGACGCGGGCGGGCGCGTTGCATTTGGCGACGAGGACGTCACGGCGCTGCCCATCGAGAAACGCCAGGTCGGCATGGTGTTCCAGAGTTATGCGCTGTTTCCGAACCTGACCGTGCGCGGCAACATCAACTATGGTCTGAAGATCAAGCGCGTGGATGCGGACGTGGCGCGGCAGCGCGTGGACGAGTTGCTCTCGATGATGCGGCTCACCGATCACGCCGACAAACCGATCGATCAGCTTTCCGGCGGTCAGCGTCAGCGCGTCGCCCTGGCGCGGGCACTCGCGCCGCAACCGCGGGTGTTGTTGCTCGACGAGCCGCTGACGGCGCTCGATGCGCGTTTGCGCGACACATTGCGCGGGGAGATGAATGCGCTGCTGCGCGAGCTTGGGATTACGACGGTTTATGTGACTCACGATCAGGCTGAGGCGATGGAACTGGGCGACCGCATCGTGGTGATGAGCGCGGGGCGCATCGAGCAGATCGGCACGCCGCGGGATATCTATTACCGGCCGGCTAACCGGAATGTTGCGCAGTTTGTTGGGACTATTAATCGCGTGGCAGGGCAGGCGCGGAATGGGTTGCTTGCCACGACGGGTGGCGCGATTCCTTTGCCGCCGACGCATGCTACTCGGGTTACGCCTCACGGCGATGAGGTGTTTTTTCGGCCTGAGGATGCGTGGATTGCTGATCTTGCTGATGCGCAGTTGCGCGGGACCGTTGATGCTGCAGCATTTCTGGGTGAGCGCACGCGGCTCACTATTCGCGATGCGGCGCCTGATTTGATTGTTGTTGATGTGGCTGGGAGAGTTGAACTTGCTCGGGGGACGGTTGTTGGGGTTTCTGTCGCGCAGGATGCTTTGATTGCGTTATCGTAGGTTTTTGGGGGTTGGTTCGGTTTGATTTGGGTTTTCGCTGGCATCCGCGATTTGTTAGCGTGCTTCAAGCGTCGCCCCTGTGCGGGGCGGCACCTACTTTTCTTTGCCGCCGCAAAGAAAAGTAGGCAAAAGAAAGCGGCTCACACCGCCAGCGCTTGTGTTTGCCTGAGGGCCCCCAACCGGTCCCACACTTCACACGGCAGTGCCCTGGTTGGTGCTCGTTGCCAACGCTTCGAATGAACGCCTCACCCGCTTCGAATACCCGTACTCGGGCAAGCGGCAGCGAATGGTATGTGCCGCCCAGGTGGCAAACTGTGTGTAGGTTGTCACGTCGTATAGCTTGGCGCTCTTACATGGAGGTATGCGCGCGCTATCGGGTCCGAAGTGAGGCGTGTGCAGTGCTACGGCCTACACACAGTTTGCCACCTGGGCGGCCGTGGACTATCTGGCACGGCATCCTGTAGTACACGTGTGTGAAGTGGGTGAGGCGCACCGCAAGAGCGTTGGCAACGAACAAAGGTCACATGATTGCCGTGTGAAGCGTAAGACCTTTTGGGGGCCCTCAGGCAAGAACAAGAATTGGCGGTGTGAGCCGCTTTCTTTTGCCTACTTTTCTTTGCGGCGGCAAAGAAAAGTAGGTGCCGCCCCGCACAGGGGCGACGCTTGAAGCACGAAGGCAAAGCGCGGATGCCAGCGAAAAGGCAAAACGCAGATGCCAGCGCAAAGACCAAAACACCGACCGGCAACGCCTGAAGCACGAAGACAACTCGCGGATGTCATCGAAAACCGAAAAACACCCTAACAGCGTCGCAGACACAAACAGCAAAAAGAGGAACCCCATGTTAATAGCCCAGATCAGCGATCTGCACATCAAACGCCCGGGCGCGCTGGCCTACCGCCGCGTGGACACGGCGGCGTATCTATCGCGCTGCGTAGAGCGGCTGAACGCGCTCACCCCAACTCCAGACGCAGTCGTCATCACCGGCGATCTCGTCGACCAGGGCGAGCCCGAGCAATACGTACATCTGAAGTCACTGCTAGCACCGCTAAAAATCCCCTACTACCTGCTGGTAGGCAACCACGACGACCGCACCGCACTGCGTGCCACATTCAGCGACCGGGAAGAACTGCACACGAACGACGAGTTCATTCAATACACAGTCGACATAGGCCCACTCCAGCTGATCGCACTCGATTCAATGGTCCCCGGCCAAAGCGCCGGCCTGCTCTGCGACACGCGCCTCGCCTGGCTCGAACAGCAACTACAAACGGCCCACGACAAACCCGTGATTGTCGCGCTGCATCATCCACCATTCGTGTCGGGCATCGGCCACATGGACGCGCTGCGGCTCGAACCGACCTCGGCAAAAAAACTCGCGACGCTCGTCGCACGTCATTCGAACGTAGAACGCGTAATCTGCGGCCATGTACATCGCCCGATGTTCGTCCGCTTCGGTGGCACAATCGCATCTGCGGTGCCCGCGCCCGCGCATCAAGTGGCGCTCGACCTGCGCGACGACGCGCCTTCGGCCTTCATGATGGAGCCGCCCGCGTTCGCGCTACACCGCTACGACAGCGTGAACGGCCTCATCACGCATCACGCCTATGTCGATGCAGCGGACGGACCCTATCCATTCTATGAACCGGAAGGATCGTTGATCGACTGAGCCCGCGCCGGGCGTGCCATCCAGCACAATCCGCCCCACTCCGGTATCATCGGCACGCTCGACTCTCTGCCGCCGGCGCCACGCCGGCCGCCGCATCATGTCCACGCCCGCCTCCGACCACACCGCAACTGACCGATCGCTGAGCGGCCTTCTGCTACTGCTCGCGACGATCGCGGGCGTCTCCGTCGCGAACATCTACTACAACCAGCCGCTGCTCGACGACTTCCGTCTGTCGTTTCCGCAAAGCGCATCGTGGATCGGCGTGGTCCCGACCATGACCCAGCTCGGCTACGCGGCAGGCATGCTGCTGCTCGCGCCGCTCGGCGACCGCTTCGACCGTCGCAGGCTGATCCTGCTGCAGATCGCCGCCCTGTGCATCGCGCTGCTGTTCGCGGCCGCCGCGCCAAATCTGTCAGTGCTCGTGGTCGCGAGTCTCGCGATCGGCATTCTCGCGACAATCGCGCAGCAGGCCGTGCCGTTCGCCGCCGAACTCGCGCCGCCGTCGCAACGCGGCCATGCCGTCGGCACGGTGATGAGCGGGCTGCTGCTCGGCATTCTGCTCGCGCGCACGGCAGCCGGCTTCGTCGGCCAGTACCTTGGCTGGCGCGCGGTATTCGGCGCATCGATCGCTGCGCTGCTGGTGCTTGCCGCCGTCATCATCGCGAGGCTGCCGCGCAGCAAGCCGACCTCGACGCTTGCCTACGGACAGCTGCTCGGCTCGATGTGGCATCTCACCGTCGAACTGCGCGGCCTGCGCGAAGCGTCAATGACGGGCGCCGCGCTGTTCGCCGCGTTCAGCCTGTTCTGGTCGACGCTCGCGCTGTTGCTGGCGGGCGCGCCGTTCCACTATGGGCCGCAGGCGGCGGGTCTGTTCGGTATCGTCGGCGCAGCGGGCGCGATGGCCGCGCCGCTCGCGGGCAAGTTCGCTGACAAGCGCGGGCCGCGCGCAATCGTCTCGCTGTCGATCGCGCTGGCGGCGCTGTCTTTCGTCGTGTTCGCGTTGTCGGGCACGAGCCTCATTGGCCTCGTGATCGGCGTGATCGTGCTCGACGTCGGGGTGCAGGCCGCGCAGATCTCCAACCAGTCGCGCATCTATGCGCTGAAGCCCGAAGCGCGCAGCCGCGTGAACACGGTGTTCATGGTCTGCTATTTCATCGGTGGCGCGGTCGGGTCGGGCGTGGGCGCGTTCGTGTGGCCGCTGTTCGGTTGGGTCGGCGTGAGTATCGCCGGTCTGCTGTTTACCGCGCTAGCCGGCCTCAATCACCTGCGTGGGCGTCCTGAGCCGCTGGCGGCTTCCGGCGCGACGGAGTGATCGCGAACTGATGTCGCCGCGCCGAAACAGCTATCGTTCTTCCAGCCGCCCCTGCGCATAGTCATGCAGCGCGTCGATCACGCGATCGAACTCGAACGACTTGTCGTAGAAATGCCGCACGCCGTATTGCTGGCACCGATCGCGGTACGCGGGCAGCGCATGATTGGTCAACACGGCGGCGAACGTCGATTCGATCAGCCCTTCCTTCTGCATATACGCAAGCACAGGCACACTCGATCCGCCCTTCAATTGCAGATCGACGATCACGGCGTCGAACGCTTCGCCATCCAGCAGCGCGATCGCCTCGTCGGCGGACTCGGCCTGCGCGGCCACCTGCATCACGCCTGATGCATCGATCGCTTCGACGATGCTGCGCCGGATCAGCGGCGAATCCTCGATCAGCAGCACACGCAACGGCGCGCGGCCGGAATCGGTGTGAGCAGTGAGGGAGTCGGCGTTCATCGGTTGCGTTCCATGCTCGCGGGGATCACAGGTTCATTCGATCAGGCCGTTCTTGATCGCGTAGTACGTCATGTCCGCGTTGTTCGTCATGTGCATCTTTTCCAGCACGCGCGCGCGATACGTGCTGACCGTTTTCACCGACAGATGCAGTTCGCCGGCGATGTCGGTCGGAATCTGCCCTGACGCGAGCTTGCAGAAGATCTGGAACTCGCGCTCCGACAGCTGTTCATGCGGATGCGTCGCAGCAGGCTTGTCGAGACTGTTTGCGAGCGTATCGGCAACGGCTTCCGACAGATAGCGATGCCCGCGCGCGACCGAGCGGATTGCGCGCACGATCTCGTCGGGCTCGCAGTCCTTGTTCAGATAGCCGTTCGCACCGGCGCGCAGCAGGTTGATTGCGTACTGGCTCTCCGGATAGGCCGACAGGATCAGCACGCCCTGCCCGGGCCGCATCTGCCGGATCACGCGCAACGTGTCGATGCCGTTCTTGTCGGGCATCGCGATATCGAGCAGCACGACATCGAAAGGCTCGCTGTCCGGCTGCTCGCGCACGAGGCGGATCGTCTCGTCGCCTGTCGAGGCTTCCGCCGCGACGCACATGTCCGGCTCGTCAGCGACGAACTGTCTGAATCCGCCCCGGACGATCGCGTGATCGTCCGCTATCAGCACTCGAATCATGGATGTGGTTTACCGCAGTACATGTGCATTTGCTTTATGGCGTGCAAAGGCGGGCGCGCAGCGCGCACCGCCCATCGCATTCGCG
This sequence comes from Paraburkholderia hospita, assembly GCF_002902965.1. Lineage (GTDB taxonomy): Bacteria > Pseudomonadota > Gammaproteobacteria > Burkholderiales > Burkholderiaceae > Paraburkholderia > Paraburkholderia hospita. Next base: position 1,256,924 of record NZ_CP026105.1, on the reverse strand, counting down.
CCCAGCGGCCCTTTGCCCTCACTCGCGACCCGACAGCAGATCGGCCATATCGTCCGCGTGCTCTTCCTCGACAGCCAGAATCTCTTCGAACATCCGGCGCGTCGTGACGTCGCCGTCACCTAGATAGCGGATGATCTCGCGGTAGGTATCGATCGCAATGCGCTCCGCGACCAGGTTCTCGCGAATCATGTCGGTCAGGTTCTTGCCCTCCTTGTATTCCGAGTGCGAGCGCTTTGACAGGTTGTCCGGCGCGAAGTCCGGCTCGCCGCCCAGTTGCACGATGCGCGCGGCGAGCGTGTCGGCATGGCCCTGCTCTTCGTTCGCGTGCTCGAGAAACTCCTGCGCGACAGCTTCCGAATTGATGCCCTTCGCCATGAAGTAGTGGCGCTTGTAGCGCAGCACGCAGACGAGTTCCGTCGCGAGCGCGCCGTTGAGCAGCTTGAGCACGGTCTCGCGGTCCGCGCCATAGGTCTGCGTGACGGGACCATCGTCCATATCCTTGCGGGCCTGTTCACGAATGCGCTTGAGGTCCATCACGAATTCGCCTTTCGTTGCGTTCGACATTGACTGACTCCTTGTTCCGGTATTGTGGGAAACGCGCACGCGGCCGTCGTCTGTCATATACGGCGGCGCAGCGTGCGCCATGCGGGCTTGCGCTAGGTTCGGAACACGCCAAGCAGCAGCGTGACGACGAACACCACCAGGAAGATGTAGAACAGAATCTTCGCTATTTCGGCGGCGCCGGCGGCAATGCCGGTGAAGCCGAACACAGCGGCGATGATCGCGATCACGAAGAACACGAGTGCGTAATGCAGCATGACAACGCTCCTTCCTGTTTAAGCGATGAACGGCGGCGGACCCATTCAAGCGGCCCGCGCTTTATCTTTTATCCTGAGTTGCCTGAGTTGCCTCCGCGGCTTCGTTAATCGACGATCTTCTTCGTGATGACGAAGCCGAGCACGAGGAACACGACGCACAGGATCAGGAACACCACGAACAGGAACTTCGCGATAGCCGCCGCACCTGCCGCGACGCCTGTGAATCCGAGCAGCCCCGCGATCACGGCAATCACGGCGAAGAACAACGCCCACTTGAGCATGATGGCAACCTCCCTGGCTTGATGTGGCTAATCGGCTGATGGTGGCTATGGATGCCTGCCACTCATCGTACGGAGCACGTTGCGTACCCGCATTCGGGCGCGGGCTGTTTTTCATGTGGGAATCCGCCGACATCCGCTTTCGGCGAGGCTTCTGGCGGCCCGTGCGAAGCGCGCGCGAACGCAAACGCGCCGCGCGACGCTACACTGTCGATGACTTCATCGCATGGAGACGGCAGTGTCAGACGGCGCGGAAGCGGGACTCACCACCAGGCTGACGGACTGGATGCATCAGCGCAGCTGGGCCATCGCGATGACGGTTGCGATCGTCATCACGTGCGGGGGTCTCGTCATTCTGGAAACGGCGCGGCAACGCATCGCGTCGGAATACGAAGCGGCGCTTGAAGCACGCAACGCGAGCGTGCAGCTCAGCGACCTCGCCGGACAACTCGCTCTGTTGCAATCGCATGAAAGCCGCTTTCTTCTGACGAGGGACGATGCCGACGCGCGCAGCTATTGCGCGCGCGCCGCCGACATCCGCCGCGGCATCCGTTCGCTCGACACGTACTTCAAACGCGCCGCCGACAGCGCGGAACTGTCCAGCTTTACGCAGATCGCCGCGCTGATCGGCGTGCGCATCGGCAGCGGCGCGCATGCGCTGCAACAGGCTGCGCCGCATCCACTCGATCTCGCCGCATGCGGCGGCGCAGCGGCGAACAGCAACGTCGATGCGTCGCTCGTGACGAGCACGCTGTCGTTACTGCGCGACAACGAAGAGCGCCGCGCGCAGCGCGCGCTCGACGCGAGCCGCGCCGACCAGCGCGTCTCCACATTCGTCGCGGCGGGCCTGTCCGCGCTCAATATCGTGTTGTTCATTCTGCTGTTCCGCAACCTCGGCCTTCAGCTCGACAGCCAGGCGCGCGCGCAAAAGCAATTGATCACGCAGCAGGAAGAACTCGATCAACTGGTCAACGAGCGCACGCGGCAACTCGAAGCGCTCGGCTGGCACTTGCAGGCCGTCAGCGAAAACGAAAAGACCCAGCTGGCGCGCGAACTGCACGACGAACTCGGTGCGATTCTCACGGCGAGCAAGATGGACGTCGCGTGGGCGCGGCGCAAGCTTCAGGACACCGATCCCACAATCGCCGAGAAACTGACGCGCGCGCTCGAGACGCTCGATCAGGGCATCGCGCTCAAGCGTCGCATCATCGAGGACATGCGGCCGACGGTGCTCGCGAACTTCGGCCTCGTCACCGCGCTGCGCACGCTCGCCGACGAAGCCGCGCAGCGCAATGGCTGGGCGCTTGACCTGCACCTGCCCGACGACGAATTGCAACTCGACGAGCAGACCGAGATCGCGCTCTTTCGCGTCGCGCAGGAGTCGCTGACCAACGCAGCGAAGTACGCACGCGCGACGCAGGTCACGATCGATCTGGGCGCGGGCCATGGCGAGGTGTCGCTGCATATCGCCGACAACGGCGTCGGTATCATGCCCGCCGACCTGACGCGCACGCATACGCATGGGCTGATGGGCATGCGCCAGCGCGTGGCCGCGCGCGGCGGACGCTTCGACATCCGGCGCGGCGAACTGCACGGCACCGACATACGCGTCGTGCTGCCCGTGCCGACCGTCGGCGTGGCCAGGGAAGACAGTCCGGGCGTCGATCAGATTGTTGAGGAAGCACCGAGGCGCGTTCCGGACGACACCAGCGCCCAAGGCCACGCGCCCGTCGAACGCCTTTGATGTCCGCGTAGGATTGCGCCGACACAAAAATCGTGGCGCCTCTGACAGCATCGCGGCCATGCGTCTCTTACCATGGAATCAGACCGGATCGGCTGGCGCGACGCCCCGGTCGGACGACAGGGCGCGCACGCCGGGCGATGTCGAATGCAACACTGACCAGACGGGCGCGCGCGAATCGATCGAAGCATACGTCGAAGATTCCTGACTATTCCAGATAGGGAGAAAACTCATGACACGACTCATCGCACTCCTGCTGCTCGCGGGCACGACACTGCTGGCCGCCTGCAATACGATGGCCGGCGCCGGCCAGGACATCTCCAAGGGCGGCAACGCGATCACCAATTCGGCCGAGAAGCACTCCGACTGATAACGCACGCGCCCGGTCGATTCGATTCGATTCATCCCCGGTTCATCCGATACCACTCGCCGCCGCGTACCACGCGGCGGCTTTTTTACGCCTGCGCTTTGCGAACTCCAGGAACGTCACGAGCAAGCGCGCAAAACAGAACGGCGGCCCATTCGCATGAACCGCCGTGCCGTCCCCCCTGCTACCGCATCGTCATCAGGCCATGTCGTCGTTGTTTATTGGCCGTTCAACGTATTGGTCAATTCAAGCGCCGGTTGCGTGGTGTTGCCGCCCTGCGCGACGAGCAGGTGGATCTGGTTCGGCAGCAACTGGCTGAGTACGCCGCCGATCGGCACCGACGTCACGAGCCAGTCGGCGTTGTTCGCTAGATCGAACGAACTCGACTGGAAGATCGGCGTCTTGCTGCCCGCCGTCGTCGCGATCAGCACATACGTGCCACCCGATACGTAGACCGAGTCCTGGCCGCTCGCGGGCACCGCGTTCTTGAAGGACACGCCTGCCAGCGTCGGACTGGCGCTCGTGATGTTCGTGTTGTTCGCTGGCACCAGATACAGGTCGAGATTCGATGCGTTCAGCGACGCATTGAAACCCCGCACGCGCGCGCTGTTCGACAACAGCCCCTTGTCGAACGGATCGTCGATCAGACCGATGTCAGCGCCCGACGAGCCCGGCACCGCGATCACCGTATACTCGTGGCCCTTCGCGACATCGGGGAAGGTGCCGCTCGCTAACGCCGTCGTGGTCCCCGTCGCCGCATACGCAACCGAAGTCTGTCCCGTGTTGATGTTGGCGAAGTTCGTCACGTTCTTGTACGAGATGTTCTTCTGCAACGCGCCGCCGTTGACGAGGAAGTCGACGGCTGGGCCGCTTGGAATAGCGTGCACAAAATGGATCAACGGATTCTGCAACCCGAGTTCTTTGCCGACGTCGTTCGAACTTCCGCCGCACGCCGACACTAGCGCGGCCGCTCCGATGAGCGCCACCATGGTCCTGATAACCTTCATTTGCCACCTCTCCCTGATTGGGCTCGAGCCCGTTGATCTGCGGCTTGCCGCCTGCGCAGTCGCGTCCGTTCTTCGTCGACGTTATGTGTCGTTGTCCGCCGCACGGCCGCGACTGCGCGTCCAACATGGCGACGCGCCTTTCATATGTCCGCGAGGTCGGCCAGCGCTTTGAGGATCGACTTGCCCGCATCGATTGGACGATTGCGGACAGCAATCGCCGTGCCGCGATGGTCATTGCCAACGGCAGGCGAATAAAATCGACCTTCAGATTCCGGGGTTGGAGGCGATTAGAATTTTCCCTCGGAGGTTTTACGAGAGGCGCGCGTGTATCGTTCGAGCGCGTCCCAACTTTACATGGTCCCTTGCATGTCTTACCCGCGGCTCTTGTCCGAACTCGATCTGGGCTTCACGCGCCTGCGCAACCGCGTCGTGATGGGTTCAATGCATACGGGCATGGAGGACCGCTTCTGGCATTACCCGAAGCTCGCCGCGTACTTTCGCGAGCGCGCCAGAGGCGGCGCGGGCCTCATCATCACGGGCGGCATCTCGCCGAATCGCGAAGGCTGGCTGCTGCCGTTCGGCGGCACGCTGAACTCGGTCTTCGATCTGCACAATCACCGCAAGCTGACGAGAGCCGTCCACGAAGAAGGCGGCAAGATCGCGCTGCAGATCCTGCATGCGGGGCGCTACGGTTATCAGCCACTGGTCGTGTCGGCGTCGGCGCTGAAGTCGCCCATCTCGATGTTCAGGCCACGCGCGCTGACACTGGCCGGCATCGCGCGAACCGTGCGCGCGTACGCCCGTTGCGCGCGGCTCGCGCAACGCGCCGGCTACGACGGCGTCGAGATCATGGGCAGCGAAGGTTATCTGCTGAACCAGTTTCTGTGTCCGCGCACGAACCGGCGCGACGATGCCTACGGCGGCAGTCTCGAGAACCGGAAGCGCCTCGCGCGCGAAGTCGTGCAGGCCGTGCGCGCGGCGTGCGGCGAGCGGTTTATCGTCGTGTACCGGTTGTCGCTGATCGATCTCGTCGAAGGCGGCAATACGTGGGATGAAACCGTGCAGATCGCGACAGCGCTCGAAGCGGCGGGCGTCACGATCTTCAACACGGGCGTCGGCTGGCATGAGGCGCGCGTGCCGACCATCGTCACGTCCGTGCCGCGCGCCGCGTTCGCGCCGTTGGCGGCGCGTCTGAAGGCGGCCGTCGGCGTGCCCGTGATCGTCTCGAACCGCATCAATACGCCGGAGGTCGCCGAAGACCTGCTTGCGCAAGGCGCGGGCGATCTGGTGTCGATGGCGCGGCCGCTGCTCGCCGACCCCGAGTTCGTCGTGAAAGCAGCCGAAGGTCGCGCGGATGAAATCAACACCTGCATCGCGTGCAACCAGGCGTGTCTCGATCACACGTTTCAGAATAAACGCGCGACGTGTCTCGTCAACCCGCGCGCGGGGCGCGAGACGGAACTCGTCTACCGCCCGCTCGCTTCGCATCAGCCGCCGCGCGCCGTGGCCGTGGTCGGCGCGGGACCGGCGGGATTGTCGGCGGCGACCGTGGCGGCCGCGCGCGGTCATCGCGTGACGCTGTTCGATGCGGCTGCAACCATCGGCGGCCAGTTCAATCTCGCGATGCGCGTGCCCGGCAAGGAAGAGTTCAGCGAGACGATCCGCTATTTCGGCAGCCAGTTGCGCAGGCACGGCGTCGACGTGCGCCTGGGCACGCGCGTCGATGCGGCGCTGCTGGCGGCCTCCGCGTTCGACGACGTGATCGTCGCCACGGGCATCGTGCCGCGCCGCCCTGCGATTGCCGGTATCGACGGGCCGAATGTGCTGTCGTATGTCGACGTGTTGCGCGGCGCGGAGGTCGGGCGGCGCGTCGCCGTGATCGGCGCGGGCGGCATCGGCTTCGACGTCAGCGAATTCCTGCTGCATCCAGCGGACGAGCCGCTGCCGTTATCGCGCGAAAGTTGGGCGGACGATTGGGGCGTCGATCTGTCCGTCAGCGGGCGCGGTGGCCTCAGTGCGCCGCGTGCCTGCGTGCCCGTGCGCGAGATCTGGCTGCTGCAGCGCAAGGCCGGCAAGCTCGGCGCGGGCCTCGGCAAGACGTCGGGATGGGTGCATCGCGCGGCGCTCGCGCGCAACCAGGTGCGGATGCTCGATGGCGTGACGTATCGGCAGATCACGGAGCGCGGGATGCTGATCGAGCGTGAGGGCAGCGAGCAGTGGCTCGATGTCGATACGATTGTGGTGTGCGCGGGACAGGAGTCGTTGCGCGATCTCTACCCTGCTACACCCCACTCATCCGCTGCGGATGGGCCGCGCTTTCATGTGATCGGCGGAGCGTCGGTGGCGACGGAACTCGACGCGAAACGCGCGATCCGCGAAGGCGCTGAGCTTGCCGCGCGCTTGTAGCCGCCGTTGTAGCTTTATGCACTAGCGTCTTTCAAGCCACGCCGCCGGTAATCGAACCAGAACGACAGCCCGACGCTCGCCAGAATCACGCCCGTCGCGACGACCGTCGCGCGCGTCACCGGCTCGCCGAGCAGCAGCGCGCCCAGCGCGACCGCGACCACCGGGTTCACGTACATGCAGCTGCTGGCGATGATCGGGCTCGTGTGCCGGATCAGAAAACCGTACGCGACATACGCGGCCATCGTGCCGATCAGCATCAGATACAGGAACGCGACGACGGGCAGAAAGTGAATGTCCATCATCCGCTCGCCCGAGACCCACGCGACCAGCGTCGACATCGCGCCGCCGAGGCCGATCTGCAGCGACGTCGACAGAAACAGGTCCGATGGCAGCTTGAGGCGCGACGCCAGATGCGCGCCGCCCGCCCAGAACAGCGCGCCGCACAGAATGGCGAGACTGCCGCCCGCCGAGCCCGAGCTCTGGTCGCCGTGACTGAGAATCCCGATGCCGACCAGCCCCAGACCGACCGCGAACCATTCACCCCTGCCGATCTTGCGTCCGGCGATCGCCGCGATGACCGTGGCGAAAAGCGGCACGGTCGCGACCATCACGGCCGCTGTGCCCGTGCCGACGGTGCGCATCCCGTACGCGAGCATCCCGCTCGACAGTCCAACGAGCATCGTGCCAACCATCCCGGCATTGCGGATTTCCGTGAGGGGCGGCCACGTAGGTTTGCGGCGCATCGCGAAGATGAACAGTCCGACACCCGCGAAGAAATTGCGCAGCCCCGACATCAGCAGCGGCGGAAACGAGCCGAGCGCGACGTGCACGGCCAGATAGGTCGAGCCCCAGACGATATAGACGACGCCGAGCGCAAGCGCGATCTGTCCGCCATGGGATTGCGGAAGGCGAAACGGGAAACGGTCAGGAAAATTCAGCGCCACGTTCAGCCCGCCCGTGCCGGCGATTGCGCCGCGGCCCCGCTGAACACCCACGAACGGGACGGCAGGCGCCGCATCGGCGACGCGGCAGGAAGGGCAAAGCGGGCGGGCATAGCAGTAGAGCGGATGTCGAACGGCAAGGGAGGCACCAGGTCAATGGTGCGAATTGATGGCCTACGCGATGCAGAATGCAACAACAGCAGCCAACGGGCGCGAATCGCTCGCGCCGCCGAGCATTATGCAATATCTGGGCAATCCTCCGGCAAGAGAATCGTAACTTTCGTTGTAAGCGGGATGAAACGTCGAGCGCGGGCAGGAATCGCGCGCCGCCCGCCCGGATTCGCCACAGTCAGTCGTAGCTCACCAGCACCGTCACGGCACGTTCCGTTGGCGCGCCGCCCACGATCGACAGCGTGCCGCCCGCGTGGCCCACGCTGTACTGCGCGCGCGCTGCCAGCGTGACGCGATTCGCGTTGTCGGTGAACCGCGTCTTCAGCGTATGCGGTGCGGCGACGCCCGCGTCCGTATTGATGAGCACCGCGATATGCGCTGCCGGCGAGGTATCCGGTGCGGGCGTGAACGTCACATCGATCGTCGATTCATGCTTCACGCCCAATTTTTCAGTATGGAATCCTTGATAATTGTCCAAAACGTAACTCGCGATATCGTACGGCGGCGCGACGATCGTCCCCTTGAACGTGATGGTCCCTCCCGGCCCAAACGACGCTGCTGCAAGCGCCATCGGCGACCACAGCGCTGCCGCGACGACACTTGCGGCTACCGCCCCGAGCGCCCGACTCGATATTTTCATTGCACGATCCTTTCAAACTGATTTTGTTTAGGCTGACTGATCAATCATCTGCCTCGAGGGGTGTATCGGCTCGGCTCGGGCAAACTTGAATAGAGCCGGTGAATGTTTGCCCGGGGACAAAAAACCTTTCTCCCCAGCATTGATGAGATAACAGCCTGAGTGGGGCGCGAGCCGCACGCCAGCGATGCGATCGCAAGAAAGCCCGATGTAGCGCGGCTTTCCCGCCGGCCATGGCACGCGCAAATCGCGCGAGGCGCCCGCGCATTCCGCCAATTTCAAGACAAGTTGCCAAACCCGGCCCGGCCAGGTTATCGTGTGCGCTGCTAACGCGGGGGTCCTGCGTTGTGCGTCGCCTGAAAGACACCGGGCACCGCACGGCGTGGGTGAGAAATACCCTTTGAACCTGATCTGGATAATGCCAGCGCAGGGAAGCGTTCGGGCTCGCCGCTTCACCTGCCGCACCGTTTCACCCTCCTCGCGCGAACCCGGTCCACTTCCCCTTCGTCTCGTTCTCCTGCGTAGCTGTAACGCCCCACATTTGCATGGAGAGACGCATGAACGCCAACCCAAAATTCATTTCCGCGGACGCGCACGTCGACGAAGCCGCCGTCGCGCCGCTGCCGAACTCGCGCAAGGTCTACGTGACCGGCTCGCAGCCCGATATCCGCGTGCCGATGCGTGAAATCACGCAATCGGATACGCCGACGGGCTTCGGCGGCGAGAAGAATCCGCCCATCTACGTGTACGACACATCCGGCCCGTACACCGATCCCGACGCGAAAATCGACATTCGCGCGGGCCTGCCCGCGCTGCGTCAGGGTTGGATCGAAGCACGCGGCGACACGGAATCGCTGGACGGTCTGTCGAGCGATTACGGCCGCGAGCGCGCCGCCGATCCCGCCACCGCGCAACTGCGTTTTCCCGGCCTGCATCGCACGCCGCGCCGCGCGCAGCCCGGCAAGAACGTCTCGCAGATGCACTACGCGAGGCAAGGGATCATCACGCCGGAAATGGAATACATCGCGATTCGCGAGAACCAGCGCCGCGCCGAGTATCTGGAGAGCCTGAAGACGAGCGGCCCGACGGGCGAAAAGCTCGCCGCGATGATGGGCCGCCAGCATCCCGGCCAGGCGTTCGGCGCCAGCGCGTTCGGCCCGAACGGACTGACGGAAATCACGCCCGAATTCGTGCGCGAGGAAATCGCGCGCGGCCGCGCGATCATCCCGGCGAACATCAATCACCCGGAAAGCGAGCCGATGATCATCGGCCGCAACTTCCTCGTGAAGGTCAACGCGAACATCGGCAATTCGGCCGTGACGTCGTCGATCGGCGAGGAGGTCGACAAGATGACGTGGGCGATCCGCTGGGGCGGCGACACGGTGATGGATCTGTCGACGGGCAAGCACATTCATGAGACGCGTGAATGGATCATCCGCAATTCGCCCGTGCCGATCGGCACGGTGCCGATCTATCAGGCACTCGAAAAGGTCAACGGCAAAGCCGAGGACCTGACGTGGGAAATCTTCCGCGACACGCTCATTGAACAGGCCGAACAGGGCGTCGACTACTTCACGATCCATGCGGGCGTGCGCCTGCAGTACGTGCCGCTCACCGCTAACCGGATGACGGGCATCGTGTCGCGCGGCGGCTCGATCATGGCGAAATGGTGTCTCGCGCATCACAAGGAAAGCTTCCTGTACGAGCACTTCGAAGACATCTGCGAAATCATGAAGGCCTACGACGTGAGCTTCTCGCTCGGCGACGGCCTGCGCCCCGGTTCGATCTACGACGCGAACGACGAAGCGCAGCTGGGCGAACTGAAGACGCTCGGCGAACTCACGCAGATCGCGTGGAAGCACGACGTGCAGGTGATGATCGAAGGTCCGGGCCATGTGCCGATGCAGCTCATCAAGGAGAACATGGACCTGCAGCTGGAATGGTGCGACGAGGCGCCCTTCTACACGCTCGGACCGCTGACGACGGACATCGCGCCCGGCTACGACCACATCACGTCGGGCATCGGCGCGGCGATGATCGGCTGGTTCGGCACGGCGATGCTCTGCTACGTGACGCCGAAGGAGCACCTGGGTCTGCCGAACAAGGACGACGTGAAGACGGGCATCATCACGTACAAGCTCGCCGCCCACGCGGCCGATCTGGCGAAGGGCCATCCGGGCGCGCAGGTGCGCGATAACGCGTTGAGCAAGGCGCGCTTCGAGTTCCGCTGGGAAGACCAGTTCAATATCGGCCTCGATCCCGACAAGGCGCGCGAGTTCCACGACGAAACCTTGCCGAAGGACTCGGCGAAGGTCGCACACTTCTGTTCGATGTGCGGCCCGCACTTTTGCTCGATGAAGATCACGCAGGACGTGCGCGACTACGCGGCGAAGGAAGGCATGAGCGACACCGACGCGCTGAAGAAAGGCATGGAAGTGAAGGCCGTCGAGTTCATCAAGAACGGCGCGGAGATTTATCAGCGGCAGTGAATGTGATCCAACCACGCTTCTAAATGCGAAGCCCGCCTGCAGTCGAGGCGGGCTTTTTTGCGCGCGTTTTTACCGCATCGCGTCGCGTTTGCATGTGCTTTTTACGTCATGCCGTGATTGTTCGACGCGTCGAAACATTTGATTACCAAACCGACACTTTACTGACAAGCCCATACAAACAGAAACGGCACGCGGCGATACCATCGAATCACCAGATCAGGACCGCGATTTGCGAGTCCCGTCGATACGAACATCAGGGAGACGCAATCATGAAAACCTTCCATCGAATCGGTGCGCTGGCTACGGTCATAGCCGTGGTGGCAAGTCTCTCCGCATGCGACGGCATGACCACGCGGCAGCGCGATACGGCAATCGGCGCGGGCGTGGGCGGCGCAGCGGGCGCGGCGATCGGCGGCAACGCGCTGTCGACGCTGGGTGGCGCGGCCGTCGGCGGCGTGATCGGCAATCAGGTCGGCAAGTGACGTAGCGAGCCATTGACTGAAGTGCGAGCGCTCTCATCAAGCGATTCGCGCGCAACATGAAATACGACAAATCGCCGTCGAAGGCGATGCAGGCAAACGGCTTCGAATCCCGCGCCGGCGAGGTTGCAGTCGCGGAAATTCAAAGCCGAAGGGAGATGGGCAAAGTCCGGCGCGCACGTACGCGCCGGACATGTCCTTTCACTGATCGTGCATGAAATACCCCGTTACCACTTTGTGACGTGCGCGTTGAAACGCTGACGTAAGCTCCATAGATAACGCGCGCGAAATGCGCGCCGCGAGATTATGAGGAGCACGTCATGAAACCGCTCGATGCAACGATGCGCGCCGCCAGCGCCGTTGCAGCGCTGGCAATGTCGGGCGTGCTGTCCGGCTGCTACTACTATGGCCCGTACGGCTACTATCCCGGCTACGGGTACTATCCCGGCTACCCCGCTTACCCCACCGTGCCGACGGCGGCAACGCAGCAAGAGATGCCCATCGGACCTGGCTATCCAGCCAGCGGTCCCGCACAAGCCTCCGCTCAGGCGCAATTCGCTATGCCTGGCGACAGCGCGTCCTATCCGGCCGGACCCGCCTACGACCCCACTGTCGCTTACGCCGCCGCGCCTGCGTATTACCCTGTTGCGTATCCCGTCTATCCGTACGGTTACCCCTACTACGGCTGGCCCGGCTGGTGGGGACCGTCGATCTCGCTGAGCTTCGGCTACTGGGGCGGATGCTGCGGCGGCCACTACGGCTACTGGGGGCATCACGGCTATTGGGGCGGCCATGGCTACTGGGGCGGCAACGGACACGGTTCCTGGGGCGGCGGCCACGGCAACTGGAATGGTGGCCATGCTGGCTGGGGCGGCGGACATGGCGGCTGGGGTGGCGGCGGTAACAGCTGGGCAGGCGGCGGCCACGGGCGCTCGCACTGAGCCGTATCGAATGCGGCACGCGTCGAAGCACGCGCGCCCCGTTCCGCGGACACCAACGAACGCTAACGAAACACCAACGAAGCGCCAACGAAGCGCCAACGAAAGCCCACGCTACGATTCAGCACCCACTTCTATTCCCGCAACAACCTTCTTCGTTTTCCCTGCTTGACTGGAATCGCCAGCGCTCTATGCTGGCGGTTGCCTGTGCAACATCTGTTTAATTGCGTGATCCGACGTCGCGCGTTCCCCAGCTTTCCCCACTCCGCGCTACGCCGCTTTCATCCGTCCAGCCCTGCCGCTTCGCCGCGTCGGTGCAGTCCTCGCGTCGAATCGAAAAACAATGATGGAGACGTGATGTTCCACCAGTTTCTGACTCCTATCGGCAATTCGCTGTTGCCATCGTTTCTCGTTGCTGCATTGCCCATTTTCGTCGTGCTCGTGTTGCTCGGCTGGGCGCGTCGCCCGGCGTGGCAGGCGTCGCTGGCCGGTCTCGTCGTCGGGTTGCTGATTGCGATCGTCGGCTGGCACTTTCCCGTCGGCCTCGCGCTCGATTCCGTCGCGGCGGGCGCGGTGTTCGCCTGCTGGCCCGTGATGTGGATCGTCGTCACGGCGATCCTGCTCTACAACATCGCGCAGTACTCGGGCCGCTTCGCCGCCTTCCGCATGTGGATGATCGACAATCTGCCGAACGACCGGCGCATCGTGCTCGTCGTGATCGGCTTTTCGTTCGGCGCGCTGTTCGAAGGCATTTCGGGCTTCGGCACGCCGATCGCGATCACCAGTTCGCTGCTGATCCTGCTGGGCTTCCCGCCACTCGAAGCGCTAACCTTCACCCTGATCTTCAACACGGCGCCCGTCGCGTTCGGCGCGCTGGGTGTGCCGATTACGGTGCTCGGCGCAGTCACGCACCTGCCCACCGACGCGCTCGCCAAAATGGTCGGCCGCCAGTTGCCGTTCTTCGCGTTGGCGCTGCCGTTCTACGTGATCGGCGTGTACGCGGGCTTTCGCAACATGCTGCGGGTGTGGCCCGTGCTGCTGGTGTCGGGCGGCAGCTTCGCGCTGACGCAGTTCGTCACGTCGAACTTCATCAACTACAGCCTGACGGACGTGCTGTCGTCGCTAGTTTCGCTGATCCTGACAATTGCCTTCCTGCGCGTCTGGCGCCCCGCCGCCGATCCCGCCTTCGCCATCAACGTCGATCGCGTGAACGAGACGCGCGGCAAGATCACGGGCGCGCAGGGCTGGTATCCGTGGCTGATCGTGTCGGCTGTCGTGATCATCTGGACGATCTCGAAGATCTTCATGATCGGCGACGTGAAAGTGCCGTGGCCGGGTCTCGACAAGGCTGTCTTCATCACGCTGTACAACGCGCCGTATGGCGCGATCTGGGACTTCCAGCCGCTCGCGACAGGCACCGCGATTCTCGTCGCGGCGCTCATCACGGCGTTCGTCGTCAAGCTGAAACCCGGTGACTTCGGCCGCGCGATCGCCGATACGTGGGTGCAGACGCGCATCGCCATCCTGACGGTGGCGACCATCGTGGGCCTCGCATACCTGATGAACTATTCGGGCATGAACTACACGCTGGGTCTCGGCGTGGCGTCCGTGGGCGCGTTCTTCCCGCTGGTGTCGGCGTTCCTCGGTTGGGTCGCCGTGTTCCTGTCGGGCAGCGATACGTCGGGCAACGCGCTGTTCGGCAATCTGCAGGTGGTCGCAGCGAATCAACTGAACCTGAACCCGGTACTGATGGCCGCGACCAACTCGTCGGGCGGCGTGATGGGCAAGATGATCTCGCCGCAAAACATTTCCACAGGCGTCGCGACGACTAATCTCAAAGGCAAGGAAGGCTTCGTGTTCGCGAAGACTTTCAAGCATTCGATCCTGCTGACCGTCCTGCTCGGCATTCTCGTGTGGCTGCAGCAGAACGTGCTGCAATGGATGATTCCGCATTGACGCCTGATCGTTGCCAGAGCGGGCGCGACACGCTTCGCGCCCGCGCGCCCGCCTGATAGCGCCAATCCTGACGGGCGAATTGTCGATTCTTGCTGTTTCATCCCATCGTGAAACGACGCGCGTAATCCCGGTGTTAGCATGCGTACGCATCGCGACTCAACTGCGCGCGATACCTTCACGATGAATCCAGTCAACATCCTCCAGCTTCTCATCCTCGCGGCCCTCTGGGGCGCGTCGTTCCTGTTCATCCGCGTCGGCGTGAGCGACTTCGGAGTCGCGCCGCTGATGGCGCTGCGTGTCGGCATCGGCGCGCTGTTTCTGCTGGTCGTGCTCGTCGCGCGGCGCCCGTTGCGCGAGTCGGCGGCGACGTTGCGCACGCGCGCGCTGCCGTTGCTCGTGGTCGGCATTCTCAATTCTGCCGCGCCGTTCTGTCTGTTCGCGTATGCGGAGATCACGCTGTCGGCGGGCGTCACCTCCGTGATCAACGCGACGACGCCGCTGTGGGGTGCAGTCGTCGCCTTCGTGTGGCTCAAGGACCGTCTGAGCGTGCTGCGTACTATCGGTCTCGCGATCGGTTTCGCGGGCGTGCTGATGCTCGTCTGGGATCAGATCGCCACGCCGAGCGGCACCAACATCTCGCCCGCGACGACGGCGCTCGCGGCGGCCGCCGCGCTCGGCGCGACGCTACTGTACGGCATCGCCGCCAGCTATACGAAGAAGCATCTGACGGGCGTCGACGCGCTCACGGTCGCGACGGGCACGATGATCGGCGCGACGATCGTGGTATTGCCGCTGGCCGTGGCGACGTGGCCCGCGGTCGCGCCGTCCGTGAAGGCATGGGGCTCGGTGATCGCACTGGGCGTCGCGTGCACGGGCATCGCCTATATGCTGTTCTTCCATCTGATCGCCGTCGCCGGTCCCGCGCGTGCGATCACCGTGACGTTCGTGATCCCCATCTTCGGCATCCTGTGGGGTGCGATGTTTCTCGGCGAGCACGTGTCGATGGGCATGATCGAGGGCTGCGCGGTGATTCTCATCGGCACCGCGCTCGCGACGGGCGTAGTCAAGCGCATTCCAGGCTTCGGCGGACACCGGGCGAGCGAGCGCTGCTGATTCGCCGGTCTGCCCTTCGCTGCACCTGCTGGTAACGGCGGCGACGGCGGCGACGGCGGCCGCACAAAAAAAATGGCCCGCGCTCCAACCATGGAGCGCGGGCGAAACCGCCGCCCTACGAGGATAGGCAACGCGGCCACTGAGACGGACGCTGCGAGACGCCCGTCCATATCCGGCGATAAGCACATCGATCCGCAACGGGCGCAAAGCCTGGGCAGGTTCACGGTCAAACTTCCCGCAAATCCAGACCGCATCAGGCTTTTCGACCCATTTCGTCAAGCTCGGGACAGTTAAGAGCAGCTACCGCGCCAATCACGCGCGTCGCGTGTTATTCACGCAAGTGCTTGCTTTGGTGTGGAGAATCGAAAGTGAGGGCGCTGCGGGCCGCCGTGTGTGGCGCGCGTTACGGCGTAACGTCACGTTACGCGCGGGCCGCGACACGAGCGCGGGGCCTGCGTGGATCATGCTCGATGGAGTTTGCAGAGTCCGTGAAGTCCGCGCCGCGCTGCGCGAAACTTCGAAGGTGGAACGACAGCGCCGCGCCGCACATCACAGCGAGCACGATCAGGCTCACAACCCACATCCAGTACGGTATGACGTCGAACATGGCCGGTCTCTTCCGATGGTTGGCCTGATCGACGTCTGAGCAAAACGCATGCACGTGTGCTTCGCTTCCACTAGAGGCAGTCGCCGAAGCGGAACGCGTCGGCAATAAAAAAACCCGCGTGACGACGTCCGTCACGCGGGTTTTTTTGTCTTTGGCCGCCTGAAGCGCGGCCTTTGGCGTCAATGCAACTGATCAACCATCAGCGACATGATCTGCTTCGCTTGCGGCGACGAATCGACGTCGCCCTTGTCGTCGACGACGGCAACACGCGTCTGGTTCGGCGTCACGGCGCGCACGTTCACGCGATACTGCTTGGCGACCTTTTCCTTGCGGCCGTGGAACACCTGGTTCCAGAAGCCCTGCTCAGCCGACGTCATGTCCTTCGGATCGACATAGCGGACAAAGTAGATGCCGCGCGTGAGATCGCGGTCGTCGACGGTGAAATTGCTGCGGTCGAGTGCGAGACCGACGCGCAGCCACGCGCGGTCATACGGCTCGCCCAGCGTCAGTTCCGTCGACGAGAGCTGCGCCGACGTATCCTCCGACCTGACATCCGGCGTCGACGGCTGCGCAGCCAGCGCGACATTCTGTGCAGCCGTTGCGGCCGCTGCCGACTTCGCGCCGCTTGTCGCTGCGTTCGGCGGCGTTTGCGAGCCGGCGGGCGAGGCATCTGCGGGTGCCGTCGCGCTGGCCGTACGCGTGCCCGTGTCGTTCTTGGCGAGCGTCGCCATCAGGCGCTTCAGGTATTCGGTTTCGAGCCCGGGATCATTCGGCTTCGGTTCCCACTTGCTCGTGTCGTTGTTCACGCCGCTGAGCGCTTCGCGCAGGCCCTTCTGGCTGATGAACACATAGGTGCCGCCGTTCGGCGCCGCTTCCAGACGCGTGCGGTACTTGTTGCGCTCGGCCGTCACGTACGAGTTGCCCATCGCCTTCGACAGCGTGCTGCGGATCAGGCCGTCGTTGATGGACGGATGCGTTTCGTTCCAGTCCGTCTCCATCACGCCCTTGTCGCGCTGGTCAACGACGAGCAGAAAGCCCTGTTCCTGCCAGAAACGGCGGATTTGCGGCCACGCCTTGTCCGGGCCCTGATTGTCGAGCACGAGCCAGCTTTCCGTGCCGTCGCGCTGGATATGCATGCCGCTGACGGCGGGTGCGACAACTGCCGCGGTCGGCGCATCGCTTTGCACCTGCTGCAACGTGGACAGCGACGTCTGACCGCTTTGCGGCGGCAGCGAACGCTGGTCTGCGGTTTCCTCGAGCATGTTCGGCGGAACAGCGAGTGACACTTCCTTCGATTTCGAGTCGCTCTTGTAGTCGATCTTGTTCGGCGACGACGTGCCGCAGCCGGCGACCAGACCGCCTGCCATCAGCAATGCTGCAAACCGCTTGGTAAGACGAAGTTCAGTCATGTTCCAGGAATCCTTCCTATAAGCCACGGAAGCCACGGCAAGTCCGTGGACTAACCCATCATTTTACCGGCCCGGCGACACGAAGTGCAAAAAGCGCGGCTTACCGCGCGTCATTTTGCTTTCAATCGAGGCCTGATTGACCCGTCCGCTTGCTGTGTCGGGTGTTCGAATTGCGAACTTCCGCGTCGGCCGCCCCCGCGCCGCAAAAAAACCGCACGCATCATCTCACAATGAACCGGGAAGTCTGCATTTTGGACCGGTTTTCGGCTCGATATTTAACATTCCGACACAGTGTTTTGGGCGGCGGAAACGATCAATCGCCTTGCTCTATGTCATTGATTTCCATGAACTAAATGTGCGTGGTCGGGGTGTCGCATTTTGAGAGACGCACGTGACGTTTCTGCGGTCGCAAATCTCATCTCAAAACCCCGGTGCTATCTTGAATTAACGATCTCAAAAACAAGCCCGACGGGCCCGAGGGAGTTGCCACATGTCATTCATCCGTACTCATCCGGCGACCGCCATCGCTACATCCGTCGTGTTCGCGCTGTGCGCGAACACACTCGCTGCCGGCGACGCGCGCGCCCAGCTCGGCGGCACGATGCCCGCGTCCCAGGTCACCGGCAACCCGACACAGCGCGTATTGCCGGGCAGCGCGGTGCGGGTGCGTTCGACCGTCGATGCAGGTGGCACGACCATCAACGAGTACGCAACTGGCGACGGTTTGATCTTCGCCTACGCGTGGCAAGGCCCGACCATGCCGGACCTCACGCGAATGCTGGGCCCGTATGCGGAGCGGTATCGCGCGAAGGCAGCGGAAGTGTTCGACGCGACGGGACATCTTCATGCATCCCGCGTCGAGCAACCGGACGTCATCGTTGAATCGGGTGGACAGATGCGCAGTTATGTCGGTCGGGCGTGGCTTCCGGCTGCCCTTCCAGCCGACGTTTCGCTCGCCGATCTGCGTTGACGGGATTTCCCATGAACAAGGTACTGATGGGTGCAGTTCGCTTTGCGCAGGCCACGATCGTTACGCTCGCCACACTGGTCACATTAGCGGGATGCGGTGGCGGCGGTTCCAGCACGACGAACGCCGCCGGCAATTCGCCCCAGTCAACACCCGCTTCGCCTGGCGCAACGGCCAGCAGCACACCATCGGCCAGCGCGCCCGCAACCGCACCCGTCGCGACAGTGCCGCAATCGACGACCCCAAACGTTCATCCGGTGGTCGTTACGTCGACGCCCACGCAGACCCGCAACATGCTCACGACGAGCGTGACGGTATGCGTGCCGGGCACGTCGAATTGCGTGACGATCGACAACGTGCAGGTCGATACGGGTTCGCAGGGCCTGCGCGTGCTCGCCTCACAATTGCCGGCGAGCCTCGAGCTGCCCGCCGTGCCCGCCACACCGCCTGCGGGCACGGCAAACACGCTCAACGGGGAATGCAGCGTATTCGGCACGGGCTTTACCTGGGGCGCCGTACGCTCCGCCGATGTCCGCATGGCCAGCCAGCTCGCGCCCGGCATCGCGATCCAGGTGATTGCCGATCCTTCCGTCCCGACGGTGCCGTCCGATTGCGCCGCTTCAGGCTTGCCAATGATGACGCCCAGCGCGCTGCGCGTGAACGGCATTCTCGGCGTCGGCCTGTTTTCCGCCGATTGCGGCGGAGGCTGTATCACGTCGGCCTTGCCTCGCTGGTATTACGCGTGCGACCCGGCGGGCTCGTGCACATCGACCAGGCAGCCCCTTGCTCAACAGGTGGCCAACCCCATCAGCCAGTTTGCGCTCGACAACAACGGCATCGTACTCGACCTGCCCGCCGTGGGTCCGGACGGCGCGGCGACGTTGAATGGATCGATGATCTTCGGCATCGGCACGCAGGCCAACAACACGCTCGGCAACGCGACTGTGCTGAAGGCCAACACGACGAGTGGCTATGTAACGACCTCCCTCAACGGACAACCGTATTCACAAAGCTTTTTCGACAGCGGTTCGAACGGCCTGTTCTTCCCGAGCACGACGCTCGCGCGTTGTGGTTTCTGGTGGTGCCCCGCGTCGGCGCAATCGCTGACGGCAACGGTGACGGGCACCAACGGTGCATTGGCTTCACCGGCATTTTCGATTGCCAACGCGCAAACGCTGTTCGCCACCCAAAACTATGCGTTCAATAACCTTGGCGGCCCCTCGAACGCGTTCGACTGGGGGCTGCCGTTCTTCTTCGGAAGGCGCGTCTACACCGCGATC